>NZ_CP136651.1:2434000-2738250 GCF_036784765.1 Novosphingobium sp. ZN18A2 | reverse complement strand
CTCGAACGGCTTGGCCGCGACGGATGGGAGCGCTTCGCCCCCGATGAGCAGGCAGGCGCGATCAAGCGCGCCGCCGCGACGCGCCGCGAAGACCTGGCAGAGCTTGAAGGCGGCAACAAGGATGGCGTGCCCGGCGGGCATGGGCGTTATCGCCACGACTAGCCGCCTTGCGGCTTTACTCTCAGCACTGTCCCTCGCCGTTTCGCCGGTCGCGCTCCACGCGCAGGACCGCAAGACGGACAAGGCGCTTGAGGCACTGATCCCCGATTCGGCGCTTGACGATCCGCAGGCGTGGGCGCGCGATACGGACGCGGCAAAGCAGCCCGCGCCAGAACCGGACCAGGCGGAAAAGGCGGTCGATCCGTCCGAACCCATGCCGGACCTGCCGGGCATGACGCTGACCTGGCCGGTGGAAAACGATATTCCCAAGGCCGAACGCCTGACGCCCGATCCCGACATCGCCGAGTCGCGCAAGGCGGCGGGCGAAGCGGTGGACGGGCTTGCCGATGCGAATGGCGATAACGGGGGCGACAATGGCGAATCGATGATTGCCGACGCCTACATCGTCGATGCCGGCCCGCAGGTGCAACTTGCCTTCCCGCGCGAGGACGCGGCCTTCCCCCAGCGTGACGAGCTGGCCAGCCGGTTCGAGGCGCTTTCCAGCCTGCGCCAGCTGGATACCAACGACGACAACCTGGCCCAGCTGGCCCGGCGGGCGAAATCGGATGCCGAGCTGCTCGACCGGCTGATGCGCTATTACGGATATTACGGCGCAACCGTGTACCAGACCGTGCAGCGCCCCGAACGGCAGGCGCAGGGCCAGTCGCAGGCGAACCAGACGTCGGGTGACGATAAGGCGAACGGCAATACCAACGGTGGCGGTAAGCCCGGCACAAGTTCGACCGGAAACGCCAACGGGCAAAGGCGCGGGCGGCGCGACGCGGAAAACGCGGTCGTGCGTTTCGATATCGTCCCGGGACCGCAATACACGGTCGGCAAGATCGCGCTGGGCGATCTTGAGCAGACGGGCGACGACTATACGAAGCTGCGTGATGCGTTCGGCCTGAAGACCGGCGATCCGCTGGAAACGCAGACCATCCTCAACGATGCATCCGCGCTCGATACCGCGCTGGGCGAAAGCGGCTATGCCTTCGCGCACGTCGGCGCGCCCGAACTGCTGATAGACCACAAGCCCCAGACCGGCGACGTGTCCGTGCCTGTCGAGAACAAGGGCAAGTTCCAGTTCGGGCAGGTGGTCAGCGCGCTGCCCAGGTTCCTGTCTTCGCATCACTTGCAACTGATCGCGCGGTTCCATCCGGGCGATATCTACAAACGCTCCGACGTAACCGACCTGCGCCAGGCGATCCTTGCCACCGGCCTTGTCTCTTCCGTCACCGTCAAGCCGAAGAAGGTTGCCGAACCGACCGGCGCCGGGCCGGGAACGGTGGACCTGGACGTTACCATGACCAAGGCGCCGCCGCGCACTATCGCGGGCCAGATCGGCTATTCCACCGGCCAGGGCTTCCGCGTCGCGGGAAGCTGGGAAAACCGCAACCTGTTCCCGCCCGAAGGGATGCTGCGCGTGCGCGGTGTGGCGGGTACGGACGAGCAGCTTGCGGGCGTGACCTTCCGCCGCAACAATTTCCTGCGCCGCGACCAGGTGCTGAATGCCGATCTTTATGCGCAGACGGTGCTGACCAATGCCTATCGCGCCAGCACGCTTTCGCTGACAACGTCGATAGAGCGGCAACAATCGCTGATCTTCCAGAAGCCGTTCGTCTGGTCGACCGGGATACAGCTTCTGGCCACGCGTGAAACCGATGCGCCCGATGCCAATGGCAATGTCCGGCGCAGGACCTATTACATCGCCGCGCTGCCGTCCCAGATCGCGTTCGATTACAGTAACGACCTGCTCAACCCCACCGATGGCTATCGCCTGTCGCTGCGCGCCTCGCCCGAATATTCGAAGACGGACGGCATCACGTCGCAATATGTGAAGGCGCAGTTCGATGGCAGCATATACAAGCCGGTCGCGGGTGACAGGGTGGTGCTGGCGGGCCGCGTAAGGCTGGGCAGCATCGTCGGGACAAACACCGATTACATCGCACCGTCGCGGCGGTTCTATGCGGGCGGCGCGGGATCGGTGCGCGGTTACGGTTACCAGAAGGTCGGCCCGCGCGATTCGCAGGGCGATCCCACCGGCGGCACCTCGCTTACCGAATTCAGCCTGGAAGCGCGTGTGAAGACCGGCCTTGTCGGCGGCGCGGTCAGCGTTGTGCCGTTCCTCGATGCCGGCACGGTCGGCACCGGGCAGTGGCCAACGCTGAAGGGCATGAAATACGGTGCTGGCGTCGGCATCCGCTATATGACCAACTTCGGCCCGATCCGCATCGACGTGGGCACGCCGCTCAATCCCGAACCGGGTGACAGCCGCATCGGCGTTTACGTGGCGCTGGGGCAGGCGTTCTGATGGCTGGGCAGGACGATATCCCCGGCGGCGCGGACGACGCGCCCGAAACCACCCCGGCAGAGGCGGTGCTGCCGGCGAAGCTGCGCCCGCACTGGTCGCGCCGGGTGGGCCGCGCGATCATGATGGTCGCCGGCGGAATCGCGCTGCTGGTCGCGGCGACGCTGTTCCTGCTCGATACCTCGCTCGGCCACCGTTTCGTGGTGGACCGCATCGCGGCGCTGGCGCCCGCCAACGGACTGCGGATCAAGATCGGCCGCGTCGAAGGGTCGCTCTATGGCGCATCCACGCTTCGCGACATCGTGATCAGCGATCCCAAGGGGCCGTTCCTCACCATCCCGCAGGCAGAGCTGGACTGGCGGCCGCTCGCCTGGCTCAATCGCGGGCTGGACGTGCGCAGCCTCGTCGCCCACCGCGGCCACCTGTTGCGCACCCCCGCGCTCAACCCCAGCACCAATCCGAACGCCAAGATCCTTCCCAATTTCGACATCCACGTCGGCACGCTGGTGCTCGACGATTTTTCCGTCGCCCGGGGCGTGATGGGAGAGCGGCGGCGCGTTGACCTTACCGCGCGCGCCGACATTCGCGGTGGCCACGCCATTGCCGACGTGAACAGCCGGCTTGGCGGCAAGGATCGCTTTGTCCTCCACCTCGATTCAGAGCCGGACAAGGGCAAGTTCGATCTCGCGCTGGATTACAACGCGCCCAAGGGCGGCTTGCTGGCCTCGCTTGCCGGGGCAGACAGCGCGATCTCCGCGCTGGTGCGCGGCAAGGGCAGTTGGAACGACTGGAAGGGCTTTGCCTATGCACGGCAGGACGGCAGGGAACTGGCCGCGCTGCGGCTGGACAACCGGTCGGGCAACTACCTGCTGGCGGGGCAGGTCCATCCCTACGGGCTGCTGACCGGGACTGCGCGCGCGGCGACGGGCAAGACGGTGTCGCTGGTCTGGCGCGGAACATTCGCGAGCGAGGTTTTTGCAGGGCATACATTCGTGCAGGGCGACGCGTTCCGCGCGAGCACGTCCGGCAAGCTGGACCTTGCAAGGAACCGCGCGAAGGATTTCTCCGTCAACGCGGTGCTGACCCGGCCCGCGCAGGTGCTGTCCTCGCCCGGCCTTTCCGGCGTGCGCCTGACGGCGAAGGCGAACGGCGCGTTTGACGACATTTCCATCGAACACACGCTTTCGGTCGCGCGGCTGAAGGCCGGGTCGTTCGAAGCGGAAGGGCTGCGCCAGCAAGGCGTCCTGTCGCGCGGCGGCGATGCATGGTCGTTGCCGCTCAACCTCACGGCGCGGCGCATCGTGGCGGGCAATGCCGAACTGGACCGGCGGCTTTCCGGCGGGAAGATCACGGGCACCGTCACGCTGAAGGGTAACGAGCTGCATTCGCAGCGCATCGCTGCCGACTTCAACGGGCTGGCCGCAAGGATGACGCTGCGCGGCAACGTGGCGAAGGGGGGCTATGCGCTTGCCGGGCCGGTAACCGCGCGCGGCTTTGCCTTGCCCAACCTCGGCGCGGTGAATGCCGATGCGATGGTGCTGTTCAGCGTGGGCGCGAGGCAGCCGTGGGCGCTTGGGGCAAGCGTCAACGGGTCCATGCCGCGGATCGATAACGCCACACTGGCCAACCTGACCGGCGGCAACGTGCGCTTCCACAGCAAGCTGAGCCTTGGCGGCGGGTTGCCGATCCTGTTCCGCGATACGCGCCTGTCTTCGAAGAAACTCAACCTTGCGATCAACGGAAAGCGGCTGGCGAACGGGCGCACAACCTTGAACGGCAAGGGCGGCAGTGCCGATTACGGTCCGTTCACGGTCGAAGCCGCGATGGACGCCAAGGGGCCGAACGCGGTGCTGGTCTTCGCCAGCCCGTTGCCCGCCGCGGGCCTGAAAGACGTGCGCGTTGCCCTTTCGCCCATAACCGACGGGTTCAGGATCGAAGCGAAGGGCGGATCGGCGCTTGGTCCGTTCGATGGAACGCTGGGCCTGTTTTCGCCGAAAGGCGGGCCGACCCGGCTGGATATCCAGCAGCTGAAAGTCTGGAAAACCGGCGTTACCGGCAGTCTGGTGCTGGGCGATGGCGGGGCGAGCGGCCAGCTGGCGCTTTCGGGCGGCGGGCTGGACGGCACGATCGCGCTTGCGCCGCAAGACAGCGGGCAGTCGGTCAAGGCGAAGATCAGGGCCGACCATGCCAGCTTCGCAGGGCCGACGCCGCTTTCCATCGGAGAGGCGGACATCGATGTGGACGGGCTTTTCGCCAAGGGCAAAAGCACCGTAGATGCAACCATCCACGCCGTCGGCGTGGGCAGCGGGCAGCTTTTCATCGGCCGCCTTGCCGCCAACGCGAAACTGGAAAACGGGTCCGGCCTGGTCACGGCTTCCATCGCCGGCCGGCGCGGCAGCCGGTTCGAACTGCAAGGGCAGGCGAATATCGCGCCCGGAAAGATCGTTGCGCTGGCGCAGGGCCATTTCGCGGGGCGCCGCATAAGGATGCCGCGCCGCGCGGTCATCACGCACGGAGACAGTGGCTGGACCCTTTCGCCCACGCAGGTGAGCTATGGCCGCGGCATCGCGATCGCGCAGGGGCATTTCGGCGGCGGGTTGACCGACGTGAAGCTCCAGCTTGCGCGGATGCCGCTTTCGATTGCCGATATCGCCGTTGCCGACCTGGGGCTGAGCGGCAATGCATCGGGCATCGTGACCTATCGCGACGACGGGACGGGAGAGCCGACCGGCGATGCCAGGCTGATGGTCAAGCGGCTGACGCGTTCGGGCCTTGTGTTCACCTCGCGTCCGATAAACCTGGCACTGGTGGCGCGGCTCGACCCGTCCAGCCTTCAGGCCAAGGCGGTGGTGGATGAAGACGGCACGACGCGCGGCCGCGTGCAGATGGTGGTTTCGGGTATGCCGGCGGGCACCGGCCTGATGGCCCGGCTGCGTGCCGGACGCCTTGCCGCGAAGGCGCGCTACAAGGGGCCGGCGGACGCGCTTTGGCGGCTCGCCGCGGTTGAAGTGTTCGACATGACAGGCACCGTTTCCGCCACCGCAGACGTTTCAGGCACGATCGACGAGCCGGAATTTCGCGGGAACGTCGCCAGCACGGACCTTGAAGTGCAAAGCGCGCTGACCGGCACCGATCTTTCCGGCGTGCAACTGAGCGGCACCTTCAACGGTGCGCGTCTTTCGCTGGCGCGCTTCGCGGGCAAGACGCCGAATGGCGGCAGCGTTTCGGGCAGCGGCACGGTGGACCTGTCGGACCTGCTGACCAAGGGCGCGAAGCTGGACTTGCGGATTGCCGCGGCGAACGCGCAATTGCTGAAGCGTGACGGGCTGGGCGCAACCGTTTCCGGCCCGCTGCGCATCGTCAGCGACGGCACCAACGCGGGCGGAACAATCGCCGGGCGCCTGCGCATAGAACGGGCCAACTGGGCGCTTGGACAGGCGGCGGGGGCCGAAGCCGTTCCCGAATTGAAGACCACGGAAGTCAACCGCCCCGCCGATATCGCGCCGCCGCGCGCCGCGTCGGGCACGTGGCACTACATGATTGACGCTTCGGCGCCGGACCAGGTGGACGTGCGCGGGCTGGGCCTTACCAGCGACTGGAGCGCGGACGTGAAGCTGCGCGGTACCACGGCCGAACCGCGCATTACCGGGCAGGCCGATCTTGTACGCGGCGATTACCAGTTCGCGGGGAAGACCTTCGAACTGACGAAGGGGCGCATCCGGTTCTTCGGCGCATCGCCGCCCGATCCGCAGCTCGATATCGTGGCGACGGGCGATGCGAACGGCGTGACCGCGACGATCAACATCACCGGCTCCGCGCTGAAACCGGTCATCTCGTTCAGTTCCACCCCGGCCCTGCCGGAAGACGAACTGCTGAGCCGCCTGTTGTTCGGAACGTCGATCACCAACATTTCCGCGCCCGAAGCGGTCCAGCTTGCCGCGGCGCTGGCATCGCTTCGCGGCGGCGGCGGGCTAGACCCGATCAACAAGCTGCGCAGCGCCATCGGGCTGGATCGCCTGCGCATCGTTGGCGCCGATCCCACGATCAATCGCGGCACCGCCATCGCAGTGGGCAAGTACATCGGCCAGAAGTTCTATGTGGAACTGGTGACGGACGGGCAGGGCTATTCCGCCACGTCGGTCGAATTCCGTTTCACCCGCTGGCTTTCGCTGCTGTCCACGCTTTCGACGATCGGCGACAACTCGGTCAACGTGAAGGCGAGCAAGGATTACTAGGCTGGCCGGTTGCGCGCAGGCGGGCGAGTCGCGCGTGCCCGTTGTCGCGCCGGCACGTATGCGTTCGCGCTGTCTTTCCTAACGCAAGCGCGCCTGGCGGCGTCCGGTCGACTGACCAATTCCGGTATAGCCGCCTGAATTAATGAAAAGTATTGCTCTTGTATTCGTGAAAACGCAAATACAAAATATATATAACCCAGTTAACCGTGCGTAATTGCGGGTTGACTCCTCGAAATATAACGAAGAACGTCCCCGCCAGATTGCCGGGAGGATGAAGTAGAGTTCAAAAATTTTATCAATTCAACAAATCAAACCTGATTTGCATGGCGGGTCGCATCGGCAATCGTCCGAACTGCTGAGGAGCGCGCTATGCCATATGCGATTGACGCCGGATCCCTTTCCGAATTCCAGTGCCGCCTGATCGGCACATGGAAGAACGATCCAGACCTTCTTGTCGACGGCAGGCCGCCGTCTTTCAACGTGATGCCCCTGCCGCAAGTGGAAACGCAGCCGAGCCGCCCGGCCGGCAGCCAGTATGGCGGCTTCATCCTGAAGAACTTCAGTTTCAACGAAATCATCCGCTTCAACGGAAGCATTATGACCGCCGACCCGGCCGAGCATATCGACACCGGGGCACTGGCGGTCGTCGCCGGCGCGCCGAACAGGGGCGGCACCTATACGCAAACGTCCCACGCCGTGTTCTATGACCAGCTTGTGTTCGTTGCCGACGGTCCGGACAAGGACAAGGTGATCCATGTCGAAAACGGGGCCTGGCTCCATTTCGGAAGCGCGCAGCAGCTTGTCGGCCCCTATGGTCCCGACGCCTACCCCGGTCCGGTCCTGCGTCAGCCGTCCTATGTGACGGTGGCAAAGCAGATTTCGGTTCCGCACGGCAATTCGGTGCTGGCACTGGGCAGCGTCGACCTGAACGACCGCGATCACTTCAACAGCAGCCTCACCGACCACGGCAGCAAGTTTATCTTTCGCGGAAAGCCCGAACTGCCCGATGCGCCGGTTCCCTATCCGGCGCCGGCGGACCAGGCGTCTGCTCCCTATTGCGATGCCTATGCAGTGCAACTGGGCGACGAAGCCAACCCCGGTGCGGGTGAATACGAAAACCCGCTGCCGTCATGGACGCTGAATCCGAATTACCCGTTGCAGGCGGGGATCGATATCCTGAAGCCGCGCTATTTCATCCACTGGCGCGTGACGACCGAGCCGCTGCTGGGCGACAAGGGCCATGTGACCAACGTGCCTTTCGAACAGCGCAAGTCCGAAGTGACCGCCTATTGGGCCGATTACTGGCTGCTGTCGCACGATGCCGACAGCTTCGATTACCTCGCCTATTCGCAGACCATCATCATGGAGATGGACCTGCTGGTGAAAGACCGCAACGGCGACGAATCGTTCCAGCGGTTCGTGTTTCCCCACGTCACCACCAACATCGTGAAAAAGGTTTCGGGCAATCCCTCGCAAGCCAGGCAGGCGACGCCCGCGCCGCTGCAATAGCTCCGCCCGAAACGCGCGCGCCGACCCACGTGCACGCGGCGCAAACGAAAGAGGCCTCCGCAGCGATGCGGAGGCCCCCTTCATTTGTTCGGTCAAGAGGTGTGGATCAGGCGGGAAGCCCGCTGATCGACTTCACTTCCATGAAGTCCTTGAGTCCGTGCAGACCGCCTTCGCGGCCGTTGCCCGACTGCTTGTAGCCGCCGAACGGCGCGCCCGGCGTGGGGCCCCAGTTGTTGATCGCAACCATGCCCGCGCGCAGTTCCGGTGCGATGTCGGCCGCCTTGGCCGGATCGCCCGAAATCACCGCCGACAGGCCATAGCTGGTGTCGTTGGCGATCTGGATGCCTTCTTCCAGGCTGTCATACGCCATGACCGTGGCGACCGGGCCGAAGATTTCTTCCTGCGCGATGCGCATGTCGGGGGTGACGCCCGAAAACACCGTCGGCTGGATGTAATAGCCGCGATTGACGTTCGCGGGCAGGTCCGGACCGCCGGTTTCAAGCTTCGCGCCCTCGTCGATCGCCGACTGGATCAGGTCGCGGATCTTGTCGTACTGCGCCTTGTTCACGACCGGGCCAAGGTGGTTGCCTTCCTGCATCGGGTCGCCAACCGGCGTGGCCGAATACATCGCGGTAAGGAACTGCGCGGCCTCTGCCTCGCGCTCACGCGGGACAAGGATGCGCGTGGGCGAAATGCAGCTCTGGCCGGTGTTCACCAGCGGACCCATCGCGGTGGGGGCAAGGTGCTGCGCGAAGTCGGCGTCGGGCAGGACGAGGTTAGGCGACTTGCCGCCCAGTTCCTGGTGGACGCGCTTCACGGTATCGGCCGCCGCCTTGGCGACGAGGATGCCCGCGCGGGTAGAGCCGGTGAAGCTGACCATGTCGATGCCGGGGTGCGAACTGATCGCCTGGCCGACGCCCGGACCGTCACCCTGGACAAGATTGAACACGCCCGCCGGTACGCCCGCCGCATCAAGGATCTCCGCGAAGATCGCGGCGTTGGTGGGGCACTCTTCCGAAGGCTTGAGGACGATCGTGTTGCCGCCGGCCAGTGCCGGGGCGACCTTCAGCGCGATCTGGTTCAGCGGCCAGTTCCACGGCGTGATCATGCCGACGACGCCGATCGGCTCGTAAGCGACGGTATAGGCGCCGTGGTTTTCGGTGAAGTCGAAATTCTTCAGCGCTTCGATCGTGCCCATGAAGGCGCCGATGCCGGCCCCGGCCTGCGCGGTGGTGCCCAGGCTGAGCGGGGCGCCCATTTCCTCGGCCATCGAAACGGCAAGATCCTGCACCCGCTTCTTGTATTCCTCGATAATGCGCTGCATCAGCGCGATCCGCTCTTCGCGGGTGGTCTTGCTGAAGGTCTTGAAGGCGCGCTGCGCGGCGGCAACGGCCTTGTCCACATCAGCCTGCGTGCCGAGTGTGATGGCGCAGCATGCCTCTTCCGTGGCGGGGTTGATGACCTCGTGGCGCTTGCCGCCTTCGCTGTCGACCCACTTGCCGTCGATATAGTTTTGAAGCCGCTCACGCATGGGAATCTCTCCGTGTTTTAATGGACCGGTTAACTGGCCCCATTTCGGCCTCTTGCCGCTCGATTGCAAGATGCAACCCGCGCCAATGCGTCTTGTGGAGCCGATTTTGCGAAATGACGCGGAAATCGACCGGCTATCGCTGTGATGGATAATGCCGCGCCGTGGAAGGTGCGGGGGGAAGTACGGGCGCGCGGAGAGTAAGGGAGGGGGGATCGCACCACGCGCCCGCTTGCCAAACCAACGCATCGGAAATGCGAAAGGTTCCGACAGGCCGGATCGTTCAACAGGCGATCACGTTCGCCGCAAGGCCGCCAAGGCTGGTTTCCTTGTACTTGGTCGACATATCCAGTCCGGTCTGGCGCATCGTTTCGATCACCTGGTCAAGCGATACGCGCGGACTTTCCGAATTGTGCAGCGCCAGCCTTGCGGCGTTCACCGCCTTTACCGCGGCGATGGCGTTGCGTTCGATGCACGGGATCTGCACCAGCCCGCCCACCGGGTCGCAAGTGAGGCCAAGGTTGTGTTCCATGCCGATCTCGGCCGCCGCCGCAACCTGTCCGGGGCTTCCGCCCCAGACCGCGGCAAGCCCGCCCGCGGCCATGGAACAGGCCACGCCCACTTCGCCCTGGCATCCCATTTCCGCACCCGAGATCGACGCGCGCTGCTTGTAGAGCAAGCCGATCCCCGCCGCCGTCAGCAGGAAGCGCCGTGTCTTGGTGAAGACGGGACCGCCTTCCTCGCAGCAATAGTGGCGCAGCACGGACGGGATAATGCCCGCCGCGCCGTTCGTTGGCGCGGTAACCACGCGCCCGCCGCTGGCGTTCTCCTCGTTCACCGCCATCGCATAGAGGTTGAGCCAGTCCATCAGGCACTCCGGCTCGTTCGGGGCGGCGCTGGAGACGAGGTTTTCGTGAATTTCACGGGCGCGGCGGCGCACTTTCAGCGGGCCGGGCAGATATCCGTCGCGCGACAGGCCGCGATCGATGCATTCGCACATCGCGCGGGCGATACGGTCCAGCCCTTCCATCGTTTCGGGTTTCGCCCGCCAGCTCGCCTCGTTGGCGAGCACCACGTCGGAGATGGACAGCGCCTGCGTGCGGCAGATGTCCAGCAGATCGTTCGCCGAAGCAAAAGGAAAGCGCGCATCGGCGGCCCCGGCAATCAGGTCGCCCTGCGCGGGCTGTTCCAGCTGGCGACGCGTGGCGAAAAAGCCGCCGCCGGTGGAATAATACTCGGCTTGCGCAATCTCGCCGCCTTCATCGTCCAGCGCGGCAAGGACCATGCCGTTGGGGTGCAGGGCGGGGATGACATCGAAGGCAAGGCACAGGTCGCGCGCCGCATCGAAGGCGATTTCGTGCTTGCCGAGCAAGGCGATGCGGCCTTCGGTCCGTGCTTTCGCAACGGCGGCGTGCGCGGCTTCGGGGTCGAGCGTTTCCGGGTTGAGGCCCATGAGGCCCATCAGGCAGGCATCGGGCGTGCCGTGGCCCACGCCGGTAAGCGCAAGCGATCCCTGCAATGTCACCTCTATACGTGCGACCCGTTCCAGCGCGCCCTGGCGTTCGATCCGCTCAAGGAAATCGGTCGCGATCCGGATCGGCCCCACGGTGTGCGAACTGGACGGGCCGATTCCGATGCGGAAGAGATCGAGTACCGAGATCATCGATTGCGGCTCTGCTCTTCCGGCATGGGTGGTTGCAAGCGAAATCAACCGGACGGCGGAATGAACGCGCCCGCCGGTCGTGATCCGCCGTACTAGCTGGCGGGCGCGGATGCGGTTTTCGGTGCCGCGGTTATCGTTCCCGTCTTTTCGTCCCAGCGTCCATCACGCTTGGCTTCCAGCCGCTTCAGCATGTCGCCGGCGGATTCGTGGTATGCGATGTTGGTGTATTTGGCGGCCGCTTCGCGGTAGGCCTTGTCGCGTTTTCTCTTGCGCCGTTCGTTCCCGTCGAACGTGCCATAGGCGCTGGGCGAAATCGTGAAAATTGCCGCCTTGATCATGCCGCGCATTTCGTAATCGCGCGCGACGAGGTAGCGCACGTCGTCGTCTTGCGGGATCAGCTTGAATGCCTGCACAAGCGCGTTCTGCGCCCCGGCTGAAGGCAACACGCCTTCCTTGAGATAGCTCTGGTAATAGGCGATGCGCGGCCACGTTGCGGTCGCGTCACTGTTGATCGCGCGCGCCAATGGTTCGCGCGCCTCGTCCCACGCGGTTGCGTCGTCTGAGCCGGATCCGGCCAGTTCCGCTACCTGGACCATGCCAAGAGCAAGGTCGCCGCGCACGTTGCCGGGGTCTATCGACAGCAGGCGCTGCGCGGTGGCGCGAGCCTGATCCATTTCTCCTGCGACGCATTCGGTCAGCGCCAGCACGCCAAGGGCATAGGCATTGCCCGGGTTGGCCTCTACGACCGAACGGACGCGCCGGGCTTCGGCGTCGGCTTCATTAACCTTCATGCCCGAGCGCAATTTGATCTCGGTCGAGATCAGCTTTTCCTCGACCGGCGACAGGTGGCGCACCGTAACCTTGCTGATCGCAAACGGTTTGAGTTTGATCGTCAGTGCGGTGACGTGCCCCGCATAGTCATGGACCTTTTTGTCGAAAGCATCGAGGTCGCCGAACGAATCCTCTGCTGCCTTTTCGTATGGCACGCCTTTGGTTATCGCACGCAGGAACGAGGCCATTTCCTTGCCCACTTCGGGTCGGGCGGCAGCCATGTGCGTCAGCAACCAGCCTTCGGCATACAGGCTGCTCAAGTTCGTCACATCGCCATAGCTTTTCGCAGTCAGCACCTTGCGGATCGGCAGCCAGTCCTTCAGCGATTCAAGCCGGCCGACCGGAGCATGGCCGACCACGATCACGTTGTTCGGCTCGAACAGCATGGTGCCATAATACTCGGCAAAGCCTTCAGGATAGAACGTGGGGTAGTTGGTCGGGAAATACTGGAACATCAGGTGATGCAGGTATTCGTGCTGCGTCACTTCTGCATTGATGTTGTAGATGCGTTTGAGCCGAGAGCCAGGTACGGGCGCTTCCACGGGCTTGCGGAACGTAATGAGATGCGCGCCCTGTGGGCTGGTGGTGTAGTACCCGGCAACGCCACGCCCGCCGCCAGGCATTGTTGCCTGCACATCCTGCATTGTGCCTAGTTCATAGATCGTCAGCGGTTTGGGGCTGGGCGGCTTGTCGTTGCCGGTTACCGCGCGCACGAGATGGTCGAGCTTTTCAAGGTTCTGGACGGTTTCGACCGATTCCTGTTCCTTGCCCTGACTATAGAAACGAAAATTGGGCGAGCTGACTTCCAGCCAGTCGGCGTGGGCAGTCGAAGGCTGCAACGCCGCAATGCCGATGCCGAACACCGTTGCCCAGGTCATTGGCTTCATATGCAACGTTCCCCTTTCGCATCCGTGATGTAGTTCTGGCGTCATTGCGCCACCGATTCAACAGGATGACGTTCATTGCGGACTGAAACCGCAAACAAAAAGGGCGCCCGGATCGCTCCGGACGCCCCTTGCTGTTTCGGTTCCGATCCGTGCGGGATCAGGCCGAATAGTACATGTCGAACTCGACCGCCGACGGCGTGGTTTCCCAGCGCAGCACTTCCGGCCACTTGAGTTCGAGATAGGCGTCGACCTGGTCCTTGGTGAAGACGTTGCCTTCAAGCAGGAATTCGTAATCGGATTCCAGGCTTTCCAGCGCTTCGCGCAGCGAACCGCACACGGTCGGCACTTCGGCCAGTTCCGCCGGGGGCAGGTCGTAAAGGTTCTTGTCCATGGCTTCGCCGGGGTGGATCTTGTTCCGGATACCGTCGAGGCCGGCCATCAGCAGCGCCGAATAGGCGAGGTAGGGGTTGGCCATCGCGTCGGGGAAACGGAATTCCACGCGCTTTGCCTTGTCGCCCGCGCCATAGGGGATGCGGCACGAGGCCGAACGGTTGCGCGCCGAATAGGCGAGCAGGACCGGCGCTTCGTAACCCGGAACCAGGCGCTTGTAGCTGTTGGTGGTGGGGTTGGTGAAGGCGTTCAGCGCCTTCGCGTGCTTGATCACGCCGCCGATGTAATAGAGGCACATGTCCGACAGGCCGGCATAGCCGTTACCGGCGAACAGCGGCTTGCCCTTGTTCCAGATCGACATGTGGGTGTGCATGCCCGACCCGTTGTCCTTCATGATCGGCTTGGGCATGAACGTGGCGGTCTTGCCATAGGCGGCGGCGACCTGCTGGACCACGTACTTGTAGATCTGCATGCGGTCGGCGGTCTGCACCAGCGTGCCGAAGGTCAGGCCCAGTTCGTGCTGGGCGGCGGCCACTTCGTGGTGGTGCTTGTCGCAGGGCAGGCCCATTTCCAGCATCGTGGCGACCATTTCGCCGCGGATGTCCACCGCGCTGTCGACCGGGGCGACCGGGAAATAACCGCCCTTCGCGCGCGGACGGTGGGCGAGGTTGCCGCCTTCGATGTCCTTGCCCGAATTGGTCGGCAGTTCGATGTCGTCGATCTTGAAACCGTTGCCGTCATAGCCGTCGAAGAACTTCACGTCGTCGAACATGAAGAACTCGGCCTCGGGGCCGACGAACACGGTGTCGCCGATGCCGGAGCTCTTCAGGTAGGCTTCGGCGCGCTTCGCGGTGGAGCGCGGGTCGCGGGCATAGAGGTCGCCGGTCGACGGTTCCACGATGTCGCAGTTGATGATCATCATCGGCGTGGCCGAGAACGGATCGATATAGACCGATTCAAGGTCTGGCTTCAGGATCATGTCGGATTCGTTGATGGCCTTCCAGCCTTCGATCGACGAACCGTCGAACATCAGGCCGTCTTCCAGTTCGTCCTCGCCGATCACGCCCGCAACCATGGTCAGGTGCTGCCACTTGCCCTTGGGGTCGGTGAACCGCAGGTCGATCCATTCGATTTCCTCATCCTTCACCTGGGCGAGGATGTCCTTTGCTTTAGCCATCTTGGTCCTCTTGACTGGCCTTGCGCGATGCAAGGGGTTTGGGGTGGAAGTTCGCCCGCGCGGTTGGCGGGCAAGCCCTCCGTTTTTCCGGCCCGCCGGGTGTCCGGCGGGTTGAAATGCGTGTCAGACCGCGTCCTCGTCGCGCTCTCCGGTGCGGATGCGCAGCGCGCTGTCGATCGGCACGACGAAGATCTTGCCGTCGCCGATGCGGCCGGTCTGCGCGGCGGCGGCGATCGCCTCTACCGTGCGTTCCACCATGGCGTCGGGCACTACGACCTCGAGCTTTACCTTGGGGAGGAAGTCAACGACGTATTCGGCGCCGCGATAGAGCTCCGTATGGCCCTTCTGCCGCCCGAAGCCCTTGGCCTCTGTAACTGTGATTCCGGAAACCCCGACTTCGTGAAGCGCTTCCTTCACTTCGTCGAGCTTGAACGGCTTGATAATCGCCTCGACCTTTTTCACGGACCCTTTGACCCCTGCAACGCTCTACCGGCGGGTTCTTCCCGAAGGCCCGGACGGGCTGTTCGGAAGTGCCGGCGGTTTGTCCATACGGCACGAGCCTAACAAGAATCGTGCCATGCTCACTTTCCCCGACCTAGGACATCGCAAGGCGCGGGGAAAGCGTCAATTTCGCGGTTGCAGTAAGAAAAGAATCGCGCGCAACGGCGATTGGCACGCGAAATTGCGCGCCAGCGCTGCCGCACTGCACAAAGTTTGCGCAGCGATCTGCCTAAATATTAGGCAGTCGCGGTGTCGTAATATTAGGCAGTCGCGGTGTCGTAGGGCGGCTTGTGCAGCCCCTTCGGGCTGAGCGTGAAGATCTCGCACCCGTCTTCGGTAATGCCGATCGAATGTTCGAACTGGGCCGAAAGCGACCTGTCGCGCGTAACCGCCGTCCACCCGTCGTCCAGCAGCTTCACGCCCGGCTTGCCCAGGTTGATCATCGGTTCGATGGTGAAGAACATGCCCGGCTTCAGTTCGGGGCCGGTTCCCGCGCGCGCGGCGTGGACCACTTCGGGCGCGTCGTGGAACAGGCGGCCGACGCCGTGGCCACAGAATTCGCGCACCACGCCATAACGCTGGCGTTCGGCATGGGCCTGGATCGCCGCGCCGATATCGCCCAGTCGGGCGCCGGGCTTCGCGTGCTCGATCCCGATCATCAGGCATTCATACGTCGTATCGACCAGCCGCCTGGCCTTCAGCGGCACATCGCCGACAAGATACATGCGGCTGGTATCGCCGTGCCAGCCGTCGAGCAGCGGTGTCACATCTATATTGACGATGTCGCCGTCCTTCAGCGTCTTTTCCGAAGGAATGCCGTGGCAGACCACATGGTTGATGGAGATGCAGCACGAATGGGTATAGCCGCGATAGCCCAGCGTCGCCGGAACCGCGCCGGCATCGAGCGTCATCTGCCGCACCACGTCGTCAAGCTCGCCCGTCGTCACGCCCGGCTTCACCAGCGGAACCAGCGCGTCAAGGATTTCGGCGGCAAGGCGGCCCGCCTTGCGCATGCCTTCGAAGCCGGCGGGGCCATGCAGCTTGATGGTGCCGTCACGCGGCAGGACGTCGCTTTCGTCCACGGTTACATATTCGGTCATGCCGCCCATGTAGCGAACGCTTCGCAAAATTGCGAGGGGAGGGCGCGCCCGTCAGCCGCCATTCGCGAAATATTCGCGCCAGGCCGGTTTCACCGCGCGCAGCACGGCATCCGTTACCGGCACGGCGACGTCATACGTCCCTTCGGCATAGGGGCCGGCGGCATAAGGGGCGATCAGGATGTCGATCCGGTCGAACGTCTTGCCGTTCGACGATCCAAGCACCAGCGTCTGGCGCAGTGGGTCGATGCACTGCACGAATTCGCTGATGCCGCCGCCGATTGTGTGGCCCTGACGCCTTTCGATGCGCTGCTTGTCCAGTTGTGCGCAAAAGTCCTTGCGGATCGCGCCGCGCAGCGCGTCTTCCGAAACGAACAGGTCGATCGGTTTGCGCCTGGTATCCGCGGCCTTGTCCCACAGCAGCGTTTCGAATCCGGTCATCCCGTGCGCGCCGCCGGTGAAGGCATATGTCTCTCCCGACAGGCTGAGCCAGCCGGGAAGGCTGGCAACCACCTTCCAGTGTTCGGTCCGGTCATATGGCCGGAAGGGATAGCCTTGCCGCTCCGCATCGTCGCGCGCGTCCTTCGCTTCGTTCGCCAGTTCGCTCTTCGCCTTGTCGAGATCGGCATCGAGCCACGTCTTGAGCGCGGGGATCGCCCCCGCTTGCGCGGGATAGGAATAGGCGAAGGAATAAAGGTCGTTGGCTTCCTTTACCGTTCGCGCGGTTGCTGGCGCGGGACTGGACGCCGCCTGCGCGCCGCCGCCCGCATCGTCGGGCGATCCGCCGCCCGAACAGGCCGCAAGGAGCAAGGCCGAAAGCAGGGCCGAAACGGGCGCAGGGGGCAGGCGCATGGGAATTTCCTCTCGCGAATGAGGCGCGGCTGGGGCAATAGCCTGTCAGCATGACAAACAAGAACGCGCTGATCCAGCCCGACCGCGGCCAGAAGGCCATCCCGATCCGCCTTGTCGACAAGGCTACCTTTCCAGACTGGCTGAAGTCGCTGTCCGCAGGGCAGCGCGCCGCGGTGGAAGCGCAGAAGTTCACCGGCGGCGGATATGAACACGCAATCGTGCCGCAAGGCGATGAATGGTCGGTCGTCGCCGGCGTCGCCAATGTCGAAAGCCTGTCCAGCTGGTGCATGGCCAAGCTGGCCGAAGTGCTGCCCGAAGGCACCTATCGCCGCGATGGCGCAGAACCCGGCCCCGCGCTGCACGGCTGGGTGACGGGGCAATATCGCTTCGATCGCTATCGCAAGGACCCGAAGGCGCAGGGGCCGCGCGTGCTGCTGACGACCGACGTCAAGGCAATCGAACCGGCGCTGCACGAAGCCGAAGCGGTGGCGCAGGTGCGCGACCTCGTCAACACGCCGACAGAGGACATGGGGCCGCCCCAGCTTGAAGACGCGGTGCGCGCGCTTGCCAAGGCGCACGGCGCGCAAGTGAGCGTGACCGGCGGAGACAAGCTGGAGCAGGAATATCCGCTGGTCCACGCGGTCGGCCGCGCGGCGGCGCGCGGCAACGCGCCGCGCCTGATCGAGTTGATATGGGGCAAGGACAAGCATCCCACACTGGCGATCGTGGGCAAGGGCGTGTGCTTCGATTCGGGCGGGCTGGATATCAAGCCGACCGCAGGCATGGCTCTGATGAAAAAAGACATGGGCGGCGCCGCGCACGCCATCGCGCTGGCCCGGCTGGTCATGCAGCACAACCTGAAGGTGCGGCTGCACTTGCTTGTCCCGGCGGTGGAGAATGCGATTTCGGGCAATGCCTTCCGCCCCGGCGACGTGTTTACCGCGCGCGGGGGAACCACGGTGGAAATCACCAACACCGATGCGGAAGGGCGGCTGATCCTGGCCGACGCGCTGGCAAGGGCGAGCGAAGACGAGCCGGACCTGATCGTCGATTTCGCAACGCTGACCGGTGCCGCGCGCGTGGCGCTCGGCCCCGATCTTCCGGCGATGTTCGCCCGCCGCGACGAGACGGCCGATGCGCTGCTTTCGGCGGGCAAGGCCAGCGACGATGCGTGCTGGCGACTGCCGCTGCCCGAAGCCTATCGCGAATACCTGAAGTCCGACATCGCCGACATGGTGAACTCCGCGCCCAACGGGTTTGCGGGGGCGAGCGTGGCGGGCCTGTTTCTAGACAGGTTCGTGGGCGAAGGGATAGACTGGCTGCACTTCGATACATTCGCGTGGCGGCCCGCGGCCAAGCCCGGCCGGCCCAAGGGCGGCGAGGCGCTGGGCCTTCGCGCGGCATGGCACATGCTGAAGGGACGCTACGATTGAACGGTTTCATGCTGGGGCGCGGCGGCGGCAATGCTTGCCCCCGGGGCGATGAGCCGCTAATCGCGCGCGCTTCCCATGAAGGACAGAAATTGAACGCCGAAGCAAAGCCAGACACCGATTCCTATGCCGGGCAATATGCGCTGGCCGGACCCGCGCGCGTAACCGATCCGCGCGTCACGCCGATCCGTGGCGACCTTGCCGATATCGCGCTGCGCGGCCAGCTTTTCGCCCCGCATTATGTCGTGCCGATGGAGCGCGCGGTGGCGGTGGATCACGTCGCCTTGCGTGCGGCCAAGGGCGACGCGTCCGAACAGGTGTCCGAACTGTTGCGAGGCGAACGCTTCATGCTGCTCGACCTCGCCGGTGGATGGGGCTGGGGCTATGGCGCGCACGACCATTATCTCGGCTATCTTCCGCTTCAGGCGCTGGGCGATCCGGCCGACGTGCCGCCGCCCCCCGCGCCCGACGGAACGGACCCGGTTACCAGCGCCGAAGCGCTTGTCGGCACGCCCTATGTCTGGGGCGGTCGCGGCGGTGCGGGCATCGATTGCTCGGGCCTTGTGCAAACCGTGTTCGCGCGCGCCGGATTCCGGCTGCCGCGCGACAGCGACCAGCAGGAAGCGGAAGCGGGGCGCAAGCTGGACGCCGGCGCGGCACCGCAGCGCGGAGACCTGGTCTTCCTTAAGGGGCACGTGGCGATCCTGGTGGATGCGGATACGGTGATCCATGCCAGCCAGGACGCGGGCAAGGTCGTGAAAGAGCCGCTGGCAGACATGCTGGCGCGCAAGGAAGGCGGGGAAACGTCCCGCAGGCGGGTGTTGCCATGACGGTGCAGGTATTCATTGACGGCGCGGCGGGAACGACCGGGCTGGAAATCGCGGAACGGCTTGCCGGGCGGAGCGAGTTCGCGCTGATCGCGCTCGACGATGCGCGGCGCAAGGACGATACCGCGCGCGCCGAAGCGATCAACGATGCCGACGTGGTGATCCTGTGCCTGCCCGACGATGCGGCGCGCGCCGCGGTGGGCATGATCCGCAACGATACCACCCGCGTGATAGATGCATCCACCGCGCATCGCGTGGCCGATGGCTGGACCTATGGTTTCCCCGAACTGGTCGGGCACGATGCCGTGGCCAATGCGAAGCGCGTCGCCAATCCGGGGTGCTATCCCACCGGCTTCCTTGGTGGACTGGCGCCGCTGGTGCGCGCGGGGATGTTGCCTGCCGGCTGGGCCTATAGCTGCAACGCCGTGTCCGGCTATTCTGGCGGCGGCAAGGCGCTGATCGCGCGCTATGCCGACGATGCCGATATCGCGTGGCGCGGTTATGGCCTTACCTTCGGGCACAAGCACGTACCGGAAATGAAAGCCTATGCCGGGCTGTCGATCGCGCCGCTGTTCTCGCCGGCGGTGATCCCCGCGCTGCGCGGCATGGTGGTGGAAGTGCCGCTGGCGCTTTCGGCCATGCCCGGCGCAGGTTCGCGCGACGCGCTACGCGCCGAACTCGCCCGGTTTTATGAAGGATCGCCCATCGTAACGGTCAATCCCGGCGTTCCCGAAGAAGGGGAACTGCTGCTGCGCGCATCCATGCAGCCGTGGGACGGGATGGAACTGTTCGTGATGGCCAGCGCCGACGGGTCGCAGGCGCGCCTCGTCGCGCGGCTCGACAATCTGGGCAAGGGGGCGAGCGGCGCCGCGGTGCAGAGCCTGAACCTGATGTCCGGGCTGGATGAAACCGCGGGGCTGCGGCTTTAGCACCAGCCCGCCGCACGCGTCCGCATTTCTCGTAAATTTGGTCCGCTGCGGATCAATCTGCGCTGCTTCAATTCGCGTCGTATCCGCTTCGCCGAATCAATCTTCGGGCGCGATCGTCACCTTCAGGCCGTCGAGCGCGTCGCTCATCTCGATCTGGCAGGACAGGCGCGAATATTCGTTGCGGTGGTCCGAACTGTCGAGCAGGTCGTTCTCGTCCTCGCCCATCGGCTCAAGCCTGTCCATCGAGGCGGGATCGACGTGAACGTGGCAGGTGGCGCAGGAACAGCAACCGCCGCACAGCGCCAGCAATTCGTCGAAACCGTTGTCGCGGATCGTTTCCATCACCGAAAGGCCGGCGGTGGCATCGACAGTCGTTTCTTCACCGGCACGATTGACAACGATCAGCTTGGGCATTCGACTATCCTCTTGGCAGGCGCCCGCGGTCCGCTGCGCCCCTTGTTTGCGTTCGCTGCGGGCTGCTAAAGGCTGTGCCCGGCTTTGGCAAGCATCGTGCGTTGCGGGCTGACCGGGATATTGGCCGGGTTTTGACGGGAATGAATGCCGATGGGCCTGAGCGCACACGCCATTGCAGAAGGGCTGGATCACGTTGCCGCGCGTTCGCCGGGGATCGCGCGCGCGCTGGAAAGGGTGGGCTATCCCGAACCGCGCATCCGCCCGACCGGGTATCGCACCTTGTTGCGCACGATCGTGGGCCAGCAGGTAAGCGTGGCCGCCGCCGCGTCGGTATGGAACCGGCTCGAAGCCTTGCTGGGTGAGGATATTCCCCCGCGTGACCTTCTGGACGCGGAGTTCGATGCGCTGCGCGGCTGCGGCCTTTCGCGCCAGAAGCAGGGATACGCCCGGTCGCTTTGCGAGCTGGTCGAAACCGGGCAGCTCGACCTTGAAAACCTGCCGGATGACGATGAAGCGGCGATTGCGCAACTGGTGCGGATCAAGGGCATCGGGCGCTGGTCGGCAGAGATCTATCTGCTTTTCGCGGAAGGCCGGCCGGATATCTGGCCGGCGGGCGATCTTGCGGTGCAGGCGGGGATTGGCAAGCTGCTGGACCTGCCCGAACGGCCCGGCGAAAAGGAAACCCGCGCGCTGGCAGAGGACTGGCGCCCGCACCGCGGCGCGGCGGCCATCTTCACTTGGCATTGCTACAACAATCCCGCGCTCTAGGATGCCTGTTCACAAGCTCAGCGAATCAGGGAAGGGTGAGGGGCAATGTCGCAGCGCAAGGCGATTTTCATCACGGGCGGCGGATCGGGCATAGGCCGCGCGGTCGCGCAGCGGTTTGCGCGCGAAAGCTGGCTGGTCGGGCTTGCCGACATCAACGAGGCGGGAATGCGCGAAACCGCTGCGCTGCTGCCCGACGGCGGATCGACCATGCACAGGCTGGACGTGCGCGACCGGCTGGCGTGGGACGAGGCGCTGGCCGATTTCGCGGAAGCGAGCGGCGGGCGTATCGACGTGATGTTCAACAACGCGGGCGTTGCCTTCGGTGGCCCGCTTTCTGAAATGCAGCAGTCGGAAATCGACATGCTGGTGGACGTGAACTTTCGCGGCGTGATCTATGGTGCGCAGGCCGCCCGGCCCTATCTCGCGAAGACTCCGGGCAGTTGCCTGCTCAACACCGCAAGCGCGGCCGGGCTTTACGGCATTGCCAACATGGCGACCTATTCGGCCACCAAGTTCGGCGTGCGCGCGATGACAGAGGCGCTCGATTCCGAATGGTCGGCGGATGACATCAAGGTGCGCGACCTGATGCCCGGCTTCATCGATACGCCGCTGCTGCAAAAGCCCGGCAACACGCACACCAACGTTTCGATGCGCGACAGCGTGGTGGAGGCGAAGCTGGACTTCATCCCGGTGGAAGACGTGGCCCAGGCCGCGTGGGACGCGGTCCACGGATCGAAGGTTCACACGCTGGTGGGAAAGACCGCGAAGCAGCTTTCCTTCATGTCGCGCTTCGCCCCCGGCCTGGTGCGGCGCCGCACGCTTGCGCCCATGGATTGAGGTCCGGGCGGCCTACACCAGCCGGTCGATCGCGGCGGCCATCGCCAGGTCGCGCTTCGAAAGGCCGCCCGCATCGTGCGTGGTCAGCGTGATCGAGACCTTGTTGTAGACGTTCGACCATTCGGGATGGTGGTCCGCCTTTTCCGCATAGAGCGCCACGCGGGTCATGAAGGCGAAGGCTTCGCTGAAATCGTCGAATGAAAAGCTGCGCCGGATCGCCAGCCCGTCGTCGCGAAGGGTCCAGGCGGAAAGGCGGTCCAGCGCGCTGTCGCGTTCGGAATCGGTGAGGGGATCGATAGCCATGTTTACTCCTGGGAGATCGGGGCTGCTTGGCAGGCTTCGCGCTTTCAACTATCGCCACGCGCCATGCAAGCCTGCCGCCTAGCCGCAAGGGATCTCGCGTGCCGACGCGGCGACAGGATCCTGTTCAGGAACCTGTCGCTGTCGCTCGCGCCGGGCGATGCCTTGCAGGTAACGGGGCCGAACGGCACCGGCAAGTCCAGCCTGATCCGCATCCTCGCCGGCCTGTTGCGTCCATACGCCGGATCGGTGGAACGCGAAGGGCGTATCGCGCTGATAGACGAACGCATGGCGCTGGACGCGCACGTGCCGCTGGAACGCGCGCTGGCATTCTGGGGCAGGGTGGACGGCGTGATGGAACGCGTGACCGCGCTTGGCCTTGACGACCTGCTGGACGTTCCCGTGCGCTATCTTTCGACCGGGCAGAAAAAGCGCGCGGCGCTGGCCCGCGTGGCGGCGAGCGGGGCGTCGGTGTGGATGCTGGACGAACCGCTGAACGGGTTGGATGTCGATTGGGCCAAACGCGCGCAGCACATGATCGAACTGCACCGCGCGGCCGGCGGAATCGCCGTCATCGCCTCGCACCTGCCCTTGGCGCTGGACGGCCTTCAGGTCTTGTCCATCGCGGACCACGTGCCGGATGAGCGGGCAGGTGCGGAGGCGGACGAATGATCCGCGCGCTCTGGGCCATCTTCCTTCGCGACCTGGTGCTGCTGACGCGCGGCGCGCAGGGGCGCGGCGGAGCGGTTCTGCCCCTGCTGTTCTTCGTGGCGGTGGCGATCCTGTTCCCCTTTGCGGTGGGACCGGACACGAAGCTGCTGAACCGGACCGGCGCGGGCGTGATCTGGGTGGCGGCGCTGCTCGCTGCGATCCTGCCGATAGACCGGCTGGTGGAACCCGACCTCGACGCCGGGTTCTTCGACCAGTGGGCATTGCGCGGCATATCGGAAGAGGCGCTGATGCTGGTGCGCATTATCGCCCACTGGCTTAGCTTCGGCATCCCGCTGATGCTGGCGACACCGATTGCCGCCGCGCTCGTGTCGCTCGATGCGCGGCAACTTGCGGTTGTCGAGCTTGGCCTGCTGGTGGGCACGCCGGGGCTTGCGGCCATCGGCGTGACCATCGCGGCGCTGACGGCGGGCCTGCGCGGCGGCGCGGCGCTGGGCGGGCTGCTGGCTATCCCGCTGACTGTCCCGTTGCTGATCTTCGGCGCGGGGTCGTTGCAACAGGGCGGAGAGGGCGGTCTGCTGCTATTGGCGGCGGCAAGCCTTGCGGCACTGGCCATCGCGCCGTTCGCCGGCGGGGCGGCGATCCGTGCGGGGCGCGAATAAGCCGCGCTTGCAGGCGGCCAAGCGCAATTGCATTGCCGAACCGGCAGCCGGGCCTTACCTGTTTCTGCATGACTTCTGATACGACCCTTCCCGATACGCTTTCCCTTATCGGCAATACGCCGCTCGTCCGCCTGGCAGGGCCAAGCGAGGCGGCGGGTTGCGACATCTTCGGCAAGTGCGAATTCGCCAACCCCGGTGCATCGGTGAAAGACCGTGCGGCGTTGTGGATCGTGCGCGACGCCGAAGAGCGCGGAACGCTGAAGCCCGGCGGCACGATCGTGGAAGGCACGGCGGGCAACACCGGCATCGGCCTTGCGCTTGTCGCCAATGCGCTGGGCTACAAGACGGTGATCGTGATGCCCGAAACCCAGTCGCGCGAGAAGATGGATACGCTGCGCGCGCTGCGGGCCGAACTGGTGCTGGTTCCCGCCGCGCCCTACAAGAACCCCGGCCACTTCGTGCACACCTCGCGCCGGCTTGCGGAAGAGACCGAAGGGGCGATCTGGGCCAACCAGTTCGACAATATCGCCAACCGCCGCGCCCACATCGAAAGCACCGCGCCCGAAATCTGGGAGCAGATGGGCGGCCGGATCGACGGTTTTACCTGCGCCGCGGGAACGGGCGGGACGATCGCGGGCGTCGGGCTGGGCCTGAAGGCGTTCGACGAGGACGTGACCATCGCGCTTACCGATCCGCACGGCGCGGCGCTTTATTCCTATTACGAATGCGGCGAACTGAAATCGGAAGGCAGCTCTGTCGCGGAAGGGATCGGGCAGGGGCGGATTACCGCCAATCTAGAAGGCGCGCCGATCGACACCGCGTTCCGCATTTCCGACGAAGAGGGGCTGCACTGGGTCGGCCGCCTGCTGGAAGAGGAAGGGCTGTGCCTTGGTCTTTCCAGCGGGATCAACGTGGCGGGCGCGGTCGCGCTGGGCCGCAAGCTGGTGGCCGAAGGCCGCAAGAGCCCCCGCATCGCGACGATCCTGTGCGACACGGGCTTCCGCTACCTGTCGACGCTTTACAATCCCGAATGGCTGCGCGCCAAGGAACGCCCGGTATTTCCCTGGCTGGCCTGATCGGCTAGGGTCCGGCGATGGCACGTCTCGCCAACCCCCTGCAAAAGCGTATCGCGCGGCATATCGCGGCGGATAGCCGCCCGGCGCTGCCCCTGCGCTTCACCTCTCCCAGTGAGCGGGAATTGCGCGCGCAGGCGGTGCACCGCTTGCAGGTGGGCCTGTTCGGGCTGGGCGGGATGCTGCTGATGGTGGGCCTTGCCAACATCGTGATGGAGCGGGCGCGCCAGTCGGAAGACGCGGTGGCCATCGCTTCGCCCGAAGCGGTCGACACCGCACCGGCCGCGGCTCCGACAACCACTGCCGCAAGCGACCCGCTGGTGGACATGGGCGTCGCGCCCGAACTGCCGGTCAACAAGCCGAGCCCCAGCGCGAAGCCCGATGCGATGATCCTGCTGCCCGGCAATGCCGGCACACCCACGCAGGCGCCGCCGACCTCCGAACCGGACGTCAAGCAACAGCAACCCTGACTGCCTCGCCTCGCGGCGATTCGCACATTTCCTTGCCTGTTTGGGGACGAAGGTCGCGCGCGGGTACTTTCGGGGAAAGTGCGGGCGTGAGTGATTCCAGTCCGGAAAACACAAGGATTCACATGGGTTTGCGAATCTGCCAGAACTACTCATGGTCCGGTATCCGAGGCTGTGGGGTACCCGGAATCCCGCAAGAATCCTGATAAAACTGCACAACTGGACGCAAATTCCCGTAATTTCCCGCGATTTGCTCTTCCCGCCCGCACTTTCCCGCGTTAAGAAGGCGTATCTGGACGATTTTCCATGCCGCATCCGCGGGGGATGCGCCGGGATGCGCGTGCGCTTCCCGAGGCGGAGGAGTTTGTCCGTAGCGGGGTGTTTGCGTGGCGGGAGGGCCAACTCGGTATTTCGGACAGGGCTTTTCGCCGCGCGGCGAAAAGGACCGGTTCGTGCTGCCGTCAGACTTCCGCGCCAGCGTTCGCGCCGCATCGGGCGGCGACAAGCTGCTGTGCCTGGACAAGCATCACAAGCTGCCGTGCCTTGTCGGTTTCGGCTTCGATCGCACCGAGACGTTCGACGCCTTGGTGCACGACGAATGGGAAATGGCCAAGGCCGCGGGCGACCGCTCTTTCGACCGGGACGAGATGCTGGGCCAGCTTTCCGCCTTCCACCGCGCCAGCTTCGACGATTCGGGGCGTTTCGTGCTGCCGTCATACCTGGCCGACATGGGCGGGGTGACGGGCGGCCTCTATTTCAACGGCGGTAGCGACCTCATCACCATCTGGGCGCCGGAGCGGCTGTTCGAGATGGGGGCTGGCTGGGATGCCGCGAAGGCCAAGTGTCGCGCGCTGATGGCCGATGCGGCGAACGGCAAGGGGAGGCGCCGGTGAGTCCTGCCGCGCAAAATACCGCCCCGCACGTTCCCGTATTGCTTGACGAAGTGGTGGAGGCGCTGGACCCGCAGCCGGGCGACCTGATCGTGGATGCCACGTTCGGGGCGGGCGGTTACACGCGCCGTCTGCTCGATGCCGGCGCCACCGTCCATGCCTTCGACCGCGATCCCGACGCGATCGAGGCGGGCAACCGCTGGCCCGAAACGCAAGAAAGCCCCCCGCGCCTCGTGCTCCATCCCCGGCGGTTTTCCGAAATGGTAGAAAGCCTTGCCGAAGCGGGCGTGGACAAGGTGCGCGGCCTGGTCATGGATATCGGCGTCAGTTCGATGCAGCTTGACCAGTCGGGTCGCGGCTTCGGCTTTTCGGTCGATGGCCCGCTGGACATGCGCATGTCGCAGGACGGGCAAAGCGCGGCTGATTTCCTGAACGAAGCCGATGAAGCCGCGATTGCCGACGTGCTTTACCGCTATGGCGAAGAACGCCAGTCGCGCCGCATCGCCCGCGCCATCGTTGCCGCCCGCCCGCTGACCACGACCGGCCAGTTCGCCGCCGTCGTGCGCAAGGCGCTGGGGCACAAGCCGGGCATGGCGAAAGACCCCGCCACGCGCAGTTTCCAGGCGGTGCGCATCCACGTGAATGGAGAGCTTGACGAACTGGCGCAGGCGCTGGCCGCCGCCGAAGACCTGCTTGAACCGGGCGGCCGGCTGGTCGTGGTCAGCTTTCACAGTCTGGAAGACCGCATCGTGAAAACCTTCCTGCGCGCCGCCAGCCAGTCTGGCCCCGGCGGTTCGCGCCACCTGCCGGACGTCGCCCCGCGCGCGGCGGCGACGTTCGCAAAACCCTCTCGCGCCATCCGGCCTTCGGACGCCGAAGTGGCGCGCAATCCCCGCGCCCGCTCGGCCACCTTGCGCTGGGCGGCGCGCACCGACGCGCCGGCGCGTCCGCCGGCGGAAAGGATCGCGGCATGATCGTCACCGCCAACCGCCTGCGTAACATCGGCTGGCTTGCGTTGCTGGGCCTGTTCGCCGCGCTGATCCTTGTGCAGGCGTTCCACGTGAACGCGCTGCGCAGCGAAGTGCGCCATTCGGAAAACCGGATCGTCGCGCTGAAGCAGGAAAAGATGTATCTTGAAACCGAGTTCGAAACGCGGTCCAACCAGCAGCAACTGAAGGCCTGGAACGATCTCGACTTCGGTTATGTCGCCCCCAAAGCGCAGCAGTATATCGAAGGCGAGCGCCAGCTTGCCGCGCTGGGCAAGCCCGCCGGCCCCGATGCGCCCGCGCCGATCCGCGTCGCCAGCGCGGACGATGCGGTTGCCGCGCGCGCCGCGTTCCCCGCGGTCGTTTCGTCGCTGGCCGACCGGATGGAGGACGTTGCCGATGGCGTGAAAAGCGCGGATGACGCGAAGCCGGCCAAGGCGGTGGACCGCAAGAAGGCGGCCGAGGGGCTGGGCAAGCGCCTGACGCTGCTCGATGCGGACGACAGTGCGCTGCCGGTGGGTCCGCACCATCGCATCGTTGTGGACAAATCTGCGGATATCCTTGCGGACAAGGGCGGGAAAGCGAAGAGTTCCGCCACGGCCGGGACATTGAAGGGAGCCGTGGAGGCCACACGCAGGTGAGCACATTGACCGCATCCTCGGCGATCGCCACTGGACGCGTGCAGCTTGCCAATGTGCGCCAGAATTCCCTGCTGACGGCCAAGGTCCGCATCCTGGTCATCGTCGGGCTGATCCTGTTCGTGGCCTTCGTCGCGATCGC
This sequence comes from Novosphingobium sp. ZN18A2, assembly GCF_036784765.1. NCBI lineage: Bacteria > Pseudomonadati > Pseudomonadota > Alphaproteobacteria > Sphingomonadales > Sphingomonadaceae > Novosphingobium > Novosphingobium sp. ZN18A2. Next base: position 2,710,081 of record NZ_CP136651.1, on the reverse strand, counting down.
GCGGATCGTTCAACTGGGCATTGCCGAGCAGGCGCCGGAAGGGCGTTCCATGGCGCAACGCCTGCTGCCGCCGCGCGGCGAGATCACCGACCGCAACGGAGAGCCGCTGGCCCGCGCCTTTCCCGCCTATGCGCTGTGGTTCAATCCCAAGGCGTTCAACGACGACGGGCGCAATCCGCTGGTAAAGACGCCGCAGGAAGTGGCCGCCGCGCTGGTGAAAATCTTCCCCGATGCCGATTACGACGAACTGGTGAAGCGCCTGAAGCAGGACAAGGCAAGCTACCTTGTCCGCCGCGTCCTGCCCGAACAGGCGAACAGGGTGCACGCGCTGGGCGAACCCGCGCTGGAAATCCCCAGGGAAAACCAGCGCTATTATCCGCAAGGGTCGCTGGCCGCGCACGTGCTGGGATACGTGGCGACCGACGGGCATGGCCGCGTGGGCATGGAGCAGGTGCTGGACAAGCGCTTGCTTGACCCCGCGACGCGCGGCAAGCCGGTGGAACTGTCGATCGACGTGCGCGTGCAAAGCGCGCTCGAGGACGAGTTGAACCGCGAGATCGGACTGACCAACGCCAAGGGCGGAACCGGCATCGTGCTCGATGTCGACAGCGGCGAGGTGCTGGCGCTCGCCTCGCTGCCGGAATTCGATCCCAACCGGCCGGACCAGGCGTACAACCACCTCGTTTACAACCGGGCGACGAACCAGGTTTACGAACTGGGTTCGGTGATGAAGCCGTTGACGGTGGCGGCGGCCATCGATGCCGGGACGATCACCGACCTGTCGCGGCGTTACAAGGCGGGCGCACCGCTTGAAATCGCGGGTTTCAAGATCCACGACGACCACAACTATGGCGCGACGCTCAACATTCCCGAAGCACTGGTCCATTCCTCCAACATCGTGCTGGCGCAGGTCGGCGATGAACTGGGTGCCCATCGCCTGAGAGAGACGATGCTTTCGCTGGGCTTCAAGGAACGCCCGTTCATCGAACTGCCCGCGCGCGGCAAGCCATTGTGGCCGCGGCTAGAGGATCATGGCGAATGGTCGCGCATCACCACGATGACGGTCAGCTATGGCCACGGCATCGCCATCACGCCGCTGCACCTTGCCTGTGCCTATGCCGCGCTGGTGAACGGCGGGATCTGGCATCCCGCGACGCTGATGAAGGAAAAGCCGGGCGCAAAGGTTGAAGGGCGGCGCGTGTTCACCGCCTCCACCAGCGCGCGGATGCGCCAGTTGCTGCGGATGATCGTGAAAGTGGGCACCGGTCGCAAGGCCAATGCCGACGGGTTCCGCATCGGCGGCAAGACCGGCACCGCCGAACTGGCGGGCGAGCACGGTTATCGCAAGAACGCGGTGATCGCCACGTTCGCGTCCGCGTTCCCGATGGACAAGCCGCGCTATGTGGTGATCGCAACGCTGGATGAGCCGCAGGGCACGCAGGCCACATCGTTCCAGCGCACGGCGGCGTGGAACGCGGCCCCGGTGGTCGGCCGCCTTGTGCCGCGCATCGGCCCGATGCTGGGCATCATGCCCGACCCCACGCGCGATGTGGACATTTCCGATATCGCTCCGCTGGTCGCCAACGGAGACGGCGAATGAAGCTGGGGCGGCTGGCGCAGGAAGCGGGCATCGCGCTCGATACCGGGGGGGAGGCAGGCGTGACCGGCTTCGCCATCGATCACCGCAAGGTGGCGCCCGGCACGGTGTTCGGCGCCTTTCCCGGCACGCGCTTCAACGGCGAGGACTTCATTCCCGCCGCGGTGGCGGCCGGCGCGGTGGCAATCGTGGCACGGCCCGAAGCGCGGGTGGAAGGCGCGGTCCATATCGCCGATGCGGAACCCCGCCGCGCCTTCGCCCGCCTTGCCGCGCGCTTTTTCACGCCCGTCCCGGAAACGATCGTCGCCGTCACCGGAACCAACGGCAAGACCTCTACGGTGGAGATGACGCGCCAGATCTGGCGCATGGGCGGGCACCACGCCGCGTCGATCGGCACGCTGGGCGTGACGACGGCGGACGAGAGCGTTTCGACCGGGCTGACCACGCCCGATATCGTCACGTTCCTGTCCAACATGACCGGCCTCGCCCGCGAAGGCGTGACCCACGTCGCCTATGAAGCGTCGAGCCACGGCCTTTCGCAATACCGCAACGAAGGGCTGCGGGTGACGGCGGGCGCCTTTACCAACCTCAGCCGCGATCATCTCGATTATCACGGGACGATGGAGAGCTATTTCGCCGCCAAGATGCGGCTGTTCGACGAAGTCATCGCCGAAGACGGAACGGCCGTGGTCTGGGCCGACGATCCGTGGTCGGCCAAGGTTTGTGAGCACGCCGGCAGACGGGGGTTGCGCGTGCTCGCGGTGGGCGGGCAAGCGGAAACGGATGGATCGTCGATCCGCTTGCTCGCCCGCACGCCGACCCAGCTGGGGCAGGAACTCGATGTCGAAATGGCGGGAGAACGCCGCAAGGTCGTGCTGCCGCTTATCGGCGCCTACCAGGCCGCGAACGCGCTTGTTTCCGCCGGACTGGTGCTGGCGACCGGCGGAGAGGCGGGGCAGGTATTCGATGCGCTGGCGCGGCTCCAGCCGGTGCGCGGACGGCTTGAACGCGCGGCGATCACGCGCGCGGGCGCGCCGGTCTATATTGATTATGCGCATACGCCCGACGCGATCGAGGCGGCGATTGCCGCGCTGCGCCCGCACGTGCGCGGGCGGCTGATCACCGTGCTGGGCGCGGGCGGGGACAGGGACGAGGGCAAGCGGCCTGAAATGGGCCGCGCCGCCGCCGCCGGTTCCGACCTTGTGATCGTTACCGACGACAACCCGCGCGGAGAAGATCCGGCGGCGATCCGCAAGGCGGTGCTGGGCGGCTGCCCCGGCGCGATGGAGGTGGCAGACCGCCGCGAGGCGATTTCGGCAGCGGTTGCGGCCGCCGACGGCGACGATATTGTCCTTGTCGCGGGTAAGGGGCACGAACAGGGCCAGATCGTCGGCCGGGGCGATGCGATGCGCGTGCTGCCGTTCGACGATGTGGAAGTTGCACGCGAGGTGGCTGCCGCATGACATTCCAGCATCCCGCCCTTCTGGATTGGCCGGTGACGGACGAGGACGTCCGACCGCTCGCGTTGTGGACCTCGGCCGAAATAGCCGAGGCGACCGGCGGCGCCGCATCGTGCGATTTCCAGGTTTCGGGTATAGAAATCGACAGCCGCGAAGTGCGCGAAGGCGACCTGTTCTTTGCCCTGAAAGGCGAAAACAGCGACGGCCATCGCTTCCTGGCCGGCGCATTCGGCAATGGCGCGCAGGCGGCAATCGTCGACCGGAAAATCGAACAGCCCCATGTGCTTGTGGGCGATACCTTCGAAGCGTTGCAGGCATTGGGCTGCGCGGCGCGGGCACGCGCGGCGGCGCACGTGATCGGCGTGACGGGGTCCGCCGGGAAGACGGGTGTGAAGGAAGCGCTTTTCGCTGCGCTGGATCGCGGCAGCCGCGGGCGGGCACACCGATCGCTCAAAAGCTATAACAACCATGTCGGCGTTCCGCTCAGCCTTGCGCGGATGCCGTCACGCACGAAGTTCGGCGTGTTCGAAATGGGGATGAACCATCCCGGCGAACTGGCTGAATTGACGCGACTTGTGCGCCCGCACGTGGCGATCGTGACGACTATCGCGCCCGCGCACATCGGCTTCTTTTCGGGTGAGGAAGAAATCGCCGACGCCAAGGGCGAGATATTCGAAGGGCTGGAGCCGGGTGGAACCGCCATCGTGCCGGCGGACAGCCCGCATTTCGAACGCCTGCGGGCGAAGGCCGCAAGGCACGCGGGCCGTGTGATCGGCTTTGGCCTGTCGCGCACCGCGGATGTGCGCGTGCTCGACGCGGTGCCCGCGCCGGGTGGCGGCACGCTCGTGACGGCGGACCTTGGCGGGCAGCGCGTGTGCTATACCGTGGCGCAGGAAGGTGCGCACTGGGTCGCCAATTCGCTGGCCGTCATGGCGGCGGTGCAGGCGGTGGGCGGAGACCTTGGCGCGGCGGGACTGGCCCTGGCCGAGATGGAAGGTCTGGCCGGGCGCGGCGCGCGGCACACCGTGGAAGCCGAAGGCGGAGACGGATCGGGCACGGCGCTGCTGATAGACGAAAGCTATAACGCCAATCCGGCGTCCATGCGCGCGACCATCCTGCAACTGGGCGCAACGCCCGCGCGCCGGCGCATCGTGGTGCTGGGCGCGATGAAGGAACTGGGCGCGCAGGAGGAACGCTATCACGCCGGACTTGCCGAACCGCTGATAGAGGCGGGAATCGACAGGGCGATACTGGTGGGCGACGAGATGGCGGCTCTGGCCGGGGCTCTGGGGAAAAGGGCCGGGGACTCGCTTGCCGCCGCAATCGAAGTGGACCATGTGGAAAGCACCGCAAAGGCCGCCGAATGCCTTGCGGAAAAGCCGATCGCCGGTGGAGACGCCGTGCTGGTCAAGGGGTCGAATTCGGTCGGTTTGGGCGCTCTGGTGCGCGCATTGACGGCCAGGGAACGCTAAATGCTTTACCTGCTTGCGCAGTGGCTGAACTTCGAAGGGTTCAGCAATCTTGTCAGATACCAGACCTTCCGCGCGGGCGCGGCGGTGCTTACCGCGCTGGCCATCGGGCTGGTGATCGGTCCGCGCTTCATCAACATGCTTCGCGTGCGCCAGGGCAAGGGGCAGCCGATCCGCGAGGACGGGCCGCAAAGCCACCTGGCCAAGCGCGGCACGCCGACGATGGGCGGCCTGCTGATCGTTTCGGCGCTGACGTTTTCGCTCTTGCTGTGGGGCGATCTGGAAAGCCGTTTTGTCTGGGCCGCGCTGGCGGTGACGGCGGGTTTCGGGCTGATCGGCTTCCTTGACGATTACGACAAGGTGAAGAAGGCGCACCACGCGGGCGTTTCGGGCCGGGTGCGCCTGCTGGGCGAATTCGTCGTGGCTGGTATCGCGGCGTGGATGGTGGTGGGCGAGACGAACCTTTACGTCCCGTTCTTCAGCGATCTCTATATTCCGCTTGGCCCGCTCTATTACCTGTTCGCGATGTTCGTGATCGTGGGCGCGGGCAACGCGGTGAACCTGACCGACGGGCTGGACGGGCTGGCGATCATGCCGGTTATCATCGCTTGCGGGACATTCGCGATCATCGTCTATCTGGCGGGCCGCGTCGACTATGCGCACTATCTGGGCATTCCGCACGTGCCGGGCGTTGGCGAACTGGCGATCTTCTGCGCGGCGGTGATGGGGGCGGGGCTGGCCTTCCTGTGGTTCAACGCGCCGCCCGCCGCGGTGTTCATGGGCGATACCGGCAGTCTGGCGCTGGGTGGCGCGCTGGGCGTGATCGCCGTTTCCGCGCACCACGAAATCGTTCTGGCGATCGTGGGCGGGCTGTTCGTGCTGGAAGCGGCATCGGTCATCATCCAGGTTTTCGTTTACAAGCGCACTGGCAAGCGGGTGTTCCGCATGGCGCCGATCCACCACCATTTCGAACAGCTCGGCTGGAAGGAATCGACCGTTGTGATCCGCTTCTGGATCGTCTCAATCGTGCTCGCCCTGATCGGCCTTGCGACGTTGAAGGTGAGGTGAGCCGGGCGTGATCGTCTCTCCCGCCTTTTCCGGAAAGCGTTACGCGGTGCTGGGCCTTGCGCGGTCGGGGCTGACCAGCGTCAGGACGTTGCTGGCCAGCGGCGCCCGCGTGACCGCGTGGGACAATCGCGAGGAAGCGCGCGAGGCGGTGGCGGCGCTGGACAACCCGCTGGCCGATCTGGCGGACCCGCTTTCGATAGACCTTGCGGGCTTTGACGGGGTGGTGGTCTCGCCGGGTGTGCCGCTCAACCGGCATCCGATCGCGGGACACGCCGCCGCCGCGGGCGTTCCGGTGATCGGCGATATCGAATTGTTCGCGCAGGCGCGCGCGTCCCTGCCGCCGCACAAGGTGGTGGCGATCACCGGCACCAACGGCAAATCGACCACGACGGCGCTTGTCGACCATATCTGCCGCAGCGCCGCGCGGCCGGTGCGCATGGGCGGCAACATCGGGCTTCCCGTCCTGGGGCAGGACCCGCTGCCCGCCGGCGGCGTCTATGTGCTGGAACTGTCCAGTTACCAGATAGACCTTACCTATGGCCTGCAGGCGGATATCGCGGCGCTGATCAACATCAGTCCCGATCACCTTGACCGCTATGACGGGTTTCCCGGCTATGTCGCGTCGAAGGCGCGGCTGTTCCAGATGCAGCGGGCAGACCAGCACGCGGTGTTCGGCTGCGGCGACGCGGAAACGCTGCGCATCGCCGGGGAGACGGAGGCCGCACGGCTTGATGGCCATGTTCACGTGGTCGATCCGTCGGCGCTTCACGGCCAGCCGGACTGGCCTTCGCTGCAAGGCCCGCACAACCTCCAGAACGCGGCCATCGCGGTAGAGATCGCGCGGCTGCTGGGGCTGACGGAAAGCCAGTGGCGCCCCGCGCTTGCCACGTTCAAGGGACTGCCGCACCGCATGGAGCGGGTGGCGGAACATCGCGGCGTGCTGTTCGTGAACGACAGCAAGGCGACCAACCCGGCCTCCACGGCACCCGCACTGGCCGCCTATCCGCGCATCCACTGGATTCTTGGCGGATTGCCCAAGGGCGACGACCTTGATGAATGCGCGCCGCATTTCGGCAATGTCGTGGCCGCCTATACCATTGGCGAGGCTGGCCACCGCTTCGCGCAGCTTCTCCAGCCCGTGATGCCCGTGACGCGCAGCGAACTGCTGTGCGACGCGGTGCGGCAGGCGATGGATGCCGCGCGGCCCGGCGATGTGATCATGCTTTCGCCCGCCTGCGCCAGTTTCGACCAGTTCCGCGATTTCGAGGCGCGCGGCGATGCGTTCCGCCAGGTGGTGGAAGCGCTGATCGAGGCGGACGAGGAGAGCGCGGCATGAACACCACGCCGACACGCCTTGTCACCACCACCACCCGCGACGGCGGCGTGCGCGTGGTGGGCCGCAACGGACGCTATCGCCGCAGCCGCCGCAGCGAACTGCTGATCTGGTGGCGCGAGATAGACCGCGTGCTGCTGGGCCTGGTGCTGTCGCTGGTCTGCGTGGGCGTGATCGCCGTCGCCGCCGGCTCCCCTGCCAGCGCACACCGGCTTTCCACCTCGCACGTGCAGCTTCCCGATCTCTATTTCTTCTGGGCGCACCTGCGCTGGCTGGCGGTGGGGCTTTCGGCCATGCTGGTCGTTTCGTGGTTGCCCAGGGAAACCGTGCGGCGGCTGGCGATCCTGCTGTGCGCGGCGATGGTTATCGGCCTGTTCCTTGTTCCGCTGGTGGGCATGGAAGTGAAGGGCGCCAAACGCTGGTTGTGGATCGGGTTCAGCCTGCAACCGTCCGAGTTCCTGAAGCCCGCCTTCGCGGTGACCTGCGCATGGATACTGTCGTGGCGGGTGCGCGACCCCAACCTGCCCGTCATCGGGCTTTCGGTGGCGTTCGTCGGCCTTATCAGCATGCTGCTGATGCTTCAGCCAAACCTTGGCGCAACGATGCTGTTCTGCGGCATTTGGTTCGCGCTGGCGCTGCTTTCGGGCCTTTCAGCGGTGCGCGTGGCCGGCGCGATCGCCAGTGTCGCGGTCGTGCTGGTGCTCGCCTATCTGTTCTATCCCAACGCCACGCACCGTATCGACAGCTTCATGTCGGGCGGCAGCGAATTCGATCAGGTGGACCTTGCCATGCGCACGCTGATGGCTGGCGGGTGGAACGGCACCGGACTTTGGCTGGGTACGCGCAAGATGGCGCTGCCCGAAGCGCACACCGATTACATCTTTTCCGTTATTGGAGAGGAATTCGGGCTTATCGCCTGCATGGTCGTGGTGATCCTCTATACCGCGATCGCGGTGCGCGTGCTGATGCGCCTGGTGGACGAGGACGACCTGTTCACCGTGCTGGCCGCGGGCGGGCTGACCGTGCAACTGGTGGGGCAGGCCTTCATCAACATCCTGGTCAACCTGCAGCTGTTCCCTTCGAAGGGGATGACCCTGCCGCTGATCAGCTATGGCGGATCGTCAACCATCGCGCTTCTGACGGGTGTGGGATTCCTTCTCGCGATTACCCGCCGCAACCCCTATCTGCCGCGCGAGAGCTTCCCGATCATGGACATGGTGAAGAGATGAGCGGCGTATCACGGCATTTCGTACTTGCGGCAGGCGGGACCGGCGGGCACCTGATCCCGGCCTTCGCGCTGGCGCAAGAGCTTGAGCGGCGGGGTCATCACGTTGCGCTGGTAACAGACGATCGCGGGGCGAAGATTCCGGGCAAGCCGAAAAGCCTGACCGCGCACGTCCTTCCCGCGGGCCGCCTCGGCGGCGGGCCGGTCGGCGTGATGCGCGCGGGCCATTCGATCTGGCAGGGGCGCAAGATGGCGCTGCGCCTGTTCGAAAGTTTCGAGCCGACCTGCGTCGTCGGCTTCGGCGGCTATCCGGCGCTTCCCGCGCTGCTGGCGGCGCGTTCGGCGAAGATCCCCACCGTGATCCACGAACAGAACGCCGTACTGGGGCGCGTGAACCGCTTTCTTGCGAAGCGCGTGGACGCCATCGCCACGTCCTATCGCGAAGTCGACCGGCTCGACCCCAGGCTGTGGGGCAAGGTCCACCTTGTCGGCAACCCGGTGCGGCCCGAAGTGCTGGAACTGCGCAAGGAACCGTTCCCGGCGTTTACCGGGGATTCGCTGTTCCGCGTGCTGGTGACGGGCGGCAGCCAGGGCGCTTCGGTGCTGTCCGAAGTCGTGCCCGATGCGCTTGCCATGCTTCCCCCGTCGCTGCGCCACCGGCTGCAGGTGACCCAGCAGTGCCGCGCGGAAGACCTTGACGCGGTGCGCGACCGCTATGCCGCGCACCAGATCCCGGCGGAACTGGGCAGCTATTTCGAGGATATGGCCGAACGTCTGGCCGAAGCGCATCTGTTCATCGGGCGGGCGGGCGCCTCTACGATTGCGGAACTGACCGCTGTTGGCCGCCCTGCGATCCTTGTTCCGCTGCCCATCGCGACCGACGATCACCAGGCCGCCAACACGCGTGAGATCGTGGCCGCAGGCGGCGCGCGCGCGATCCGGCAGTCGGGCTTCACGCCAAAGGATCTTGCCAAGCAGATCCAGGCGATGGCGATGCATCCGCAGACGCTGGCAAACGCCGCCCATGCGGCGTGGAACTGTGGTTTGCCGAACGCGGTGCACGACCTGGCGGATCTGGTCGAAAGCTTCGGAGGCGCGCCGCTGATGGACGTTATCCGGCCTTCGACAAAGGCGCCCGCCACCAACGGGCAAGAGGCGCTCGCGCTGGAAGGGGCGGACCGTTGAAGGGTGTAGGCACGGACATCGGCACGATTCACTTCGTGGGCATCGGCGGCATCGGCATGTCGGGCATCGCGGAAGTGATGCACAACATGGGCTATTCGGTGCAGGGATCGGACATAGCGGAAGGCTATGTCGTCGAAGGGCTTCGTGCGCGCGGGATCGACGTGAAGATCGGCCACAAGGCGGAAAACGTCGAAGGGGTAGCGGTTGTCGTCACCTCCACCGCGGTAAAACGCGGCAATCCCGAAGTGGTGGCCGCGCTGGAAAACCGCATCCCGGTGGTGCGCCGGGCGGAAATGCTGGCCGAACTGATGCGGCTGAAAAACACCGTTGCGGTGGCGGGCACCCACGGCAAGACCACGACGACCAGCATGATCGCCGCTCTGCTGGACGCGGGCGGGGTGGACCCCACCGTGATCAACGGCGGGATCATCAACCAGTACGGGTCCAACGCGCGGCTGGGCGATTCCGACTGGATGGTGGTCGAAGCGGACGAAAGCGACGGCAGCTTCCTGCGGCTCGACGGGACGATCGCGGTCGTCACCAATATCGATCCCGAACACCTTGACCATTACGGTTCGTTCGACAGGGTGAAGGAAGCCTTCGTCGAATTCATAGAGAACGTGCCCTTCTATGGCGCGGCGATGCTGTGCATCGACCACCCCGAAGTGCAGGGCGTGATTCCCAAGGTTCGCGACCGCCGCGTGGTGACATACGGCTTTTCCGCGCAGGCCGACGTGCGCGGCGAGAACGTGACGCCGGTTCCCGGCGGCAACCGCTTCGACGTGGTGCTGCGCCAGCGTGATGGCTCTTCCCGCCGGATCGACGGGATAGAACTGCCGATGCCCGGCCGCCACAACGTGCAGAACGCGCTGGCCGCCGTGGCCGTCGCGGCCGAGATGGGCTGCGACGACAAGGTGATCCAGTGCGGCTTTGACAAGTTCGGCGGCGTAAAGCGCCGCTTCACCAGGGTCGGGGATGTGCCGGTGAATGGCGGCACGGTCGCGATCATCGATGACTATGGCCATCACCCGGTGGAAATCCGCGCCGTGCTGTCCGCAGCGCGCGAAGGGGTGAAGGATCGCGTGATCGCAGTGGTCCAGCCGCACCGCTATTCGCGGCTTCACAACCTGATGGACGAGTTCCAGACCGCGTTCAACGATGCCGACGTCGTTTATGTAACCCCGGTCTATGCGGCGGGCGAACAGCCGATCGAAGGGGCGGACGCCGCCGCGCTGGTAAAGGGCTTGAAGGATCGCGGCCACCGCGCCGCCGCGACCGTGGACAGCGCCGATGCGCTTGCCGCCGAACTGGCCGCCACGATCCGTGCGGGCGATATGGTCGTCTGCCTTGGCGCGGGCGATATCACCAAGTGGGCCGCAGGGTTGGCCGATGCCGTCAAGGCGAAGCAGGTGGCGGCGTGATGGCCGATGCGCCTCCACGGGTTGCGGGCAAGCTGACGGCGCACGCGCCGCTGGCGCCGCTCGTCTGGTTCAAGTCGGGCGGCACGGCGGAGTGGCTGTTCGAACCGAAGGATGTGGACGACCTGCGCGGATTCCTTGCCGCGCTCGATCCGGCGGTTCCGGTCATGGCGCTGGGGCTGGGATCGAACATGATCGTGCGCGATGGCGGCGTTCCCGGCGTCGTGGTGCGGCTGGGCAAGGCATTCGCCAAAGTGGCGCGCGTTGACGAAACCACGCTCGATTGCGGCGGCGGGGCGAGCGGTATCCTGGTATCGTCCACCGCGCGCGACAACGGCATCGCGGGGCTGGAATTCCTGCGCTCCATCCCCGGCACCGTGGGAGGCTTCTGCCGGATGAACGGCGGCGCATACGGCGGCGAAGTGAAAGACATCATGGTCGATTGCGACGTGGTGCTGCGCGACGGTTCGCTGATGACGCTGCCGGTGGCGGACCTTCACTATACCTATCGCCATTCGGACTTGCCCGAAGGCGCGATTGTCGTTTCCGCGCGCTTTCGTGGCCGCCCCGGCGAACCGGCGGACATCCAGGCGGAGATGGATCGCATATCCGCCAGCCGCGAGGCTTCGCAGCCGCTGCGCTCGAAGACCGGGGGCAGCACCTTCAAGAACCCCGATGGGCACAAGGCGTGGCAACTGGTCGATGCCGCCGGGTGCCGCGGCCTTGCCGTGGGCGGGGCACAGGTGAGCGAAAAGCACACCAATTTCCTCATCAACACCGGCACGGCCACCAGTGCCGACATCGAAGCGCTGGGCGAGGAAGTGCGGCGCAGGGTGAAGGAAAACTCGGGTGTCGAACTCGAATGGGAAATTCAACGCGTAGGCATTTTTGCCGGAGCGCACACAGAAGAACGAGCAGGCAAGGCGTGACCCTCCCCAAGCTTCATATCGCGGTCCTGATGGGCGGCTGGTCGAACGAACGGCCCGTCTCGCTGATGAGCGGCGAGGGCGTAGCAAAGGCGCTGGAAGAGCGCGGCCACACGGTCACGCGCATCGACATGGGCCGCGACGTTGCGCAGAAGCTGGCGGACGCGAAGCCCGATGTGGTGTTCAACGCGCTCCACGGCTCGCCGGGAGAGGACGGCACCGTGCAGGGCATGATGGACCTGATGGGGCTGACCTATACCCATTCCGGCCTTGCCACGTCCGTCATCGCGATCGACAAGGAACTGACCAAGCAGGCTCTTGTCCCGCACGGCATCCCGATGCCCGGCGGGCGGATCGTGGCGACGAAGGACCTATACGAGAAAGACCCGCTGGCGCGGCCATACGTGCTGAAGCCGGTGAACGAAGGATCGTCGGTCGGCGTGGCGATCGTTACCGATGACAGCAACTTCGGCAATCCGATCAGCCCCGATGCGCGCGGGCCGTGGCAGGAATTCGATACGCTTCTGGCCGAACCCTATATCCGCGGGCGCGAACTGACGACGGCGGTGATCGGCGACAAGGCGCTGATGGTCACCGAACTGCGGCCCAAGTCCGGCTTCTACGATTTCGACGCGAAATATACCGACGGGATGACCGACCATATCTGTCCGGCCGACATCCCCGACGCGATTACCGAGGCGTGCAAGGACATCGCCCTGCGTGCGCATCGCCTGCTGGGCTGTCGCGGCACCAGCCGTGCCGACTTCCGCTGGGACGATACGCAGGGCGTGGAGGGGCTGTTCCTGCTTGAGGTCAATACCCAGCCGGGGATGACGCCGCTCAGCCTTGTGCCCGAACAGGCGCGGCACACGGGAATGGATTACGGCGATCTGGTGGAGGCGATCGTTGCCGACGCGCTGGATCATGCGAAGAAGGGGCAGGGGGACAACGGCTGATGGCGGCGCAAACCATCAAACGGGGCGGCAAGGGCGTGCGGCGCGCAACCGCGGCGCGCGGCAAGAAGCGCAAGGTGCAGGCGGCGAAAAAGCGCACCGGCAGCGCGCTCGACACTTTCATGCGCTGGCTGCCGCTGAGCGAGGAGACGCTTCATCGTATCGTGCTGACGGCCATCCTGGCCGTGGCTGCCGCGCTGGTGTGGATCGTCGCCAGCTATGCGGGCGTGCCCGCGATGGCGCAGCAGCAGCTTGCCGTCGTTTCCGCCGATGCGGGCTTCAAGGTAAAGCGCGTGGAAGTGCGCGGCGTGAACCGCATGAACGAGCTCAAGATCTATGAAAAGGTGCTGGGCCAGCGTGATCAGGCGATGCCCAACGTCGATGTGCAGGCGCTGCGGCAGGACCTGCTCCAGCTTTCGTGGGTGAAAGACGCACGGGTGGCGCGCCAGTTGCCCGATACGCTGGTTGTCGATGTGGTCGAACGGGTGCCCCACGCGGTGCTGAAAAAGGCCGACAAGATGGTGCTGATCGACGATACCGGGCACGAGCTTGAACCCGTAACCAAGGCGAATGCCAGGGGGATGCTGGTGCTGTCCGGTCCGGGCGCGGGGCAGCAGGTCGCCGCGCTTGACCACCTGCTTGACGCCGCACCCGCATTGCGGCCGCAAGTGGCCAGCGCCGAATGGATCGGCAACCGCCGCTGGAACGTGACGTTCAAGACCGGCCAGACGCTCGCCCTTCCCGAAGGAGAGGCGCAGTCGGCCTCGGCACTGCTCAGCTTCGCGCGGATGGACGGCGTGAACCGACTGCTGGGCGGCAAGGTCGCCTATTTCGATATGCGCGCGCCCGACAGGATGTATATGCGCATTCCCGGCCTAGCAGCCGAGGAAGCGCGCGAGGCGGCCGCCAGGGCCGCTGCGGGGAAGGAATAGGCACGATGGCCGCACCCCGCATTTCCAAGCTGTTCGCCGCCGTCAACATCGGTTCGTTCCGGGTATCGGCGATGATTGCCGGTATCGCCGAAAACGGCGACATGATCGTGCTCGGCTCGGCCCACCGCGCCGCCGACGGGATCAAGCGCGGCTATGTTACCGATATGCAGGCGGCCACGCATTCGGTCCGCGACGTGATCGAACGCGCGGAAAAGATGGCCAACACCGGCGTTTCGCGCGTGTGGATCGGCTGTTCGGGCGCGGGTCTTGCCAGCACGACCGCGCGGGTGGAAGTCGATATCGGCGGGCGACGCATCGAACAGGACGATGTGGAACACCTGCTGGTGGCCGGGCGCGAGGTGATAGAGCCCGACGGACGCATGGTGCTTCATGCCCAGCCCGCGCACTATACGCTGGACGGCGCGCACGGCGTTCCCAATCCGCAGGGGCTTCACGCAGAGCGGCTGGCGGTGGATATCCACGTGATGCTGGCGGACGGCGCGCCGATCCGCAACATCACCGAAGCCGTGCAGAACGCGCATCTTGAGGTCGAGGCGGTGGTCGGCTCGCCCGTCGCGGCGGGCCACGCCTGCCTGACGCCGGAAGAGCGCGAACTGGGCGTGGCGCTGGTGGAATTCGGCGCGGAAGTGACGACCGTTTCCGTCTATGCCTCTGGAATGCTGCTGGGCATGCAGGTGATCCCGTTCGGTTCGGGCGATATCACCGATGCCATCGCGTCGGCGTTCGGCATCCGCCGTTACCAGGCCGAGCGGCTGAAATGCATGGCCGGCTCCGCGATGGCCAGCCCGACCGACCACCGCGAGATGATCCCCGTTAACGCGCCGGGCGACCCCGAAGGCGCGGGGCCGGTCGCGCGGCACGCGGACGACAAGAACCGCATTCCGCGCGCCGAACTGGTGTCCGTCATCACCCAGCAGCTGGGCCGCTTTACAGAGGAAGTGGGCAAGGCGCTGAAGACGATGGGCTTTGCCGGCCAGCGCGGGCAGCAGGTGGTGCTGACCGGCGGCGGCGCGCAGTTGCCGGGTCTGGCCGACTATGCGCAGGGCGCGCTGGGCCGCCCGGTGCGGACCGGTGCGCCGCCCGCGATGGTGGGCTTGCCGCCGACGCATGCGACGCCCAGCTATTCGACGCTGGCGGGGCTTGTGATCTATGCTGCTGCCGATCCGGTGGATATTCGCAAGGTCGGCCCCAGCTACACGCCCACCATGCGCTATGCCGGGGTGAAGCTGTTGCGCCGGGTATATGGCGCGGTGAAGGAATATTTCTGAGGGCCGCGTGGCGCCTATTGTGCCATGCCGGTGGAGAATTGCGGACTATACGGGTTCGCGGCTGTGGAAAAGGTTAATTCGGCTTTGCCTAGTCGGATTCAGTTGTGCCACAAAAACACAAATTCTTGTTCCAAGGCCGGGATGGCTGGGAGACTGTGATGAGCATCAATATCGGACCGCCGTCGATCGATGAACTGCGGCCCCGCATCACCGTTATCGGTGTCGGCGGCGCAGGCGGCAACGCGATCGCGAACATGATCGACGCGAAGATCGAGGGTGTCGATTTCGTGGTGGTCAACACCGACGCGCAGGCGCTGAACAACGCCGTGGCCGAACAGCGCATCCAGCTTGGTCCCGATATCACGCAGGGCCTGGGTGCGGGCGCGCGACCCGAAGTGGGCCGTGCCGCCGCAGAGGAAACGATCGAAGAGATCGAACGCGCGCTGGATGGCGTGCACATGTGCTTCATCGCGGCCGGCATGGGCGGCGGCACCGGCACCGGCGCGGCGCCCGTGATCGCGGAAGCGGCGCGCAAGAAGGGCGTGCTGACGGTGGGCGTTGTTACCAAGCCCTTCCTGTTCGAAGGCACGCGCCGGATGCGCGCGGCAGAGCAGGGCATCGAAGAGCTGCAGAAGCACGTCGATACGCTGATCGTCATCCCCAACCAGAACCTGTTCCTGATCGCCAAGGCGGAAACGACCTTCAAGGAAGCCTTCCAGCTTGCCGACGAAGTCCTGCAGCAGGGCGTTCGTTCGATTACCGACCTGATGGTCATGCCGGGTCTCATCAACCTCGACTTTGCCGACGTGCGCTCCGTGATGGGCGAGATGGGCAAGGCGATGATGGGCACGGGCGAGGGCGAGGGCGAGAATCGCGCGCTTGAGGCGGCGGAACGTGCCATCGCCAACCCGCTGCTCGACGGCGTGTCGATGCAGGGCGCCAAGGGCGTGATCATCTCGATCATCGGCGGCGAGGACATGAAGCTGCTGGAAGTCGACGAAGCGGCGAACCATATCCGCGAACTCGTCGATGCCGACGCGAACATCATCTGGGGTTCGGCGTTCAATCCCGATCTGGATGGCAAGATCCGCGTGTCGGTGGTCGCCACCGGCATCGAACAGAGCGCGGAACAGGCCGAAGCGGCCTCGCGTCCGTTCAGCCTGTCGAGCGGCGCACGCGGCCCGGCTTTTCCAACGGCGGCGCCTGCAAGCGAACCCGCACCCGAACCTGTCGCCCGGCCGGAGCCCGCGCCCGAACCGCAGGCGGCGCCAGAGCCCGCGCCGGCCGAGCCTGAAACGGCGTCTGCCGACGATGACGCGCTGGACCTGACGCTGGACCTTGAAGAGGGCAACGAGGACGGTGCTGCCGACGGAAGCGGTGCGGGAGGAATAGGTGCAGGCGGAATCGGTGCAGGCAATGCCGGCAGCGGCGCACCGGCGGAGCCGCCGTCCCCGAACGAGGGCGAGCTTCTGCTGGGCGGCGGCGAGGAAGCGCCGGAACCGTCGCCCGTCGCAACGCCAAGGGTTGCCCGCACGGGCGAAGACCGGCCCGCGCCGCGCGTCTCGCAAGGCGCCGCGGGTGCCGGCAGCACCCTGTTCGAGCGGATGGCAAACCTCTCGCGCGGGGGTTCGCGCGACGAGGACGACGAGGATGGTGAAGACGGCGACGATGCCGGTTCGTTGAACATTCCGCGATTCCTGGGTCGCCAGAACAACCAGTAAGGTTGGCGGCAGGCCGGGGATCGCGCGCGTGAAGGGCCGCTTGCCCTTCGGGTTCGCCAGAGATGTCCACAGCCGCGGCGGCTGCCGTTGTCGCGGCTTAAGGATCGGATTGCTATTGGGGTTGGCGTCATGACGCATCCTGCATTTGCCAGGCGCGGCGTCCGTTTCGGCGCCCTGCTTCTCGCCTGTTCCAGCACTGCCGCATTGGCCGCGCAGCAAGACGATGGTGTGCCCGTCGTTTCGCGCCCGGTCGTCCAGAACACGGCAAAGTCCACCAGTACGGAACTCAACGAAGCGTTGATGCGCGTTTCGCGCAATCCGCGCGATGTCGATGCGCTGATCGACGCGGGAAGCGCGGCCCTGCGGCTGGGCGATGTGGACGCGGCGCTGGGCTTCTTCCGCCGCGCGGACCAGGTTTCGCCCGGCAACGCCAAGATCAAGACGCAGATCGCCAGCGCGCTTGTTCGGGCCAACAAGCCGGTGGAAGCGATCGGCTATTTCGACGATGCGGAACGGGCGGGCGGCGACGTTCGCGCCTTTGCCGGGGATCGCGGCCTCGCCTATGACCTGGTCGGCGACAACGGTACCGCGCAGCGCTGGTACCAGGTGGCATTGGCGCGCGATCCTTCGGACGACGAAGTGCGCCAGCGTTATGCGCTCAGCCTTGCGATAGCGGGGAACCAGAAGGGCGCGGAGCAGATGATCGCGCCGCTGATCCAGAAACAGGACCGCGCGGCGTGGCGCGTTCGCACCTTTATCATGGCGATCGGCGGCAAGGACGATGAAGCCGTGTCCATCGCCAGGGCCACGATGCCGACCGATCTTGCGCAGGGGATTTCCCCCTATCTGCGCTATATGCCGCGCCTTACGCGGGCGCAGCAGGCCGCGGCGGCGAACTTCGGCCGGTTCCCGCGCGCCGCGGATATCGGGCGCGACGATCAGGCCGTGCGCGAATACGCGTCCGCCCATCCGGGCATGAACGCGCAGACCGGCGCGGGGCTGATCCCGTCGGGCCAACCGATGGGCGCGACGGCGTCCGCAGCTTCCACGCGTGAGAGCCGCAAGGTCAGCCGCGAAAAGCGTCGCCGTCCCGGCCAGGGCGGACAGGCTGACGCGGCGCGTCTTGCGGCGGTAACGGCCTCGCAGGCACCGCAGGCGCAGGCACCGCAGCAACAACCCACGCGCATGGCGCAGGCGCAGGGCGAACTTCCGCCGGTCAGCAACCCCCATCCGATGCGGATGGCGACGCCGGTTCCAGCACCTACGCCAACTCCAACGCCTGCACCGACACCTGCACCGACACCTGCCCCAACGCCCACACCCGCGGCCACACCGCCTGCCACTTCGGCGTTCACCACCGATCTGAAGCTCACGCCGTCACCCGCATACAGGCAGGCACAGGCGTCGACACCTGCGCCGACGCCCGCACCTGCGCCTGCGCCGACCCCGACCCCGACCCCGACCGCTTCGGAGCCGCGCCACGGTTCGTCGCCCGGCCCGGATTACAACATCGTGTGGAACCCGCTTGCCGCGGCCAAGGCATCGTCGCGTGAAGCGCGGGCCGAACAGGCGGCACCTCCGCCGCCAGCTCCGCCACCACCGCCACCGCCTCCGCCGCCACCGGTTCGGCAAACGACGCCTGCGCCCCAGCCCCAGGCCCAGCCCCAATCCCAACCGCAGCGCATGGCCGCCGGACAGCCGGGCTCCTCGCCCGGTTTCGACCTTGCGATGATCGACAAGCCTTCGGCCTCTCGCGCCGCGCCGCCCGCGCAGGCTGCCGGGCCGACCAATGAAGAGCCGGTCGATTTCAGCGCGGCTTTCGACAGTTTCCAGCCGCCCAGGTCCGAAACCCGGCGCCGCGAAGCGGCCGTGAACCTCAACAAGTTCGAGCCTCCGCGCGGTCCCAGCCCGGAAGAGCGGCGCGCGGCAGCCCGCGCGAAGGCCGAAAAGGAAAAGGCCGAAGCGGCGGCACGCGCCGAAAAGGCGAAGGCCGAGGCAGAGGCGCGCAAGAAGCGCGCACTGGAAAAGGCCAACCCCAGCCGTGTGTGGGTTCAGGTGGCAACCGGCGCAAATCGCGGCTGGATGGACGAGGAATGGCGCAAGATCGCCAAGCAGGCGCCCGCGCTTTTCCGCAAGCGTTCGGCCTATGTCACGCCGTGGAATCGCGTCTATCGCCTGCTGGCGGGGCCGTTCCCCAGCGAGGAGAAGGCGCGCTCGTTCCTGAACGACCTGTCCAAGGAGAAGATCGACGGGTTCATCTTCACCAGCGACGCCGGACAGGTGATCGACAAGATCGACACGAAGTGATCGCACCGCGCTGTGCACCCCTTGTCCACAAGGTTTGCACAGACTTGTCGAGTTATACTCAACACCCCGTTCACCACCGGTTGAAGCGGGAAGAGCGCATCGCGCATTCACGCTGGCAGAGCAGGGCGGGGATTTTCCCCGCCTGTCCACGGGAGGCATGATGCGCGCCAGCCGACACGAAAGCGAACGCGACGACGCGGCCCCGGTAGAGATGCTGGCCGCGCTGTTCGAAGCGCGCGGTTGGGAGTTCGAATACGTTTCGGACGACGAGATCCTGGGCGAAGTCCAGGGAAGCTGGGCGACATACCAGATGCGCGGCGTGTGGCGCGCGGAAGACCGCGTGCTGCAACTGCTGTGCCTTCCCGACATCCGCGTCGCCAATGACAAGAAAACCACGTTTTTCGAATTGCTTGCCCTGATCAACGAACAGGTCTGGCTGGGCCATTTCGATATCTGGTCCAACGGGTCGGTGCTGCTCTATCGTCACGGCATGATGCTGGGGGACGACGGGCTGCTGTCGCTCACCCAGGCGCAGACGGCGGTGGAAGTGGCGCTGGACGAATGCGACAGGTTCTATCCCGCCTTCCAGTTCGTGCTGTGGGGGGACAAGTCGCCGTCCGATGCGCTGGCAAGCGCGATGGTGGACGCGGCGGGCGAGGCCTGACCGCGCGACCGGCGCCGCCCCGGTGCGGATTCGATTCCGGTTCGACAGCATGGGCAGCGGATTGGTAGGAAAGGCCGTATGAACGAGACGATCATGATGTTCGGCGCCGGCAACATGGGCGGCGCGATCCTTGACGGGTGGCTGGCGGGCGGCGTCGATCCGGCCTGCGTGACCGTTGTCGACCCGGTACGTGAAACCGTGCCCGAAGGCGTAACGCTTTTGCGCGAACCGCCGATTGGCGAGCCTGCGCCCGATGTGGTGTTGCTGGGCTTCAAGCCGCAGCAGCTTGCCGCGTCCGCCGAAGCGGTGCGCCCGTTCGTGGGCGAGGACACGCTGCTGCTGTCGATCCTTGCCGGCCCGGACCTTGCCCGCCTGCGCGAACTGTTTCCCGCCGCCGGCGGCATCGTGCGCGTGATGCCCAATCTTGCCGCCGCGCTTGGCAAGTCCCCCGTTGCGCTGGTGGGCGATGCAGGCCCGGCGGCCTGTGCGCTTGCCGACCGGCTGATGGCCCCGCTGGGAACGGCGGAATGGCTTTCCGGCGAAGGCGAGATGGACCTTGTTACCGCGCTGGCGGGGTCCGGCCCGGCGTTCGTCTATCGCTTTATCGATGCGCTGGCCGAAGGCGCGGCGTCGCTGGGTCTGCCGCGCGAACAGGCGGACCGGCTGGCGCTGGCGATGGTGGAGGGGGCATCGGCGCTTGCCGCCCGTTCACCCCATTCTCCGGGAGAACTTGCCCGCCGCGTGGCCAGCCCCGGCGGGGTGACGCAAGTGGGCATCGACGTGCTGGATGCGGACCGGCGCCTTGCCCGCCTGCTGGAAGACACCCTGCGCGACGCGCGCGACCGCAGCGCCGAAATGACCCGCGAGGCGCGCGAACGCGGCTGATTCGCGCGGTCGCAATTCACGCCGGAACCGGCTTCGGATACACTTTGACACATATCGCAAAGTCCGGTTTTCCTTGAAAACGGGCCGACAAGACGCGATATTTGTCGCAACGGTCCAGTTCGGGCCGGTAACGGAGTTTTGAACTGACATGGCAAACTGGAACGATCCACAGCCCACGCGCCGCGACAGCCGCACGGGCTTCGGCGCGTATTCCGGCCTCGGCGGTGCCGCAGCGGGCCAGGCGGCAACTGTCGATCCCGGCCTGCGCAGCTACATGCTGTCCATCTACAACTACATGGCCTCTGGCGTCCTGCTTACGGGCGTGGTCGCCATGCTTTTCGCGCAAAGCGGCATGGCCGCGCAGGTCTTCGTCAACGGCGGGGCGCTGTCGTGGCTGATAATCCTTTCGCCGCTGGCGTTCGTGATGGTGATGAGCTTCGGCCTCAACAGGCTGTCCACCACGGCATTGCAGGCCACCTACTGGGCCTATTGCGCGGTGATGGGCCTTTCGATGTCGACGATTTTCCTTGTCTATACAGGTACGTCCATCGCGGCGACGTTCTTCGCCACCGCGGGCGCCTTCGCGGGGCTCAGCCTCTATGGCTACACCACGAAGCGTGACCTGTCGGGCATGGGCACGTTCCTGATCATGGGCCTGGTGGGCATCATCATCGCCTCGATCATCAACATGTTCCTGCATTCCAGCGGCCTGGCATGGGGCATCAGCTTCCTTGGCGTGCTGATCTTCGCGGGGCTGACCGTGTATGACACGCAGAAGCTGCGCGAGATGTATTACCACGTCGCCGGCAGCGATTTCATGGGCAAGATGGTCGTGATGGGCGCGCTCAGCCTCTATCTCGACTTCATCAACCTGTTCATGTTCCTGCTGCGCTTCATGGGCGATCGCCGCTAAAGCCGCTCTGCGACGCCCGTTGGCACAGGCCGCCAAGGGCGTTCGTCGCAGGAATGATTCGGATCGTCGTGCCCGGCGGGTGTTCTGTCCCGCCGGGCATTTTATTTACCTTTATGACCGGTTAAGTTGGTTCCTCCAGATTGGAGAAAGGTAGTTCCGCGTTGATGTTGGCGGTTCTGAACCTTCGGGGGATAAAAATGTCTGACTTCGCCCGCCGCAACGCGGCTGTTCCAAAGATCGCGACACTGGCCGCCACTGGTCTGGCCATGGCGCTCGCCTCGTGCGCCACGCCGCCGCCGCCACCGCCACCGCCGCCGCCAAAGGTTGCCACGGTCGTGCGGATTCCGCCGCGTCCCATGCCGCCTGACGGTGCTTCGGCCACACTCAGCGTGCCGCCCACCGGCGCGGACGGGCTGCGGGTCAGCGTGAACCGCAATATCTCGCCCGCGCAAAAGCTGTGGAACCTGCGTTCGGCCTATAACGTGGGTGCGCTGAACTGCACGGCGGCGAAGTTCGCGCCCATCCTCGCGAACTACAAGGACTTCCTGAAGGACAACAACAGGGTCCTGTCGAAAACCAATCGCGAGCTCGATTCCGAGTTTCGCAAGCAATATCGCGGCAGCTATATCCGCGCCCGCGAAAAATACATGACCGAAGTCTATAATCACTATGCGTTGCCGCCTACGCTGGGCGATTTCTGCGAAGCGGTCCTGGCGATGAGCAACGATGCGCGCGCGGTGAAGCCGGGCGATCTTGAATCGTTTGCGCAGCGGGCGCTGCCCAATGTTGAGGTCGTGTTCGACAATTTCTATCGCCGTTACGACCAGTGGCGCATCGATGCGGCCGAATGGGACGCGAAATATGCGCCGACCGCGCAAGCCGTCTCGCTTCCAGCGGGCAAGGCGACCACGGCTTCGGCGGGCCATGCACAGCCCGGCGGTTAAGGCCGACGACGCGGCCGCGACATGCGCACGCATTTTTCGGTTGAAACCGGACACGGCGCTGCGTAAAGGCGGCGCTCCCGTCGGCATGCGCCGCGGGGCGATACTGGGAACGGGGCCGTAGCTCAGCTGGGAGAGCGCGTCGTTCGCAATGACGAGGTCAGGGGTTCGATCCCCCTCGGCTCCACCAGATCACCATAAGGCCGCCGGCACAACCGGCGGCCTTATTGCTATTTGCCTTGTTGGTTGGCCGTGGCGTGCCTAACTGGCAGTATTCCGTTTCACTTGCCGAACCGCCAGCGGGACCATCGGAACAAAAGATGCATTTCCTAGACCAGGCCAAGATCTATGTGCGCTCGGGCGCGGGCGGCCCCGGCGCGGTCAGCTTCCGGCGCGAGAAATACATTGAATACGGCGGGCCGGACGGCGGAGACGGCGGCAAGGGCGGCGATATCGTTTTCGAAGCGGTCGCCGGGCTCAATACCCTGATCGATTTCCGCTATACCCAGCACTTCAAGGCGCAGCGCGGCATCGGCGGCGCGGGCAAGAACCGCACCGGCGCCGGCGGCCGGGACATGGTCGTAAAGGTGCCCGTGGGTACCCAGATCCTGGACGACGACCGCGAGACCGTGCTGGCCGACCTGACGGAAGCGGGCCAGCAGGTCACATTGCTGCGTGGCGGTGACGGCGGGCGCGGCAACGCCAGCTACAAGTCCAGCACAAACCGCGCGCCGCGCCAGTCCGGCCCCGGCTGGCCGGGCGAGGAGATGTGGGTGTGGCTGCGGCTGAAGCTGCTTGCCGATGTCGGCCTTGTGGGCCTGCCCAACGCGGGCAAGTCCACCTTCATCAACCAGATCACCAATACCAAGGCAAAGGTCGGCGCCTATGCCTTCACCACCACGCGCCCGCAGCTTGGCGTGGTGCGCCACCGCAACCGCGAATTCGTGCTGGCCGATATCCCCGGCCTGATCGAAGGCGCGGCGGACGGGGCGGGGATCGGCGACCGGTTCCTGGGGCATATCGAACGTTGCCGCGTGCTGGTCCACCTGATCGACATTACCGGCACCGACCCGGTAGAGGCGCTGGACATCGTCGAGACGGAGCTTGAAGCCTATGGCGCCGGGCTGGACGAAAAGCCCCGTCTGGTCGCGCTGAACAAGATCGATCTTGTCGATGCCGAACTGGTAGAGGCGTTTTCGCAGGAACTGACAGATGCGGGCGTCGATGCGGTGTTCCCGATTTCGGGCGCCACGGGAAAAGGGCTCGACGCGCTGCTGGACGCCGCGCTCCAGTACCTGCCGGCCGCTACCGTGACCGAACGGCCGGACGGTGAAGTGGAAGAAGCGCAAGACGAAAAGCCGTGGTCGCCGCTCTGACGCATTTCCAAGCCGCGACAATTCGCCTAAGCGCGGCGTTCCATGAAGATTTCCGCCCTCAATGACCTGACCGATCCGGTCGCCTGTCCGCTACTTGTGCTCAAGGTCGGTTCGGCCCTGCTGGTGGGGACCGACGGGGAACCGCGCGGGCAATGGCTTTCCGCCCTTGTTGCGGAGATTGCCGCCGCGCGCGCCCGCGGCCAGCAGGTTATCGTCGTGTCGTCTGGCGCGATTGCGCTTGGCGCGCGGCGGCTGGGCATGGAAAAGGGCGGGCGCGGGCGGCTGGCCGATGCGCAGGCGGCGGCATCGGTCGGGCAGATCGCGCTGGCCGGGCTCTGGGCCGAACTGTTCGCGGGGCACGGGCTGATCGCCGCGCAGATCCTGTTGACGCTGGACGATCTGGAGGATCGGCGCCGCTATCTGAACGCGACGGCAACGCTGGGCCGGCTGCTTGCGGCAGGCGCGGTGCCGGTGATCAACGAGAACGATTCGGTCGCCACCAACGAAATCCGCTTTGGCGATAATGACCGGCTTGCCGCGCGCGTCGCGCAGGCGGCGGGGGCGAACGGGGTTCTGCTGCTGTCCGATATCGATGGCCTGTATGACCGCGACCCGCGCGAGGCGGGGGCGGCACGCGTGCCGCTGGTGCGCGGGATCACGGCCGAAATCCTGGCGATGGCGACGCCCGGTTCCTCGTCCGGCCTGGGATCGGGCGGCATGACCTCCAAGTTGCAGGCGGCAGAGATCGCGGGGCTTGCGGGCATCGCGCTGGGCATCGTCGATGGCCGTCCCGAAGCGCCGATCGGCCGCGCGCTGGGTGAAGGCAGCGGCACATTGTTCCTGCCGCGCGGACGCAAGCAGGCGCGCAAGGCGTGGCTTGGCGGCCGGATGCGCATGAAGGGCGCGGTGCATATCGATGCGGGCGCGGCAAAGGCGCTGGCCGGCGGATCAAGCCTGCTTTCCGCCGGGGTGGTGGAAGTTACCGGCCAGTTCCGGCGCGGAGACGTGATTTCGGTGATCGGCCCGAAGGGCGAAACGCTGGCGCGCGGGCTTGCCGAATACGATTCCGGCGATTGCGCGAAGCTGGTGGGCCACAGCACGCACCGGCACGCGGCGATCCTGGGCTATACGCCGCGCAGCGCGATCATCCACCGTGACCAGATGGTGCTGCTCTGATGCCATCCGAATTGCTGGCCGTTACCGGGGCGACGGGCTTCGTCGGGCAGGCGCTGCTCGATATCGCTGCGCGGCGCGGGTATGACGTGCGCGCGCTCACCCGCCGCCCGCAAGAGCCGCGCGGCGGCGTGGAATGGGTGGAGGGCGACCTTGGCGATTCGCGCGCGCTGGCAAAGCTGGCGCGCGGCGCCAGCGCGGTGGTTCACATCGCGGGCGTGGTCAACGCGCCCGACCCGGCGGGGTTCGAAGCGGGCAACGTCACCGGCACGCTCAACGTCGTGGAGGCCGCGCGAAAGGCCGGCGTGCCGCGCTTCGTCCACGTTTCATCGCTCTCCGCGCGCGAGCCGCAGCTTTCGGCCTATGGCGCATCGAAGCTGCGCGGGGAAAAG
The DNA here is from genome assembly GCF_036784765.1 of Novosphingobium sp. ZN18A2. Lineage (NCBI taxonomy): Bacteria > Pseudomonadati > Pseudomonadota > Alphaproteobacteria > Sphingomonadales > Sphingomonadaceae > Novosphingobium > Novosphingobium sp. ZN18A2. Next base: position 2,684,854 of record NZ_CP136651.1, on the reverse strand, counting down.
CTGGTCAGCGCAAGCGGGCTGGACTGGACCGTGGTGCGCCCGCCCGCGGTCTATGGCCCGCGCGATACCGAGATGTTCGAACTGTTCAAGCTGGCGAAGCGCGGGATCGTGCCGCTGCCGCCGCAAGGGCACCTGTCCGTCATCCACGTGAACGACCTGGCCCGCCTGCTGCTGGCGCTGGTCCCTTCAGGAGAGGACGTGACGCGGCAGACCTTCGAACCGGACGACGGGCGCGACGGCGGCTGGACGCATACCGATCTGGCCCGCGCGATCGGCCGCGCGGTGGGCAAGCGTGTTGCCGCGCTGCCGCTGAAACCCGGCGTGCTGCGCCTTGGCGCGCGGATCGATGCGATGGTGCGCGGCAAGGGCGCCAAGCTGACGCAGGACCGCGTGGGCTATATGTGCCATCCCGACTGGCGCGCGGGCGAAGGCGCCCGCCCGCCAGCCGCGGTGTGGGCGCCCGAAGTGGAAACGACCATCGGCCTGCACGCCACCGCCGCCTGGTATCGCGAGGAAGGCTGGCTCTGACCGCGCTCAGGCCGCCGCCTTGCTGGCGTGCGCGTCGCGGTGGGGCGGGACATAGCTGATCACCGTATCGCCCGGTTCGGGCTCGGGCTGGCTGGCGTGGGTGAAGAACTTGATCGTCCCCGCGCTGCGCAGCACCATCAGCAATTCGCTTTCCTCGGGCAGCTCTTCGCGCATTTCGGCAAGGCCATAGACATCGGTGATCGGTGTCTTGCGGAAGGTCCACCCCGCGCGCACGTGGCGCGATATCTGCTCCACGCCAAGGCCAGAGGCGAACAGCGCGCGCCCGCGCAGGTCGGCGGGCAGGGCCAGGCTGCCGCCATTGCCCGCATCGCCCAGCTGATACACGTTGTCGCGCCCGAATTCCGGCGCGAACTCGTTGCAGATCAGCGTGTTGTAGGCTTCGTTTTCGGTAACGGCGGCCAGCGCCTGATAGTGCGACATATCGATATGTTCGTCGGTCGCTTCGGCCAGGATCTCTCCATGATAGGTGGGGATGCCCGCCTGCCGCGCGCGGGCGAGGCGTTGCCAGCTGGTGTCGGCGATCAGCACCGGCACCTCCAGTTCGTTCAGTTGTTCGGCAAGGCCGAAGGAAAACGATGTGCCGCCCGCAAGGATCAGCCCGGACTTTTTCGGCCCCGTCAGCTTCAACACGCGCGCCAGCGGCCCGATGGTGAAGCCGTGCACCACGATCGTTGCCGCGACGACCGAGAACGACAGCGCGATAAGGACCGTGCCGCCCGAATAGCCGATCTGGTCCAGCCGCAATGCGAACAGGCCGGAAATGGCGACGAGCACGATGCCGCGCGGCGCGATCCACGCGATCAGCGCACGTTCGCGCCACGGCACGCGGCTGAACGCCAGGCTGGCCATCACCGCGATCGGGCGCACCAGGAACAGCACGCCGGCGAGGAAAGCGATAAAGCGCCATTCGAACTGGCGCACCAGTTCAAGGTCAAGCGACGCGGAAAGCAGCACGAACACGCCCGAAACAAGGATAACCGTCACGTTTTCCTTGAACGCGCGAAGTTCCCGCAGCGAATCGATCTGCATGTTGGCCATTGCCACGCCCATCACCGTTACGGCGACAAGCCCGGCTTCCTGCTGGATCAGGTTCGACGCGACGAAAACGCCGATCACCATCACCAGCAGCACGGGCGATTTCAGGTATTCGGGGATATGGCCGCGCGGCAGTGCCCAGCTCATCAACCGGGCTGCGGCATAGCCGATGCCGCCCGCCACCAGCGACGCGACCAGCAGCGAGACGGCGACGCTGGCCAGCGTGCCCCCTTCCAGCGAGCGGCGCAGGTATTCGTAAGTCAGCACCGCGCAAAGCGCGCCCACCGGATCGTTGACGATGCCTTCCCACTTCAGGATCGTGCGAGGGCGGCTTTCGATATTGCTCTGCCGCAGCAGCGGGATCACCACGGTCGGCCCGGTGACGACAAGGATGCCGCCAAACAGCACCGCAACCGGCCAGGCGAGCCCGGCAAGATAGTGCCCGGCGGCCGCGCCGAGCACCCAGCCCACCGGCACGCCGATCAGTGTCAGGCGGATCACCGCGCCTTCGGTCTTGCGCAATTCGCGCAGCCGCAGCGAAAGGCCGCCTTCGAACAGGATCACCGCAACCGCCAGCGATATGGCCGGCTCAAGCAGCGCGCCGAACGTGTGTTCGGGGTCTATCAGGCCCAGCACCGGCCCGGCCAGAACGCCCGCCAGCAGCATCAGCGCGATGGCCGGCCAGCCGGTTTTCCACGCGACCCATTGCGCGCCGATCCCCAGCACGCCGATCAGCGCGAAGACGATTGCCTGGTATTCCATATCCGGTGCTGCTCCCGCTCCCCCTGGGGTGGCAACGCACCATAAGGCATTTTCGATCCGGTGCCACGGGGCGCCGCCGGATCAAGGCAATCAATACGTCCTGCCTCTAGTGTGGTGGATTTGAAATTCGCCACATTGATCGGCAAGGTAGGGAGCGAATTTCAAATCCGTAAACCACACTAGAATCATATAGTTGCTAGTGACCCTTTTGAATCTGAAGTTCACTCTGCGCTTGCCGAATAGTGAAACGAACTTCAGATTCGGGTCACTAGAACGCCGGTTCGAATCCCGGGGGCAGGTCGTCGCCGCCATTGCCGTCTATCGGCTGGTGGATGCCGCATTCGGTCTTGTCCCAGCCCTTCCACCGGCCCGAGCGCGGATCTTCGCCGGGGGCGACCTTGCTGGTGCAGGGCGAACAGCCGATGGACAGGTATCCCTGTTCCACCAGCGGATGCGGCGGCAGGTCGTGCGCGGCGATATAGGCGTCAAGGTCTGCCTTGGACCAGTCCGCCAGCGGGTTGATCTTCAGCCGCCCCTGCGCGTCCGATCGGTCGATCTCGAAGCGCGGCAGGCCTTCGCGGGTTTTCGACTGGAACCCCTTGCGCCCGGTGATTGAGGCGTCGAAGTCTGCCAGTGCGCGCGCCAGCGGTTGGACCTTGCGGATTTCACAACACCCGTCCGGATCCCATGACCAGCGCAGCCCGGTATCGTCGCGCGCCGCGATCCGCGCGGCATCGGGGGCGATCACGCGAAGCCCGGCAAGGCCCAGCCTGGCGACCAGTTCGTCACGATAGGCCAGCGTTTCGGGAAAATGCTTCTGCGTATCCAGGAACAGCACCGGCGTTGCCGGATCGGCCGCCGCGACAAGGTGCAGCAAAACCGCGCTTTCCGCACCGAAGCTGCTGACCACGCCCACCGTTCCGGCCAGGCCTTCGGACAGGACGCCGCGCAGAAGCTCGGCCGTGCCCGCGCCTTCGAAGCGCGCGTTCAGGCGGTGCGCATCCTGCTCTGTAAAACGCGGTCCGGTGTCCAGCCGGTCGGCCGTGCGCGCCGCCGGAGCATTAGTCATGGCGCAAGGCCCAGATCGGCGGACGCGTATCGGCGGCGCGCTGATAGACCTGCGGCCAGGTCGCAAGCGCCTTGTCCGCCGCTTCGCGCGATATCGCCACGTCGGGCGAAAAGGCATCGAAACCGCAGCGGCGCATGTGCGAAAGCTGGTCGATCAGCACGTCGCCCACGGCGCGCAGTTCGCCCTCGTATCCGCTTTCGCGCAGGATGCGCGCGGCGGAATAGCCGCGCCCGTCGCCGAAGCCGGGAAAATCGACCTCTACCAGCGCGATACGGTTAAGGTAGGGCAAAATGTCGCGCGCGTCGTCGCCCGGTTCGATCCGCACGGCGGTTGCGTTCGACTGTTCGGCAAAGGCATCGACCGTCACCGCCGGATCGTTGACCGGCTCGTCATCGCGATAGCGCAACAGGTCACCCATAAATTGCCTCCTTGAACGGATCGATGCCGATGCGGCGGTACGTGTCGAGGAAGCGTTCCCCATCCGCGCGTTGGGCCAGATAGACGTCGGTCGCTTTCTCGACCGCGTCGACCACGCCGTCCTCGTCGAAGCCGGGCCCGGTGATCTTGCCCAGCGAAGCGTCGGCCGCCTCGCTGCCGCCCAGCAGCAACTGGTAGTTTTCCACGCCCTTCCGGTCGACACCAAGGATGCCGATATGGCCCGCGTGGTGGTGCCCGCAGGCATTGATGCAGCCGCTGATCTTCAGCTTCAGTTCGCCAAGTTCGTGGCTGCGGCCCCGGTCTGCGAAGCGGCGCGCGATCTTCTGCGCGACGGGAATCGAGCGGGCATTGGCAAGCGCGCAATAATCGAGGCCGGGGCAGGCGATGATGTCCTCGATCGTGTCGAGATTGGCAGAACCCAGCCCCGCGCCGTCCAGCACCTGCCACAGCGCATGAAGGTCTGCCTTGCGCACGTGCGGCAGCACGATGTTCTGCGCATGCGTAACGCGCAGTTCGTCGAAAGAGTAACGCTCGGCAAGGTCGGCCATCAGCCGCATCTGGTCGGCAGAGGCGTCGCCGGGAATGCCGCCGACGGGTTTCAGGCTGATTGTCACGCAGGCATAGCCGGGCTGCCGGTGCGCAAGCGTGTTGGTATCCAGCCACAGCGCGAAATCGGGATCGCTGCGGTCGATCTCGTCCGGAAGGCCGGTTTCGAACGCGGGCGGGACAAAGAACGCGGCGATGCGTTCCAGTTCCGCAGCCGGCGGCTCGATATCCAGCGTGGAAAGGTGCGCGAACTCTTCCTCTACCTGGCGGCGGTATTCGTCCGCGCCCATTTCGTGCACCAGGATCTTGATGCGCGCCTTGAACTTGTTGTCGCGCCGGCCATAGCGGTTGTAGACGCGCAGGCAGGCTTCGGTGAATGTCACCATGCGGTCGATCGGCACGAACGCGGCGATTTCGGGGGCGATCATCGGCGTGCGGCCCATGCCGCCGCCCACGAAGAACCGCGCGCCAAGCTCTCCCGCGTCGTTGCGGACAAGCTGGATGCCGATGTCGTGCAGGCGCATCGCCGCGCGGTCCGTATCGCTGGCGATTACCGCGATCTTGAACTTGCGCGGCAGGTAATCGAACTCCGGATGGAAGCTCGACCACTGGCGCAGAAGCTCGGCATAAGGGCGCGGGTCCACCACTTCGTCGGCCGCCGCGCCCGCGAACTGGTCGGACGTGGTGTTGCGGATGCAGTTCCCGCTCGTCTGGATCGCGTGCATCTCTACCTTGGCAAGGTCCGCCAGGATATCGGGCGCGTCTTCCAGCTTGATCCAGTTGTACTGGATGTTCTGGCGCGTGGTGAAGTGGCCGTAACCGCGATCGTACTTTTCGGCGATGTCGGCCAGCGCCCGCACCTTGCGCGAATTGAGCGTGCCATAGGGAACGGCCACCCGCAGCATATAGGCGTGCAGTTGCAGGTATAGCCCGTTCTTCAGCCGCAGCGGCTTGAACTGGTCCTCGGTAATGTCGCCGGCAAGGCGGCGTGCCACCTGGCCGCGGAATTCATCAACGCGGGCATCGACCATGGCCTGGTCGTATTGGTCGTACTGGTACATCAGATCACCCAGTTGCCGATGGACGGATCGGCGGGTTTGAGGGTCAGGTCGGGGCGCACCGTGGGGCCGAGAGAGCGGATCCGGTCCTTGATGTGCGCGGGGCGAATGCGCGTGCCGTCGCGCTCGGCCTCTATCGCATAGGCATCGGTCACGCGCTGTGCGCCGGTTTCGCGCGCGATGATCGCTTCGTAATGTTCGGCAACGTCGATCGCGTCCTCGATGTGGATCGACCAGTCGTAACCGGTCCACCACACCACCGCGCCGGTGCGCAGGTTGTTGCCCGTAATGATCTTCACAGTGCCGTCTCCGCAATTCGTTCAAGTTCGGCGGTATCGTTGCGCGCGGCGACCTCGCCGATCACGATCAGCGCCGGGCTTTTCACCTTATCGGCGGCAACAAGCGCGCCAAGACCCGCCAGTTGCCCGCGCAGCACCCGCATCTGCGGGCGCGCGGCGTTTTCGATCACCGCGATGGGCATGGCGGGGGAAAGACCGTCGCCGATCAACTTTTCGGCAATCGCCTCGCTCGTCGCGACGCCCATGTAGATGACAAGCGTCCGGCCAACGCCCGCAAGGCCCGCCCAGTTCTGGTCGGACAGCCCCTTGCACTGGCCCGCGACAAAGCTGACCACGCTGGCCGCATCGCGGTGGGTAAGCGGAATCTGCGCCGCCGCCGCCGCGCCCATCGCGGCGCTGATGCCGGGAACGACCTCAACCGGGACGCCCGCGGCGCGGCAGGCTTCGGCTTCCTCGCCGCCACGCCCGAACACGAAGGGATCGCCGCCCTTCAGGCGCACGACGTCGCGCCCGGCAAGCGCCTCGCGCACCAGCAGCGCATTGATCGCCTCTTGCCGCATCGTGTGGCGGCTGCGCGCCTTGGCGACGGAGACGAAGCGCGCGGAGGGCGGCGCCATGTCCAGAACGGAGGGATCGACCAGCCCATCGTGCACGACAAGCGACGCGGCCGAAAGCAGGCGCGCGGCGCGAACGGTCATCAGGTCGGGATCGCCGGGACCGGCGCCGACAAGGAACACGGTTCCGGGCGTGTTGGACGGCTTGCTCATTCCGCCGAAATGGCGGCACCGGCATCGGCATGCCAGCGAGAATGGTTTGGGGCGCGGGTAGGAGAGCTTTAGTGCTCCCTATAGGCGCCCTTTTTGCGCCTCTGCGCCGCTCAGTCCCCGTCGGGGGCGTCTCTGTTCCCTTCTATCGCCGTCACCAGCCGGTCGAACTCTTCATTCCGGCGAAAGTTCAGGTCGCGCTGCGGGAAGGGAAGCTCGATCCCGTTCTCCTTGAACAGCACCCATAAACGCTTGAGCACCGCCGACCGGACGTTGCCCAAGCCCTCTTCCGGGTCGTTGATCCAGCACTGGATCACGAAGTTTACCGAGCTGTGCCCGTATTCGTGCATCCACACCGTGGGCGAGGGCACGTCCAGGATGCGCTTAGAATCCTTCGCCGCCTGCAGCATCAGCTTTTCGGCAAGGTCCATGTCGGACCCGTAAGCGACGCCCACAGGCACCTGGATGCGCACGTTCCTTGACGAATAGGACCAGTTCTCCACCTGACTGGTCATAAGGTTTTCGTTTGGAATCAGGTATTCACGCTGGTCGCGTGTGGTGATCGAAACCGCGCGGATTCCGATCTTCTTGACCTGCCCGAAGGTCTGCCCGGTGCCGGCGCTGTTGGCGATGGCGATCACGTCGCCCGGCTTGATCGAACGGTCCATCAACAGGATGATTCCCGCGATCAGGTTGCCGAAGGTCTTTTGCAGGCCAAAGCCGACGGCAAGGCCGAATGCGCCCGAAAATACCGTCAGTGCCGTCAGGTCGATATGCAGGATATCGATGCCGACAAGGAAGGCGATGACCCATACGGCAATCGAAACCAGCTTTTCGCCCAGCAACTGCTGCGCGGGATCGAGCCGCGTGATCTTGCCGAAAATGCGCGTCGCGATCGAACCGCCCAGGCGGGCCGCCACCAGAACGCCGATCACCACCACGATGACCACGATCGCACCCCAGATAGAGATGCGCGTGTTGCCGACGTCGAAGCCGATCTTGTCCAGCATGTCGATCACTTGTGTGATCGGGCTGTTCGGACCGAACAATTGCGCTGCAACCGGTGCGTGCGAGTCCAGCGTCACGGTCATCAGCCTTCCGCTCTCCGCCATGCGTCGAGCCCCGAGCGCAAGTCGGCCCTCAGGTCCGCAGGATCTTCAAGCCCGATAGACAGGCGCACGCCGAAGCGGTCTTCATCGGCCATGCCGGCAAGCGGCCAGCCGGATGCCGAGCGGATTCGCGCGGGATCGACCGGCGTTACCAGGCTTTCGAAGCCGCCCCAGCTGAAGCCGATGCCGAACAGCTCAAGCGCGTCGATCAGCGCATTGCGCGCTTCTGCCGTTCCCCCTTTCAGCACGAAGCTGAACAGGCCGCAGCCACCGTTGAAATCGCGGGCCCACAAGTCGTGGCCGGGCGAACCGGGCAGCATCGGACAAAGCACGCGCGCCACTTCGGGCTGCTGTTCAAGCCATGCCGCCAGTTCCAGCGCATGGGCGGTTTCGCTTTCGAGGCGCAGGCCCATCGTGCGCAGGCCGCGCAGGGCAAGCGCCGCATCGTCGGGAGAGACGACGTGGCCGATGGCCTGCGCGGTCTTGCGCAGCCTTGCATACCAGTGCGAGCCTGCCGAGGCGCTGCCCATCATCACGTCCGAGTGGCCGCCGACGTGCTTGGTCAGGCTCATCACCGTAATGTCGACGCCGTGGGAAAGCGGGGCGAATCCCAGCGGGCTCGCCCAGGTATTGTCGATGATCGAGATGACCCCCCTGTCGCGCGCGATCGCGGCAATGGCGGGCACGTCCTGCACCTCCATGGTCAGGCTTCCCGGCGATTCGAGCAGAACGCACTTTGTCCGTTCGCAGATCGCCTTGGCGAAAGCGTCTGGCGAAAGCGGATCGAACCAGCGCGTTTCAATCCCGAAATCCTTGAGCAGGCCGTTGCCCATCGTCCGGCTCGGCTCATAGGCGTTGTCCGTCATCAGCAGCACATCGCCGGGGCGCAGAACGGTCAACAACGCGCCCGAAATCGCCGCTACGCCAGAGGGGTAGAGCATCGTTCCCGCGGCACCGGGTTCAAGCCCGGTCAGCGCATCGGCCAGCGCCCACTGCGTGGGTGCACCGCGGCGGCCATAGAAGAACCGGCCGTCCTCGTTCAGCTTCGGACCGGATTTCAGCGCCGCCGTATCGGCATAAAGGTGCGTGCTCGCCCGCCAGACCGGCGGGCTGACCACGGCCGAGGGATGACCGGGCGTGCCGGTCCATTCAGCGCGCCGGCCCGCCGAAACGAGCCGGGTGGCGCTGGCCAGTTTCCTGTCGCTATCGCCCGTCATCGTTTCAGGCGGCGGCGCCGGACTCCTTCGGGGTATCGGCATCGGCGCCCCATTCGGACCAGCTGCCGTCGTAAAGCGAAACGTCGTCCTTGCCGATCAGGTGCAGGGCGAAGATCACGACATTGGCCGTCATGCCCGAACCGCAGCTGGAAACCAGCGGCTTCGACAGGTCGACGCCTGCCTTTTCGAACACCTTCTTCAGTTCGTCGGGCTTTTTCCAGGTGCCATCGGCGTTGAACAGCGCGGCATAGGGCACATTGCGCGAGCCGGGGATGTGCGCTTCCTCGAACCGGGGCGCGCCGCGCGCGTCGACGACCAGTTCTTCCTTTGAATGGAGGTTCTTCAGCACATCGGCCTTGGTGCGCAGGTTCTTGTCGTCCTGCCAGACGGTGAAGTGGCGGTGGCGCAGCGATTCCTTGCCTTGCGCGCAAGGGCGGCATTCCTGCTTCCACTTGGCGAGACCGCCATCGAGGATCGCCACATCGTGCGCGCCGAACATGCGCAGCATGAACCATGCCCGGGCCGAACTCTTGATCGGGCTGTCGTCATAAAGGACGATGCGGCTGCCGTCGCCAAGCCCCAGGCTTTGCATGCGGCTGGCGAATTTTTCCGCCGGGGGCAGGGTGTTGGACACCTTGGAGGCGGTGTCGATCAGGTTGGCAAGGTCCATGAAGACCGCGCCGGGAATGTGGCAGGCTTCGTATTCCTGGGCGGCGTCGCGCTTGCTTTCGGGAAGGAACGCGCTGGCATCTACGACGCGAAGGTCGCTCGCCCCCAGTTCGTTGGCAAGCCATTCGGTCGATACGAGGGATTCCATGTCATGCTCCTGCCTGGTCATCACGGCCCGTTGATCCGGGCTTCAACCTTGCCAGTCTTAATCGGGAGCACCGGACGCGTGAAGCCGTAAAAAGGCCGAATATGCAGATCAGCTAATTGCGGTCAGAAGTCTTTGCCCGATATCCGGGTACATTCGTGGCCCGAGATCGAGCCGGAATGGCCGCAGCCTGTCGCTTTCGCCATCGGGAAGCAGGCCGATCAGGAACGCACTCACCCGCGCTTTTCGCGCTTCGCCTGCCGACCACGAAGTTTCGAACCGGGCCAGCGGCACGAAAAGGCGATGCTGTCCGTGCCGGATCGGCAGGATTGCGGCCAGCGCAAGGCGCAAATCTCCCTCGATCGTCACGCTTTCGCCGGGTTCGATCGACTCGATTCGATGAAGCGGCGCGAATTGTGCGCCGTCGGCGCCAAGCTGCTGTTCGACCGGCAGCGAAGCATGGGCCGCTATCATGTCGCCGGAAATGGCAATATCTTCCAGCATCCGGGGGGCGGTATTGGTCAATTGCAGGCGATAAGTGAGCGTCGCGTTTACCAGCGTCACGCCCAGTCGCCTCGGCTCAAGGTCGAAAAGCGGTGAATCCGACTTGCGCGGCGCCTGCACGACTATCGGCGGAACCGGTGCGGCGGGCTGCTGCGCCGGTTCGCCGCCGCCCTCGGGGACGTCCGATGGAAACTGCGGTGCCGGGCTGGGAATCGTTTCGGGCGGGGCATCCGGGATACGGGGCGCACTATCGGGGACCGCCGCGATATCTTCACCGTCTCCGTCTGTCTCCGCCGGGTATCCTCCGGCCTCGTCTGCATCCACTGCGGCCATGCGGCGACGATAGAGGAGCGCCGATACTGCAAACAGCACAAGGACAAGCGCAATGGCGGCGGCCAGCAGCGGACTTATAGCAATGCCGCCCGGCGGCGGCTCCGGCGCGGCAAGGCTGGGCGCGCTGTCGGAGGCTGTGGCTTCCGGAGGCACTGCCAGAACCGGGGATTCGCTTGCCGAAGGTGCGGGCGTCGTCTCGGGTCGCGCCGTAGCGGCGGGGGTGCGGGGCGAAGGTGTCTGCGCAGGGGGCGTAGAGGAAGCGGCAGGGCGCGGTGCTACGCTTGTGGGGCTTGCGGCGGGAGCGGTCTGCACAGGGGGCGGCGCCGTTTGCACTGCACCGGCAGGATTGGAAGGTGCGGCAGTCGCGGTCGCGCCGGTCGCTGGCGACGGGGAGGAGGCAGGCGTGGGCGTCGCCGCTTCCGTGGCCACCCCTTGCGTGGAAAGCGCGCGCGGTGCTTCACCGTCCGGCGCGACCGGGCCGGACGCGCGCGGGGTTGCGGTTGCCTGCGGCTGCAACTGGAAATCACGGTAATCGGATGTTTGCGCGCGCAGTACGGCAGGGCAGGCAAGGGCTGTCGCAACGGCGATTGCCGCCGCTTGCCACAGCGACAAGCGGTGCGGGCCGAATGATTGGCGATTTCGGCGGTTCTTTCCCATTTCCTCCCCGTGAAGCAGTGCCGCTGCCAAGCGCGGGCGCGGTGAATAGCGCCTGAACCTACGGGCGAACAGGGGAACCGGCGATGCCGGGGCACATCCCGGCGACGGCTTGCCTCACCCGCGCGATAAGTGCATTCGCACCCTTTGCCGCGATGGTTCGGCCTGCTTGGCATCCGGCCGGCGTTGAAGACAGATCACACCGGAAAAGCGATACGATGAGCGATAATACACCCCTTCACCTTGGGCAGGCCAGCAGCCTGCCGGCTTCGCCCGAAGAGGCGGTGCTGGACTATGTGCCCAACCCGCGCGGCCAGAGCCGCTACATGGTCCGGTTCGCCGCGCCGGAATTCACGTCGCTCTGCCCGGTCACGGGTCAGCCGGATTTCGCCCATCTGGTTATTGATTACGTGCCAGACCGGACAATCGTCGAATCCAAGTCCCTGAAGCTTTTCCTCGGCTCGTTCCGCAATCACTGCGGATTTCACGAGGACGTGACGGTCGGCATCGGGGAACGGCTGGTTGCGGAAATGAAACCTGTCTGGTTGCGCATCGGCGGTTACTGGTATCCGCGCGGAGGCATTCCCATCGATGTGTTCTGGCAATCCGGCGCGCAGCCCGATGGCGTGTGGATTCCCGAACAGGGCGTTGCCTCCTATCGCGGACGGGGCTGAACGCGGCCCTGTTACAAGGGGCCATGGCACGATGTGTGGATTGCGCTATGGCATGGCAATGGAAACGCCCGTCCCTATCGCGACATTGAAGGCGCTGCGCCGGGTGTTGCGGGCAAGCGATCTTGGCGGCAGGCGGATCGCCGCCGCAACGGGGCTGGTCCCGTCGCAACTGCTGGTGTTGCAGGAAATCGCCAGGCTGGGCGAAGCGACGCCCACGCGCATCGCGCAATCGCTGCATTTCGCACAGGCAACCGTCACCAACATCACCGACCGGTTGGTTGCCGCCGGGCTTGTTCTCAGACGGCGCGGCGAGGCGGACCGTCGCACGATGTTGCTGACCGCAACCCCCGCCGGACACGCGGCGCTGGAGGCCGCGCCCGATGCCTTGCAGGACCGTTTTCTTGAACGCTTCGCGGACCTTCCGTCGTGGGAGCAGGCAATGATCCTCGCCTCGCTGGAGCGGCTGGGCGAGGTATTGGGCGAAGTGGACCAGCACAACGATCCGGTGATCCAGACCGGCCCGATCGATCCTGTGGACGGCAGCGCGGCCGCAACCGATTGAGACAACGAAAAAGGGGCCCCGAAGCGGAGCCCCTCTGCCGTTTCTTGCGCAAGGCGCAGGAAATTACTGCGCGGCGGCGTCCGTGCCCGCGCCCGCGTCGTTCGAAGCGGCGGCCCCGGCATCGGCCGAAGCGGTTGCATCAGCTTCGGGAGTCGCCGGTGCGGCAGCCTGGAGCTGCGTGTCGAGCTGGGCTGAGGTCATGCTGATCTGCAGACCCTGTGCGCCGACGGTGAAGGCCGACTTCGGCAGCGCGACAAGCACGTTGCCCGGACGCGTCACGACGACCTGCGTGTCCTTGACTTCCTTCACGGCGCCGACCATCGCGCCGCCCTTGCCGTACACCAGGGTGCCGGGAACCAGCGACTGCTGCAGCTTGGCCTGCGCCTGACCGGCAGCGGCCTGGATCGCGGCGTCGAGCTGCGCCTTGGTATAGGCGATCTGCGGACCCTTGTCGCCCTTGGTCACGGCTGCGCCGGGAATGGTCGCCTTGTTGGCGCCGGTGTCGATCACCACGTTTCCGCCAGCCGAGCTGACGATCGTGCCGACTTCGCCGCCCTGCGGATCATAGACGGTCGTGCCCGCGGTCAACTGCGGCGCTGCGGCCTGGGCATAGGCACTGGCGGCGGGAAGCATGGCGGTGGCGAGGGCGGCCGAGGCGGCCAGTTTAAGAAGGTTCATGGTGTTCTCCGGTACTCTGGTCCCAAAAAGTGCGTTCGTGCGGATCATCCGTCCGTTACCGACCGGACGATCCTGGAAGATATTTCCTCTATGGAAATACCCGGGAAATTTGCCCGCTCGCGCAAAGGCGAAAACGGGCCGGGTTGTTTCGTTCATAGGCCAATCCGGCTGAATTGCCCCTGAACCCCGCCTTCAGGCAGGCGATTTCCTTTTGCGCAAATAGGTTCCACATCGAAACATAAATGCGCATGGCGGGGCGTAGCGTCGTGTAATTGCGCTGGCAAGGGCGCTGGCCTTGACAGGCATTTTCGTGCCGCGTGGTGAAAACGCGCGCGGGGGGTGACCTGCAGGTTCGAGCCGTTATGCTGGCCGCGTGGGACCATCGGTAAAGCTTGAAAGCCTGACGCGCCGATATGACGGCACGGTCGCGGTGCGGCAGGTCGATCTCGATATCGAAGGCGGCAGTTTCGTCGCGCTTGTCGGTGCGTCCGGCTCTGGCAAGTCCACGCTGCTGCGTGCGATCAACCGGCTTGACGAAGCGCACGGCGCCAGCGGCGAAGGGCGTGTGCTGATCGGCGGCCGGCCTGCCGACGAGGAACCGGTGACCCGGCTTCGCCGCCGCGTAGGCTATGTCTTCCAGCATATCGGCCTGCTGCCGCACTGGACAGTGGGAGACAACATCGCAACCGCGTGGCGCATCGCTGGCGAAGCGCGGGATGAGGCGCGGCTGGGCGAATTGCTGGACCTCGTCGAATTGCCTCACGAATTCGCACAGCGCCTTCCGGCCGAGCTTTCGGGCGGACAGCGCCAGCGCGTGGGCATAGCGCGCGCGCTGGCCGGGAACCCCGACGTGCTGTTGATGGACGAACCGCTTGGCGCGCTTGACCCGGTGACGCGCGAGGCGCTGGGAAAGCGCCTGCATGACCTGCACGGCGAACTTGGCCTGACCACGATCATGGTCACCCACGACATGAGCGAGGCGCTGTTGCTGGCGGACCGGGTTGTGGTGATGGAAGGCGGTGTGAAGGTTGCGGACGCGACGCCGCACCAACTTCTTGCAGGAGAAGGTGGCGAGATAGCGCAGTCGCTTGTCGCGGTGCCGCGTGAACAGGCACGCCGTATCGCGGAGATCGAGGCGTGAACGCGATCCTGGCCGACCTGCTGAACCTTGGTTCGGCGCTGAAGGCCCATGTCGTGCTGTCCGCCGCCGCGCTGGGGCTGGGTATCCTGATCGCGCTGCCTATGATCGTATGGTCGGCCCGCTCGCGGCAGGTCGCGCGCATATCGCTTGGCCTTGCCGGGCTGGTACAGACGATTCCGGCGCTTGCGCTTCTGGCGCTTTTCTATCCGTTCCTGCTGTCGGTTTCGGCGATACTGGGCGGAGGGATACCGGCGCTTGGATTCCTGCCCGCGTTGCTGGCGCTGGGGCTTTATGCGGTTCTGCCAATCCTGCGCAACGGCGTGACGGGCCTTGCCCAGCTTGATCCCGCCGCGCGCGAGGCGGCCGATGCAATGGGGATGACGGCGACGCAAAAGCTGCGCTGGGTGGAAGCGCCGCTGGCAGCGCCCTTCGTCATGGCCGGAATAAGGACCGCGGCGGTGTGGACCATCGGGGCCGCAACGCTATCCACCACGGTGGGCGCGCAAAGCCTGGGCGATGCGATCTTCACCGGGCTCCAGACCGAGGACTGGGCGCTGGTGCTTGCCGGATGTATCGGATCGGCCGCGCTTGCGCTGGTGACGGACGCGTTGCTGGGACTGGTGGAGCGCGGCCTTGCCAATCGCCGCCGCTGGATGACGTGGCTTGGCGCGGCCATTGCGGCGGCGGGAATCGCCTGGGCCCTGCTGCCCGGCGGCGCTGGCACGGCGCGTCCGGTGCTGACCGTGGGCGCGAAGGGATATACCGAGCAGTATATTCTCGCCCGGCTGCTGGGCGACAAATTGACCGAGGCCGGCTTCGACGTGCGCTATCGCCAGGGGCTGGGTTCAGCAGTCATCTTCAAGGCGCTGCAGCGCGGCGACATAGACGTTTACGTCGATTATTCCGGCACGCTTTGGACCAACGAGATGCGGCGCACCGACAAGGCCGGACGCCAGCAGATGATCGACGACATCTCCGGCTGGATGGACAGGCAGGGGCACGGCAGGCTGATCGGCGCGCTGGGCTTTGAAAACGTTTATGCCTTTGCGATGCGCAGCGACGAAGCGAAGCGTTTGGGTATCCGCAATCTTGAAGACCTGGCCTCCAAATCGCGGCAGCTTTCCATGGGCACCGATCTTGAGTTCCTCAATCGTCCGGAATGGGCCGCGGTGAAGCGGGCCTATCCCATGCATTTCAGGATGAAGCGCCGGTATAACCCCACCTTCATGTACAAGGCGGTGAAGAGCGGGGCAGTGGATACGATTACCGCGTTTTCGTCCGACGGGCGCATCGCCGCTTACGATCTTACGGTGCTGGACGATCCCGAAGAGGCAATTCCGCATTACGACGCGGTGGTGCTGGCATCGCCGCGATGCATGACGAACCAGAAATGCGTGGGCGCGATCCGGCCGTTGCTGGGCAAGATCGACGTAAAGACGATGCGCGCCGCCAACGTGCTTGTCAGCAGGGATTCGGACAAGCAGTCACCCCGGCAGGCAGCGGCGTGGCTGGCGCAGCAGATCGACAGGCGTTAGGGGGGCGGTCGGGCCAACACGGTCCAGTGGGGGAACCGTCGGCGTGAACCAGATCTCGCCACTTCATGCAGAAACCTTGACCGCGCTGGCCGCGGCCGTCGCGGCCGGCCTGATCGTGGGCGTGGAACGCGGCTGGGCCTTGCGCGACCGACCGACCGGCGGACGCGTATCGGGTGTGCGCACTTTCGGGCTGATCGGCCTGACTGGCGGAATCGCCGGGCTCGCGCCGGATATATTCGCCGCGATAATTGCCACAGGCGTGGTGGCGCTGGTGACGCTGGGTTATTTCCGGACCGCGAACCGGGACCATGTTTCGGCAACCTCCGCCGTGGCTGCGGTGCTGACTTTCGCGATCGGCTTCACCGCCGTGCGCGTCGCGCCGATCGTGGCGCTTTCCGCCGCCGCCGCAAGTTTCGCCCTGTTGAGCGCGCGACGTTACCTGCACACCCTGCTGAACGGCCTGACCGAGCAAGAGATTGAGGGCGTTGCCCGCTTCCTGGTCGTGGCGCTGGTGGTCCTGCCGCTGTTGCCCGATACCCAGATGGGGCCGTTCGATGCCTGGAATCCAAGACGGATATGGATGGTCGTCGTTCTGGTCGCGGCGCTTTCCTTCGCGGGCTATGTCGCGGCCCGCCGCTGGGGGCAGGAGCGCGGGATACTGGTTGTCGCGATAACCGGCGCCATCGTTTCCTCTACCGCCGTGACAGCAGAATATGCCCGCCGAATGCGCGATGAGCCGCAAGCGAGAAGCGCGCTTGCCGCGGGAATTTCCATTGCCTCTATCGTGATGTTCGTGCGCGTCCAGTTGCTGACGGCGATCCTTGTTCCGTCCGCCTTGCCGACGCTTGCACTGACCATGGCGCCGGCGACGATCGTGGCCGGCGGGTTCGCGCTGGTCGCGTGGATGCGCCAGCGCCATGCCGAGGCGGCCCCGGTGAAGCTGGGCAATCCGTTCGATTTCGCACCGGCGCTGATCCTTGCAGGGTCGGTCGTCGTGCTTTCGGTAGCCGCGCGGTGGGCGCTTGCCCGGTTCGGTGACGAAGGCATTGCCGTGGTTCTTGGCCTGACCGGATTGATGGACGTGGATGCGGCGGTGCTGACGTTGGCGGGCCTGCCGGGGCATATGCTTTCGCCATCGTCGGCGGGCGTGGTGCTGGCGGTGCCCGTGCTGGCGAATACGGCGATCAAGGCCGCGCTTTCGGCCGGAATCGCATTCGGGCGCGGCGGGGTCGGCGCGGCCATGCCGCTTGTTGCGGCCCTTGGTGCGTCCGCACTGGCGATGCTGCTCTGGACCTGGGCTGGATGAACGGCGGGCGATCCATCGAAGGAAGTCGCCAGGCCGAAGGCGCGGCGCAGACGCGGCACAGGTTGTTGCAGGCGGCGGAATCGCTGGTGGTGCGCGAAGGTGTCCACGCGTTGACCGTGCGCCGCATCGCCAGCGAGGCACAGGTGAATTCCGCGCTTGTGCGCTATCATTTCGGCGGTGTGCCCGGCCTTTTGCGCGAACTGGCGTTGCTTAACGCGCGGCGCCTTGCCGATGAACGCGCGAGCCTGCTGGAACGGCTTCCGCCGGACGATTTCGATGCGGCCGTCGATGCGCTGGTTCTTCCGTTGTGGACCCGATCGGCCATCGGGGGCGATGAACGCGCGATCGTTGTTCTGGACGAGATTTTCGCCCGCGCGACCCCCGAATTGCATGGCGAGATCTGGACGATCTTCGCGCCCGGCGTGGATCGCGTGACCGGGGCGCTCCAGGCGATACAACCCGGCGTAGACACCGTCACGCTGGCCTGGCGGATACGCTTCGTGACGGCAGCCGCGCTGGATGTGCCGCCGCGCTCCAATCGCAGCGCGGTAGAGGCCCGGCGCGCCCGGACCTATGGAACCGAACAAGCCGGGGAGCGGCTTGAACGCTTCCGCGCCTTCGCGCGCCATGCGCTTCGTGCGTAGGTGTGCCCGGCCCGATGCGCGGAACGTATTGCAACGCAGCATGATCGGGTGTCTGATAGCGGCATGATCCGCGCGGCCCTGCACCATTCGACCAGATATGCCTATGACCGGCCGGTGGCTCTTGGGCCGCAGGTGGTTCGCCTGCGACCGGCGCCCCACTCGCGCACGGCCATTCCCAACTATTCGCTGAAGATCGAACCTTCGGGGCATTTCCTGAACTGGCAGCAGGATCCCCACGGCAACTGGCTGGCGCGCATCGTCTTTCCGGAACGCGTCACCCAGTTCTCGATAGAGGTAGACCTGATCGCGGACCTTACCGTGATCAATCCGTTCGACTTTTTCGTTGAAGACAGCGCCGAAACCTTCCCCTTCGCCTATGACGGTTCGACGCGAGAGGAACTGGCCGCCTATTTCGAAGCGGTGCCCGGCGGCCCGCTGCTCGATGCGCTGGCGGACCGCTATTCGGGCGTCGAGGAACGCACGATCGACTTCCTGGTGCGCATCAATCGCGAGCTGGAAGAACGCATCGGCTATGTCGTGCGGATGGAAGCGGGGGTGCAGACGCCCGAGGAAACGCTGCGCCTTGGCACCGGATCGTGCCGGGACAGCGGCTGGTTGCTGGTCAACCTGCTGCGCCGGCTCGGCCTGGCCGCGCGGTTCGTGTCCGGCTATCTGATCCAGATGAAGGCGGATGTGGAGCCGGTGGAAGGGCCGAAAGGCCCCGAAGCCGATTTCACCGACCTCCACGCCTGGTGCGAAGTGTTCGTTCCGGGTGCGGGATGGGTCGGCCTCGATCCCACGTCCGGCTTGTTCGCCGGTGAAGGGCACATTCCGCTCGCCGCCACGCCGCATTATCGCTCCGCCGCGCCCGTATCCGGCGTTGCCGAGCCGGCAGAGGTCAATTTCGATTTCGCCATGCGGGTGGACCGCGTTGCCGAAGCGGTGCGGATTACCAAGCCTTTTACCGACAGCCGCTGGGAACGGCTGCTGTCACTGGGCGAGGCGGTGGACAGGGATCTTGCGGCGCAGGACTGCCGGCTGACCATGGGGGGCGAGCCGACGTTCGTCGCCGCCGACGATCCGCAAGCCGGCGAATGGAACGGCGATGCCGTCGGGCCGACAAAGGCGAAATATGCCGACAAGCTGATCCGCAAGCTCAGGCAGAGATTTGCCCCCGGCGCGTTGCTGCATCACGGGCAGGGCAAATGGTATCCGGGCGAGAGCCTGCCGCGCTGGGGTTTCTCGCTATACTGGCGCAACGACGGAAAGCCGCTGTGGTCAAACCCAGGCCTGATCGCCGCCGATCCCGATGACGATACCGAACCGGCGGAAAAGGCGCTTACCGGCGACGATGCCGAACGGTTCCTGGATACAGCGGCCAGCGGGTTGGGGGTGGACAGCGCGTTCATCCAGCCGGTGTATGAGGATCCTGCCAAATGGATCGAGCGCGAAGGCGACTTGCCGATCAATGTCGACGTATCCGATCCCAGGCTTGACGATCCGGAAGAAAGATCGCGCATCGTGCGCACGTTCGAGCGCGGCCTGTCTAAGCCCGCCGGTTATGTTCTGCCGATCCAGCGCTGGCAGGCCGAACCGGCCAAGGGACCGCGCTGGAAATCCGAACAGTGGACCCTTCGCAGGGGCAAGCTGTTCGCGGTGCCGGGCGATTCCTCGCTTGGCTACCGGCTGCCGCTGGGGTCTCTGCCCTGGGTTCCCAAGTCGGACTATCCCTATATCCACCCGCGCGTGACGACCGATGCGCAGGCGCCGCTATCCGATTTTCGCGAACAGCGCGCCGCGCCAGCCGATGTTGCGCGCGAAGTGGCCGCCGACCAGCCATTTCAGAGGGTGGAGAGCGCGGGCGGAAACCGGCAGGACGTGGTCGAACAGGAAATCATCGAAGGCGCGGTGCGCACTGCGATCACCGTTGAACCGCGCGGCCGTTACCTTTCCGTGTTCATCCCGCCTGTCGAAGCGATAGAGGACTTCCTCGAACTCGTCGCACAAGTGGAAGCGACGGCGGAACGCTTGCAGATGCCGGTGCGTATCGAAGGCTATCCGCCGCCGCCCGACCCGCGCATTTCCGTGCTCAAGGTAACGCCCGATCCCGGCGTGATCGAAGTCAATATTCACCCGACATCGAGCTTTCACGACCTCGTCGAACTGACCCAGGGGCTTTACGACGACGCGCGCGAGGTGGGGCTTACCGCCGACAAGTTCATGGTCGATGGCCGCTCGGTCGGCACCGGCGGCGGCAACCACCTGGTGATGGGCGGGGCAACATTCCCGGACAGCCCGTTCATCCGCCGCCCGGACCTGCTGAAAAGCTTCGTACTCTACTGGCAGCGGCACCCCTCGCTCAGCTACCTGTTCTCCGGCCTGTTTATCGGTCCGACCAGCCAGGCCCCGCGTATCGACGAAGCCCGGCATGACAGTCTCTACGAACTGGAAATCGCGCTGTCGCAAGTGCCGCCGCCGGGTGAGGCGCCGCGCTTCCCGTGGATCGTGGATCTGCTGTTCCGCAACATGCTGGTCGATGTGACGGGTAATACCCACCGCACCGAAATCTGCATAGACAAGCTCTATTCGCCCGACGGCCCGACCGGGCGGCTGGGCCTGGTCGAATTTCGCGGGTTCGAGATGCCGCCGGACGCGAAGATGAGCGTTGCCCAGCAATTGCTGCTGCGCGCGCTGCTCGCGTGGTTCTGGCGCGAACCGCAAGACGGCAGCCTGGTGCGCTGGGGCACGATGCTGCACGACCGGTTCCTGTTGCCGCATTTCTGCTGGACGGACTTCATGGAAGTGCTGGGCGACCTGCGGCGCGCGGGATACGATTTCGATCCCCAGTGGTTCGAAGCGCAGCGCCAGTTCCGCTTTCCCGTGCATGGATCGATAGAGGCGGGCGGCGTGGTGCTGGAAATCAGCCATGCGCTTGAACCGTGGAACGTGCTGGGCGAGACGGGCGCGGTGGGCGGCACCGTGCGCTATGTCGACAGTTCGACCGAACGCTTGCAGGTTCGCGCTACCGGTCTGGTGCCCGGCCGCCACGTGATCGGTTGCAACGGGCGGCGTGTGCCGATGCACCCGACGGACGTGCCGGGCGAGGGCGTGGGCGGGGTGCGGTACAAGGCATGGGCGCCGCCATCGTGCCTGCACCCGCTGCTGGGCGCGGATGCGCCGCTGACATTCGACGTGTTCGATACGTGGAACGGCCGGTCGGTGGGCGGGTGCGTCTATCACGTCGCGCATCCGGGCGGGCGCAATTACGATACGGTTCCGGTCAACGAGTACGAGGCGGAGGCACGGCGCAAGGCGCGTTTCCAGGATCATGGTCATACGCCGGGGCGGGTCGATATCCCGGCCGCCGAATTTGGCGGTGAGTTCCCGATGACGCTGGACCTTCGCCGACCGGCCGGAATGCATTAAAGCAGGCAAATGGCCACGCACGGCGCAGACCTTTTCGGCCCGGATCCCGAACGCGATCCGCTGGCCTATTACGACCCAGGGGCGGGCGGCGATATCTATGCCGACGCAACCGGGCCGGCAGCAGCGGCGTGGCGCGATTTCGTTACCGGCATCGCCGCGCAGGCCGACGGAGATCTGACGCGGGTCCAGACGTATCTTGACCGGCATGTATCGGACCTTGGCCTTGCCTTCCGCCTGACGGGGGACGAGCAGGAGCGTCCGTGGCCGCTGGGGCCGGTTCCGATCATCATCGGGGCCGATGAATGGGCGACGATCGAAGGCGCGCTTGTCGAGCGCGCGGACCTTCTGGAAACCGTGATTGCCGATATCTACGGCCCCCAAAGGCTTGTGCGCGACGGTCACCTGCCCGCCGCGGTCGTTTCGGGCAGCCCGAATTTCGCGCGGCGGATGGTGGGGATGCCGCCTGCGGGCGGACATTTCCTGCGGGTCTATTCGGTCGATCTGGCGCGCGGGCCGGATGGCGAATGGCGCGTCCTGGCAGACCGGGTGCGCCTGCCCATCGGCATAGGCTATGCGCTGGAAAACCGGCTGGCGCTGACGCGGGCGACGGGCGGTCTGCTGGCTTCCATCCGGGCGCGCAGACAGTCCGATTTCTATGAAGCCCTGCGCGAAGGCATCGCCGCCGGTGCCGCCCGATCCGATCCGCGAATTGGCCTGCTTACGCCCGGCCGCTTCAACCAGAGCTATCCCGAACAGGCGCACCTTGCCCGGCACCTTGGCTTTTCGCTGGTGGAGGGGCGCGACCTGGTTGAGCGCGACGGGCGCATCTTCGTGCGCACGATTGCCGGACTGAAGCGGATCGATGCGCTGTGGCGGTGGATCAATACGCGCGACATCGATCCTTTGAACTTCGATTCACGTTCGCGGATCGGGGTGCCCAACCTCCTTGCCGCCTGTGCCACAGGCGATGTGCTGGTGGCGAACTGGCCGGGGGCCGGCGTGGTGGAAGCCCGCGCGATGTCCGCTTTCCTGCCGCGGCTTTCGCGCCACATCACCGGCGGGCCGCTGAAGCTTCCCAACGCCGCAACGTGGTGGTGCGGGGGCGAGGCCGAACGTGCGCACGTGATCGACAGCCTGGACCGCATGGTAATCAGTTCGTCGTACCGTCTGCCGGTTGAAGGGCTGGACGACGGGCATACGCGTGCGGGCAGCACATTCAGGGGAGAGGAACGGCGCGCGTTGATCGAGGCGATCAATCGGCGGCCCATGGATTATTGCGGGCAAGAGATCATCCGCCTGTCCACCACGCCGTGTATTGCCGACGGGCATTTGCGGCCGCGCGGGTTCACCCTGCGGGCTTTTCTTGCGCGCGATGCGGACGGGAACTGGGTTACGCTGCCCGGCGGCTTCGGGCGCGTTTCGCAGCATGGCGACCTCAGGACGTCGCTGATGGGGCTGGGTGACCTGTCGAGCGATGTGTGCGTGGTCGATCCGGCCACGCCGACGCAATCGGTACCCGCGCCCACGCTGGTCGCGCCGCCGGTTCGGCGCCCCGTGGGGCTGCTCCCCAGCCAGAGCGCGGACAACCTGTTCTGGCTGGGCCGCTATGGCGAACGGGGGCACCAGGCCGTGCGCGCGGTACGCACCTTGCTCGACGTGGCAAGCGCCGCGCAGGCGGACAAGAAGGCCGATGCCGATGGAAACAGCACGATAGACCGGCTGTGCGGCCTGCTTCTGCGCTGGGGCGCGATTACCACCGCGCAACGGACACGGTCGCCGCTGGAGATCGCGCAACTGGCGCTTGCTGGGGAAACGCAAGGTTCCGTCGCCGCGCTTGCGCGCCGCGGCCAACAGATCGCGCTTTTGCTGCGCGACAGGCTGGGGCGCGACAGCTGGCGGATGATCAATCGCCCGTTCCCCGGATTCCTTCCCGGACACGCCGAATCGATGGTGCAGGCCACCGATGTTCTGGTGGAGCGGTATTCCGCGATCGGCCGGTTGACGGCGGATACCATGAACCGGACCGATGCCTGGCGTTTCCTTGATCTTGGCATCCTGATTGAACGGGCATCGCTGATCGCCCAGGCGACGCTTGAGCTTGTGCCCGGACACGCCAGTGCCGACGATCTTTCGGCCTTGCTGGACCTTGCGGACGCGCAGGCGCTCTATCGCAGCCGCTATCTGGCGATGCCGTATATTGCCCCGGTTCTCGACGTGGTCCTGCTCGACCCCGCACAGCCGCGCGGGCTTTCCTTCCAGGCCGCGCGGATCGTCGAACACCTTGAAGCCTTGCCTGTGCTGACGGATGACGGATTGCCCGAAACCCCGCTGAAGCTGGCGCGCAGGTTTGCCGCGCACATTGAAATGCTGGATGCCGAAAGCGTGGTCCCGAAAGACCTGCAAACCGCCGTTTCGCTGCTTGGTGGCGTTTCCGAAGCGATTGGCGAACGGTTCTTCCTGCAGGAAGGCCCGCCGGCCGCCCGCGATGGCGCGACGTTCCTGGCATGAAATACGCGGTTCGCCATCAATCGAGGTTGTCGTATCAGGCGCCCGTCAGGGATGCGCGCCTCAACCTCAGGTTGCGCCCGGTGGAATGGCCGGGCCAGCGGATGCTGCGCCAGTCGCTTTCGGTCGATCCGTCACCGGCAGACGTGCGGCGAACCAGCGGCCCATACCTGGTGAACCTCGATGCCATGGCATATGCCGATCCGGTCAAGGATCTGACCGTGACCGGCACGTTCGAGATCGACGTGACCCCGCCGGACCTGCCGGCGGACATTCCCAGTGTCGAGGATATCAGGCGTCTTGCGCTGCAATCGCGCGACCTTTCGATCCTCTCGCCCGTGCCATACCTGTTCGGATCGCGCATCGCCGTGCCGGATGCCGCGATAACCGCATGGGCCGCGCACAGCATTTCCTATTCGGACAGCGTGGTTGCGGCGGCGAGCCATCTGGCGCACGCGATCCACGAAGCGTTTGCCTACGATCCCGGCAAGACCGACAGCACCACCATGCCGCACGAAGCCTTCGAGGAACGCAGCGGCGTCTGCCAGGATTTCGCCCACGTTATGATCGTGGGTTTGCGCGGCCACGGCATTCCGGCGGCCTATATCAGCGGATATCTGCGTACCTTGCCGCCGCCGGGACGGCCAAGGCTGGTCGGCGCGGACGCGATGCACGCATGGGTCGCGGTCTGGGCGGGCGAGAAGGCAGGGTGGATCGGTGTCGATCCCACCAACGATTGCCTTGCCCGCGAATCCCACATCGTTGTCGCGATGGGGCGCGACTATGCCGACGTTGCGCCGGTGGACGGCGTATTCATCGGCGCGGCACCGCAACGCACCAGCGTTGCGGTCGACGTTACCACGATAGACTGACGCGCCGCCTAGTGCAGCGGCTGGCGGCTGCGGTCTTTCATCAGCGCCAGCGCGACGACGGACATCAATGCGCCCACCATCATGTATCCCGCCGCCGCAAGGTTGTGCCCGGTCAGGTCAATCAGCGCGGTCGCGATCAGCGGCGCGGTGCCGCCGCCGAAGCCAAGGCCGATATTGAAGGCGATGGAATAGCCGGTCATGCGGAAATGGGACGGGAACAGCTCTGCCAGCATGGCCGGCGCGGTGCCCATGATCATGCCCAGGAACACCGCGAAGGCGACCTGCGCGACGGCAAAGCGCATCAGGCCCGGCCCGGCGGCCAGCTCGAACACGGTCACCGATGTGAAGAAGATAAGGGCGAACGCAAGGATCAGCATCGATCGCCGGCGCAGCGCATGGTCTGTCAGCCAGCCTGCCAGCGGAATGACGATAATGGCCGCGGCCTGCGAAAAGGTGTTGATCGTCAACGCCGCACCATGATCGACCGCGCCGAAACTGCTGGCGTAAGTGGGCAGGAAAACCAGCGCCAGATAGTCCGCAACGCCGTATCCCCAGGTGAAGATGACTGCCAGGATCATGGCGCGCGGAGCCTGGGTAAAGGCTTGCTTCATTGGCAGTTCGTGTTCTTCGCCTTCCTCGGGAATGTCGGGTTCGAACCCGGTATGCGTCAGCCTTGCGCGCATCCAGTAGGCAAGGACGGCAAGCAGACCGCCAGCGATAAATGGCACGCGCCAGATCCACGGGTATTCGGGGTGGGCCTTGGTCAGCATCACGGTGCCCGCGGCAAGCGCTGCGGCAAGCAGGTAACCCGCGGTGGAACCGATGTTCGCGAAGCTTCCGGCAAACCCGCGCCGGTGCATCGGCGCGGTTTCGACAAGGTAGGTAACCGACCCGGTAAATTCGCCGCCGACCGAGAAACCCTGGAACAGGCGGATCAGCAGAAGCAGGATCGGTGCCCAGATCCCGATCTGGTCATAGGTGGGCAGGAAGCCGATCAGCGTCGTCGCGCCGCCCATCAGGACTACCGAGGCGACCAGCACGGTCTGTCGGCCGATCCTGTCGCCAAGATGGCCCAGCACCGCGCCGCCGATGGGGCGGACCGCAAAGCCGATGGCAAACCCGCCATAAGCGCCGATCAGCGAGGCAATCGGGTTCGCGGACGGGAAGAACAGGGCGCCGATCATCGGCGCGAGATAACCGTAAAGCCCGAAGTCGTACCATTCGAGCACGTTGCCGATCATTCCGGCGCTCAGGCTCTGGCCAGAAAGTTTCTCGACATTGTTCAGACCCGGTGGCCCGCCCTGTTCTTCTATCGCGGCTTCAGCCAATGAGTCCTTCTCCATCGATTGCTTTGTCCATCCCGGCCCACGACGACGCCAGTGCATCGCGCAACGGGCCGAGCCATTCGTCATAGGGAATCCACGCGCCCACGCCCGAGCGGTTGAGCGGTTGCCGCACCTGTTGCGAACTGGCAGTGCGCACCGCCCGTTCGGTGCGGTGGAAATCGAGGCATGCCTGTTCGAAGGGCAGGCCGAGAAAATCGAGCATGCGGCGGACCTGTCCTTCAAGGTCGTCCAGCACGTCTTCATGCTGCACGCGCAGCACCTTGCCGGGCAGCACATTGTCCCAGTGCAGCATCAGGTCGACGTAATCAGCGTAATAGCGGCCCACTTCCGTCAGCCCGTATGTGAATTCCTGTCCTTCGGCGAAAAGCTGCTTGAAGCCCGAAAAGCAGCAATCGAGCGGCGCGCGGCGCGCATCGATGATTTTCGCATTCGGCAGGATCAGGTGGATCAGGCCGATGTGCCGGAAATTGTTCGGCATCTTGTCGATGAAGAAGGGGGCGCCCCGGCGGTGGATGCGCGTGTTCTCGATATAGTCGCGGCCCATTGCCGTCAGCTGTTCCGCGCCAAGATCGTGAAGCACTTGCGGATAGAGCGACTGCCCGGCGCGGCGCCCGCGCAGTTTGTGCGCCAGTG
Organism: Novosphingobium sp. ZN18A2; assembly: GCF_036784765.1. NCBI lineage: Bacteria > Pseudomonadati > Pseudomonadota > Alphaproteobacteria > Sphingomonadales > Sphingomonadaceae > Novosphingobium > Novosphingobium sp. ZN18A2. Next base: position 2,658,381 of record NZ_CP136651.1, on the reverse strand, counting down.
CCAGTATGTTGGGAAGTTCGAGCGTTCCGTCGACCTGGCTGTGAGAGGCGAGGATCTGTTCGAGCAGCGTCGATCCCGCGCGCGGCAGGCCAAGGATGAAGATCGGATCGGGGGCGTCGTGCCCCATTCCGGCGTGCCGTTCGAACAGCTCCGGCGTGCACCATTGCGCCTGCGCCTTCAGTTCCTCGGTCATCCGGTCGGCATCGTAACGGGTCTGCTTGCGCTTCAGCGCATTGCCCTGGTCGTAGTGCCGGAACGATCCCGCATATTCGCCGCGGTCTTCCAGTGCCTTGCCCAGTGCGAAGGACAGGTGAACGCGGTCCATGAAGGCGATGTCAGGCCGTTCCGCCTGTTCGCGCATCGTTGCGATTTCGCTGTCGGTAAAGCGATAGGTTTTCAGGTTCGCCAGCGCATACCACGCATCGCCGTGATCGGGTCTTGCGGCCGCCGCCGCGCGATACGAGCTGACCGCGTCCTCTTCGCGGCCCGTAGTCTTCAGCGCATGGCCCCTGGAGGTGAGCGTCGCAGGGTCTGACGGCAGCTTTTCCAGCACCGCGTCGAACAGGCCGAACGCGCGATTGTAATCGCCCGTCTGCATGGATTCGATGGCGAGGTGCGACTGGAACAGCGGGTTGTCGGGGTCTCTTCGGTAAAGCGCTTCCGCTTCTTCGCGCGCGCGGGTGAACTTTTGTCGCTTGCGCAGCACCTGGATGTAATCGAGCCGAAGCTGGATGTTGTCCGGCGCGAAGGCCACCGCGCTTTCCAGCAGGAACTCGGCGTCTTCCAGTACGCCGAACCGGCTGCCGATTTCCGCCAGCAGGCGCATGCCCTCTATGTCGCGGGGATGGCCGCGCAGGTAATGGCGGCAGATTTCCTCGGCACGCAGAAGCCTGCCTTCGTGCAGGTGGTTGCTGACGGCCACCAGCTCCACCGGCATGGCTGCGATGCGATCGGCCTGCGCACGGGCGGCATCTGCCTCTGCGGTGCGGCCCGATGCGGCAAGGAGGTCGGCCTGCGCGCGCCAGCTTGCTTCCAGTACGGGATTGAAGCGGCAGGCGCGGGCATAGGCGGCAATGGCCGTGTCGGCATCGCCTTCCGCGCGGGCGAGATGCCCGTTTTCCTGCCATGCCCGGCCATATTCGGGCGATACGGAATGGAGGCGCGCAAGGTATTCGTGCGCGGTATCGTGATGCTGGAGATAACGGCAGGCGACAGCGGCGAGGTAAAGCGCCTCTGCATCGCCGGGGTCGCGCTTCAGAATGTGTTCGGCACGGGCAAGGCCGCCGGAAAAATTCCCGGCCTGCAGCGCATCCTGCGCGGACTTCAGGTCCGGCGCCCGGGTATCGTCGCTGACAGCCATCGCACCTCTAATGCCATAGATTGACGGGATTTCGAAACAGACGCGGCGGACGCGGCCCGAAAGCCCCGCCCGCCGCGCGAGTCAGGTGGATACGATCAATATTTGAACGACGCGCGCAGACCGACCGTCAGCGGACGGTTGATGGTGATGCGCGGACGGTCGTTCACGAAGGTGCCCGCGACCTCGGCCCGCTTGTCCGTCAGGTTCTGGCCATAGAGTTCAAGCGACCACTGGTCCTTGTCGATACCCACCGACAGGTTGAACGTCGTGTAACCAGCCAGCTTCAGGCGGTTGATGTCGATGATGTCGGTGTATTTCGACGAGGAATGCGAAACCTGCGGCATCACGTGCGCGGTCATGCCGGTATCGCCCAGATCCCATTCGTAGCGGACGCGCAGGTTGCCCTGGAACGCGGGCGCATAAGCAAGGCTGTCGCCCGTGTGCACGTCGTTGGTGGGCAAGAGGACGTCTGTGATCTTCGTGTCCAGGAACGAGAACGCCCCGGCAACGGTCAGGCCCGGCATCGCATAGGGCGCAACGGTAAAGTCGCCTTCGATGCCATAGATGCGCGCATTCGCCGCATTGTCCGAGAAGAACAGGTTGACGATGCTGGGATCGAAGATCGTGGTCTGCAACCGCTTGATGTCGACATAGAACGCGCTGGCGTTGAAGCGCAGCTGCCGGTCGAGCAGTTCGGTTTTCCACCCGAATTCATAGTTCTGCACCGTATCGGTATCGAGCGCGAAGGGCACGGTATAGCCGTTTGGTCCCTGCGCCCCACCCGGACGATTGAGCAGGCCGGGACGGAAACCTTCCGAATAGGTGGCATAAAGCATCACGTCTTCGGTGGGCGTGAAAGTGATCGTGCCCTTGAAGATCGTGCCCTTGGTGCGCGCCTTGTCCGGTGCGCTGAGCGCGTTGAACACCTGCGCCGCCTGCGACGCGTTCAGCCCCGCCGCCATGATGTCGGAAATCGACTGGCCCTGCGTGAAGGTCTGGCGAAGCGCCGGATTGCAGCTGCCGATGAAGGTGTACTGGCCATCGCCGTCATAGAGATCGGAGATGTTGGTGCCATAGGCGTTCTGGTCCGTGGCCGCGCCGCTGTTGCAGAAGCTGCCGTTGGCCGTGCCCGCAAGATCGACCTTCACGTCGTAATAGCGCGCGCCGCCAGTGATCGTCAGCACATCGGGAACGATGTCGAGCGAAAGTTCACCGAACAGGCCGAACTGTTCGTCCGTGCGCTTCACGTCGTTGCGGAAGATCACGCCCGCCGGGAACGGGCCGGGATCGCTCTGGTAAACGCCGGGGAACGGATAGTTCGGCGCGAAGGGGCCGAACGGCTGGGCCTGCACGCTTCCCGGATAGGTGAAGTCGTTGCGTTCCTTCAGGATCGACTTCGAATAGAACGCGCCCGCGGTCAGGCGGATGCGCTTGTCGTCAGGCGTGTTGACGCGGAATTCCTGGGTGAACACCGTCGCATCAGACTTGGAGTTCACATAGAGGTTCGGCGCCTGGCACGTGCCGCTGGGATCGGCGGCACCCGGATAGGTCACCGAACCGTCGCAGATGTAATAGGGCAGGTACTGACCGACGAAGAGGTAATCGGTGTAATCCACCCGCTGCGTCGTTTCGCGGTCGGTGTAAGCGCCCGTATAGACGATATCGAGCGCGGCAAGCCGCCCTTCAAGCGTCCAGCTGGTGTTCGAGAAGTTATCGTCGAGGCGGTTGTTCTCGAACTGCTGGACCGAGGGGTTGTCCATGCCCAGCGTCGGGTCGACGAAGAACACGCCGTCCGAATTGATGCTCTGGCGCGTATGCTCGATCGTCAGCTTCCAGTCGGGCGCGAATTCCCACAGCGCCGATGCGCGGAAGCCGGCATATTCGGTCCCGTTGAAGTTGTCCTGCACCAGTCCGCCGTTGTCGGCCTGGATGAAGTTCACGTTCGAAAGGTCGGCACCTGCCTGGAAGCCGGCGCGGCCCGTACTCACCGGCACGCCGTTGTAACGGACCGTTCCCGCCGGGCGGAAACGCGCGCTGTCGGCAACGCTGCGGGTGCCGTGCACGTTGTCGATATAACCGCCCTGGTGATCGAGATAGACAACCGCGCGCAGCGCCAGGTTGTTCGTCACCGGCAGGTTGATCATGCCTTCCGCCTTGTAGCTGGCGGCACCGTGCTTGGTGAACGAGGTTTCACCCTTGAACGATGCATCCAGGCCGGAAAGGCTGGGCTTGTTGGTGATCAGGCGGACCACGCCCGCCTGCGAGCTTGCGCCGAACAGCGTGCCCTGCGGGCCGGAAAGAACCTCGATGCGCTGAAGATCGGCGGCATAGACGTCAAGGTTGCGTCCGGGCTGTGAGATCGGCTGGTCATCCAGATATAGCGCGACGTTGGGGGCAAGGCCGGCAACGCCCGCGGTCGTCAGGTTCGGCGTGGTCGAGGCAAGGCCGCGGATGTAGATCGTGTTCTGGCCCGGACCGCTGCCGCCGGCCGTCACGTTCGGAAGCTGGGCAAGATAATCGTCGAACGTCTTGACGCCGAGGTTGTCCAGTTCCTGCTCGCCCATGGCGTTCACGGAAAGCGGAACGTCTTGCAGGTCTTCGGTGCGCTTGGTTGCGGTAACGATGATCGCCTGAATGCCGCCGGCCGGTTTTGGCGCCTGTTGGGCCTGTGCGTGGGCGGGCGTAACGATCGCGATGGCCAGCGCGCCGATCGACGCGCCGCTCAAGGATTTCAGCATCTGTGTGGTCCCCTGTCTGTTCCACTGGCATGAAGGGACGGGCGCCAGCAACGCGGCAGCGCTTTCGCACGCTTCGGCGGCGCCGAAACGGCAAAGAAAGCGCACAGGCCCGGAAAGTTCCCTCCGTTGGAAAAGGTTCGCTATCAGAGTTGCTAATCGATATCCAGCGGCACTTTCCGGATTCGCTGAAAGAAGATCAATGCGTTGCATAGTGACAACAGTCACGTTAATGCATAAATCATGGCGATACAGCGAAGATGTATTCGTAAGCATACATAAGTAATGTTTATTTATACATATTTTTCGCGTGATAGAGTTAACTTGTGACTATTTACTATTGTAACTAGTTCGATTTTTTTACTTACAGGGGTTTTGAAGGGTGGCAAGTCAACCGGGCGCTGGCGTCGATGGCGGGGACAATTTCAAGCCTGTCGTTTTTTTCGGGGCGATCGCGGCGATCGGCGTGCTGATCGCCTTTGCCCTGCTCAATGCCAGCGTCGCGGCCGAACGGTTCGGCCAGATTCAACTGTTTGCCACGCGGAACTTCGGCTGGTTGCTGGTGATGGTCGCCAATATCCTGCTGGGCTGCTGCGCGATCATGGCGGTTACGCGCCTCGGGCGGATCCGGCTGGGCGGGCGCGACGCGGTACCGCAATACGGGCTGGCGACATGGTTCGCGATGCTGTTCAGCGCCGGCATGGGGATCGGCCTGCTGTTCTATGGCGTGGCCGAACCGGTGACCCATTTCTCCCATCCCCCGGCGACCGCGTTTTCCAATCCCGACGCCGTGTTGCCGCGCGGCCTTGCAGGCAACGCCCAGCACGCGATGGGGCTGACATTCCTGCACTGGGGACTGCACGCCTGGGGAATCTATGCCGTCATCGGCCTTGGCCTTGGTTACGTGGCTTATAATCGCGGCCGGTCGTTGAGCATCGGTGCGTTCCTGAACGTCGCTTTCCCGCGCATCCCTTCGCTCGCTGTCGACCTGATAGACGTTCTCGCGATAACAGCGACGGTTTGTGGTGTTGCTGCATCGCTCGGCTTCGGCGCGTCGCAGATCACGGCGGGGCTGGCACTGGTTGCGGGCATACCCGCCAACGGCGCGGTCGAAGCAATCGTGATCGTGGTGATTACCGGGCTGGCGACGATTTCGGTCGCACTGGGTCTGGACAAGGGAATCCGCCGCCTGTCGGAAATCAACATGGCGCTGGCCGTCGCGCTGGCGGTATTCGTCCTTGTCCTGGGGCCGACCGTGTTCCTGCTAGACGCCTTCGTGCAGAACATCGGCTATTACATGCAGCGGTTCGTCTATCTGTCGACATGGACCGCAAGCTATACCGACACCGACTGGCAGAGCAGCTGGACGATGTTCTATTACGCGTGGTGGATCAGCTGGTCGCCGTTCGTGGGTATTTTCATCGCGCGCATATCCTATGGGCGCACGGTTCGCGAATTTGTCGGCGGCGTGCTGCTGGTGCCCTCGCTGTTCACGTTTGCTTGGATGACCATTTTTGGTGACAGCGCGCTGTATATCGAACTGTTCGGCAACGGCGGGCTGTCGCAAGCGGTCGATTCCAGCATGTCCGATGCCTTGTTCGCGTTCCTGCACCACTATCCGCTGACCGGGCCTGTTTCCGCGCTGGCGATCGTTATCGTGGCGACCTTTTTCGTAACTTCCGCGGATTCGGGCGCGCTGGTTACCGCGATGATCGCATCGGGCGGGCACAGCCACGCGGGCTTCGTCCACCGGGTGACCTGGGCGGTAGCCATGGGCGCATTGGCAGGGGCCTTGCTTTGGGCTGGCGGACTGGGCGCGTTGCAGACGGCGGCGATCGTGACGGGGCTTCCCTTCGCGCTGGTCCTGCTGATGATCGCCTGGGGTCTGTTGAAGATGCTGCGCGCGGACGATCAGGTGGCGGCCTAGAGCGCCCTATTTGATCTGTCGCTTTTCCAGCTTCCGTGCCAGCGTGCGGCGGTGCATGCCCAGCCTGCGCGCGGTTTCGGAGATGTTGAAGCCCGTGGCGGCAAGCGTTTCGTGGATATGTTCCCATTCCACGGTCTTCACCGACCGCGTTTGCCGTGTCCCGATTTCGACGGTCGTATCCGCCTGTGTCCGTCCGAAGGCGGCTTCTATGTCGTCGCTGTTCGCAGGCTTGGGAAGATAGTTGCTGGCCCCCAGCTTGATCGCCTCGACCGCCGTGGCGATGCTGGCATAGCCTGTCAGCACCACGATCACCGTATCGCCCGAATGTTCTGCCAGCGCCTTTACGCAGCCAAGGCCCGATTCTGTGCCCAGCTTCAGGTCCACCAGCGCGAAATCCGGAGCTTCCCCGCCGGTCCGCGCAGCAATGAAGGCATCGACTTCTGCCGGGCTGGACGCGAGCGCGACGGCGTAATCCCTGCGTTCGAACGACCGCTTGAGCGTTCGGGCCAGGTCGGCATCGTCTTCGACGATCAGCAGGGTCTTCCGGGTCATTGCTGCCTGTCACCATGCCATTCGATGGCTTCAATGGGCAAGGTCAGTTCAACGGTTGCGCCGCCGAAGGGTTCGTTGCGCGCGGTCGCTTGCCCGCCCAGCTTGCGCATGACGTTGACGACAAGAAACAATCCCAGCCCGCCGCCGCGGCGCTGCTTGGTGGATCGATAGGGTTTTCCGAAGTCTTCCAGAATGTCTGCTGCAAAGCCCGGGCCACTGTCGCGCACCGTCAATACCAGGTCGCCTGCCATGCGCTGTGCGGTCATCGTGGCCGGCGCGCCCGAAGCTTCGTAGGCATTGTCGAATATATTCCAGATGACCTGCTTCAGCGCCGCATCCGAGACGATGCGCACGTCGCCATCGATGCGGTTGGAAAAGCGCAGCATTTCCGGATCGACGCGGTCCTGCCATTCGCCCACGATATCCTGAAGGAATTGGACAAGCGTCGTGACGGCGGTTTTTTCGCCCCGCGCTTCGCCGGCCGACATCAGGATGCCGCCGACAATCGTCTTGCAACGCTCCACCGCCACGCGCACGTCCTCCACCTCTTCGGGCAGATCGCGAAGCGCAAGCAGGTCTTCGCGGTGGCTCCAGTCGTTGGCGATCACCGAAAGCGAGGCGAGCGGCGTGCCAAGTTCGTGCGCGGCGCCGGTGGCCAGCAGGCCCATGCGCACGATGTGGTCTTCTTCCGCCGCTTGCTGCCGCATCGCGGCAAGGCGCGCGTCGCCTGCGCGCACGTTGGCGTTTATGCGCGTGATGAACAGCACCAGCAGCACCGCGATAATCACGAAACTGGTCAGCGCGCCGAAAATATACAGGTCGAACAGCCCGATCGTGAATTCGGGCGGTAGCACCAGCGGTTCGTGCGTGACCAGAAGGAACACAAAGCACGCGGACGTGAACAGAACGATCGCCCAGGTCGACCAGGGCTTCAACAGGATCGCCCCCAGGGCGACTTGCAGCAGGAACAGCCAGATAAACGGGTTGGTCGCCCCGCCGCTGAGATAGAGAAGGCCGGTGAGCGCGGCGACGTCTATTGTGAGTTCGAAGAACAGTTCGCTGTTGCCGACCTCCAGCCCGTTGCGCAGGCTGAACATGCTGATCAGGTTCAGCGTCACCAGTCCCAGGACGATCGCCAGCATCCGGTACAGCGGCAATTGCACGTCCATGCCGTGGTGGACGATCATGATGGTTACGAACTGGCCGATCACTGCCAGCCAGCGCAATGCAATAAGCTGGCGCATGTTGGCGGTGCCGCTGGGTTCTACGGCGTGGTCGGACAGCGCGCTGCTGCCCTGGGCAGGGTATGAAGGGCGGTTTGCCATCACCCCCTTGTTGGACGAACCCGCTCGCGGATCAACCATGCCGCGCCGGCAAGGCTCATCGCCGCCAGCACGAACCACGTTATCGCATAGGAAAGATGACTGTTGGGAAACCGGGTAACGGTCAGTCCGCCCACGGGCTGCCCGGCCACTTTTCCGTTATCGATTCCCGCCGCGTCTGCATCGATGAAATAGGGCGCGGTCCTGCCAAGGCCGCGCGTCCTGGCGATTGCCGCGATATCGCGTGAGAACCAGCGGTCGGCCGCTGGCTGGTTCGATTGCAGGAAGCCGCCGTCGGGTTCGGTAATGCGCAACAGCCCGGTTATCGTGCGCTTGCCGGATGGAGGGGGCGCGGCGCCCGTCTTGCGGTCCGGCACGAAGCCGCGGTTCACAAGGACGGTAAAGCCGCGGTCATCGTCGAACGGCGCCATCACCCAGAATCCGCCGCCCAGCCGCGTTGCGGCCTGGACCAGCGCCGGGCGGACCGTCGCGAAGTGCCCGGTCACGCTGACGCGGCGGTATTCGCTGCGGGTCCGGTTGACCGCCGCCCATTCGTCCGGCCCGGGCGCGGGCACGGGGGACGCAGCAAGGCGCGCATCCACGCGCGCGATCAGCGCCTCTTTCCACGCGAGGCGATGGACCTGCCATACGCCCAGCGTCATGAACCCCGCGAACAGCACCAGCGCAAACGCCAGGGGGAGGACGATTCCCTTCCTGTGCCCGGTGTCCGCCGTTGTCGGCACCGCGTCAGCCGGTCATCCCGGCGGAAGAAGAGGCCACCGGGGTCATCGGCATCATGTTATCGTTCATGTGGTAAAGAACCCACATCGACCCGGCGAGGGTGATCACGACGAATACCACCGTGAAGATCAGCGCGAGCATGGACCAGCCGTCCTCCACCTTCATGTTCATGTGCAGGAAATAGACCATGTGGACGAAGATCTGCACAATCGCCATGGCAAGGATCAGGATCAGCGTGACGTTCTTGTCCAGCGTGCCCGTCATCACCAGCGCAAACGGGATCGCGGTAAGGATCACCGACAGGAGGAAACCGGTCATGTAGCCGCCGAACGAACCGTGGGGCGCGTTATCGAGGTGATCACCGTGTCCGTTGGAATGATCGTGCGGTGCGGGGGCGGTGCTCATCCGAGGACTCCCATCAGGTAAACGAAGGTGAAAACGCCGATCCAGACGATGTCGAGGAAGTGCCAGAACAGCGAAAGGCACATCAGACGTCGCTTGTTCGCGGACGTAAGCCCGAAGCGCGCGACCTGCGACATCAGCGTGACCAGCCAGATCGAGCCGACGGTAACGTGCAACCCGTGCGTGCCGACAAGCGTGAAGAACGCGGAAAGGAACGCGCTCGATTGCGGGGTGGCCCCTTCGGCAATCATTCCGGCGAATTCGTGCATCTCGATCGAAAGGAAGGCGAGCCCGAACAGGCCGGTTATGGCCAGCCAGGCCAGCGTCGCGCCTTTCTTGTTCTGCTCCATCACCAGCATCGCGAAGCCATAGGTGATCGAAGAGAACAGCAGCATCGCCGTGTTGAGCGCCACCAGCGGCAGTTCGAACAACTGCTTCGGACCCGGTCCGCCGGCGAACGAGTGGTCCAGAACCGCATATGTGGCGAACAGCCCCGCGAACAGCAGGCAGTCGCTCATCAGGTAGATCCAGAAGCCCAGCATTGTGCTGTGGCCTTCCGCGTGGTGCGGCTCTTCCGGCAGGTGGTAAAGCGGCCGGTCGCCGTCGAAATAGCTTTGTGCGTCCATCGTTTCCGATCCGGTCCTCATGCGGGTCAGGCCGCTTGGGCCGAGAGTTTGCGGGTGCGTTCGCCTTCAACGTCGCTGACCTGTTTGGCCGGGATGTAGAAGTCGCGCGCATAGTTGAAGGTGTGGCCGATGCCGGTTGCCGCCATCGCGAACAGGCCGCCCGCCGCCATCCACCAGATGTGCCACACCATGCCGAAGCCGAAGGCCAGGCCAAGCCCGGCGATGATCATGCCGGTGGCCGAATTCTTCGGCATGTGGATCGGCTCGAAACCGCTGGTGGGCCGGACATAGCCGTTGCGCTTCATGTCCCACCATGCGTCGCGGCTGTGGACCACCGGCGTGAAGGCAAAGTTATAGGCCGGCGGCGGAGAGGATGTGGCCCATTCCAGCGTGCGGCCGTCCCACGGATCGCCGGTGGTATCGGCCAGTTCCTTGCGATTGCGGATCGACACCAGGATCTGGATGACCATGCAGGCAATTCCGCCGGCGATCAGCAGCGCGCCGAAGGCAGCAATCTCGAACCAGATCTGATAGGCCGGATTGTCGAAATGCGACAGGCGGCGCGTGACCCCCATCAGGCCCAGCACGTAAAGTGGCATGAAGGCGAAATAGAAGCCCGAAACCCACAGCCAGAACGACCGCTTGCCCCACTTGCTGTCGAGCCTGAAACCGAACGCCTTGGGAAACCAGTAATTGATGGCCGCGAACGCCCCGAACAACACGCCGCCGATAATCACGTTATGGAAGTGCGCGATCAGGAACAGCGAATTGTGGAGCACAAAGTCGGCCGGCGGAACCGCCAGCAGCACGCCCGTCATCCCGCCGATCACGAATGTCAGCATGAACGCCAGCGTCCACATCATCGGCAGTTCATAGCGGACCCGGCCGCGATAGATCGTGAACAGCCAGTTGAACATCTTCGCGCCCGTCGGGATCGAGATGATCATCGTGGTGATGCCGAAGAACGAATTGACGCTGGCGCCCGACCCCATCGTGAAGAAGTGGTGCAGCCACACGACATAGGACAGGATCGTGATGACGATGGTGGCGTAAACCATCGAGGTATAGCCAAACAGCGGCTTGCGGCAGAACGTGGCCGTCACTTCGGAATAGACGCCGAAGATCGGCAGGATCAGGACGTAAACCTCCGGGTGGCCCCAGATCCAGATGAGGTTGACATACATCATCGGGTTGCCGCCCTTCACGTTGGTGAAGAATTGCGTGCCCAGCGTGCGATCGAGCCCCAACAGCGCCAGCGTCACCGTCAGGATCGGGAAGATCGCAACGATCAGGACGTTGGTGCACAGCGCGGTCCAGGTAAAGACCGGCATCTTCATCATCGTCATCCCCGGTGCCCGCATCCGCAGGATCGTGGCGACGAAGTTCACGCCTGAAAGCAGGGTGCCAAGGCCCGCGATCTGCAAGCCCCAGACATAGTAGTCGACACCAACACCCGGGCTTGCCTGAAGGCCGGAAAATGGTGCCATCGCCAGCCATCCGGCGGTGGAATAGCTGCCGATGAACAGGGATATCATCGTCAGCACCGCGCCCGAAACGGTCATCCAGAACGAAAAGTTGTTGAGCCACGGGAATGAAACGTCGCGCGCGCCGATCTGCAACGGCACGACCAGGTTCATCAGCCCCACCACCATCGGCATGGCGACGAAAAAGATCATGATCACGCCGTGCGCGGTGAAGATCTGGTCATAGTGTTCTGGCGGCAGATAGCCGTTGTTCGAACCGAACGAGATCGCCTGCTGGGCGCGCATCATCAGCGCGTCGGCAAAGCCGCGCAGCAGCATGATCAACGACAGCACGATGTACATCACGCCGATCTTCTTGTGGTCGACGGACGTGAACCAGTCGCGCCACAGCATTCCCCAAAGGCGGAAATACGTGAGTGCGCCAAGCACCGCGATCGCGCCCAGCGCGACGACCACGAACGTGCCCATGACGATTGGCACGTTTAGCGGCAGCGCCGCGAGTGACAGGCGGCCGAAAAGCCAGCCGGTATAGGGAAGGGGAGTGTCGGGCATTGCGGGATCTTCCGTTGGAACTGGGCGTCAGAGGCTGGACGGTGCGTGCGGTTCGGGCGCCGCTTCGGCCATCACGTCGCGATCGGGGCGTGCGTTCGGTGGGGTCAGGCCCGCGCCGCGCAACGGGCCGGGCGTATGCGCATCGGAGCGCGAATCGGCCATCGCGCCTGCACCGTGGCCTGCCATCTTCGCGCTCATTGCCGAATCCGTTGCATTTGCCGCGGACTCGGGATTTACGCCCGCAGCCGTCGCCTTGTTCTTCAGCATCTGGTTGGCGACACAGGGCGTTCCCGGCTTCATGCAGTTGTTGAGCGCCAGCTGGTAAAGGTTGGGCGCAACATTGCCGAAGCGCATGATCGGCACTGCCTTGCTCGGCTTGTCGAGTTGCAGATAGCCCATCCGGTCAAGCGTCTTGCCCGAATCCCTGGCCTGGCCGATCCACTGATCGAAGCCCGCGTCCGAAAGACCGTGGAACTTGAACTTCATCCAGTTGAAGCCATCGCCCGAATAGTTGGCGTTGAACCCGTCATAGACGCCGGGCTTGTTGATCACGGCGTTGAGCTGCGTCTCCATGCTGGGCATCGCATAGATCTGGCCGGCCAGCGCGGGGATATAGAAGTCCGTCATCACCGTGGAGGCGGTCAGGCGGAAGCGGATCGGCCGGTCCACCGGAGCCGCCAGGTCGTTGACCGTCGCGACGCCGTATTGCGGGTAGATAAACAGCCACTTCCAGTCCATCGCCACCACGTCGACCTCAAGCGGGGTAACGCCCGCGGGAACGGGTTTGCCGGCGCTTAGGCGGTCGATCGGATGATACGGATCGAGCTTGTGCGTGCCGGTCCACGTCACCGCGCCCAGCGCGATGATGATCAGCAGCGGGGCCGACCAGATCACCAGTTCCAGCTGGGTGGAATGCTCCCAATCGGGCTCGTACTCGGCCTCTGTGTTCGATGCGCGATACTTCCGTGCGAACAGCACGGTCAGCGTCATGACCGGCACGATGATCAGCAACATCAGGACCGTGGCGATGATCACCAGGTCGGCCTGTTGCGAAGCGACGTCGCCCGACGGGTTGAGCACCACGGCGCTGCATCCGCCAAGCAGCGGGAAAAGGCCGGCCAACGCGGCACCCGCACGCATGCGGGACCACGTTCCTTTGAACGGTGGGATCTTCATGGCCCGCCGCCTAGCTTCGGTTGTTGCGATGCAACATTGGACATTTTGTCCTATGTCAAAATGTGCGGCACGGTCTTAACGGCCGCAACAATGCAGGCCGTGGACCTGCCGCAAAGGCGCGGACCATCCCTTTCGCGCGTGCCGGATTTGCTGGAGACTTGATCGAATGAGTGCAGGAAACGCGATGGACACCGATTTGGTCGGTCGGAACACGCGCGCCGGCGGGCATCCCGCGGTCGGCCCGGGCGAGATTGCTATTGGCGTGATCATCGGCCGCACGTCGGAATTCTTCGATTTCTTCGTATTCGCCATCGCGTCTGTGCTGGTGTTTCCGCAACTTGTGTTTCCTTTCGTCGACCGGCTGACCGGCACGATCTGGTCGTTCGGCATCTTCGCGCTGGCCTTCATCGCGCGTCCGGTGGGCAGCCTTGTGTTCATGGCGATAGACAGGCACCAGGGCCGCGCCGCCAAGCTGACGGTCGCATTGTTCCTGCTGGGCGGGTCGACCGCGGCGATGGCGTTTCTGCCGGGTTACGAGACGCTGGGCATCAGTGCTGCGATCTTGCTGGCGATCCTGCGCCTTGGGCAGGGCTTCGCGCTGGGCGGTGCATGGGACGGGCTCGCCTCGCTGCTTGCGCTCAACGCGCCGGAGGACAAGCGCGGCTGGTATGCGATGATCCCGCAGCTTGGCGCGCCGATCGGGCTGGTGGTGGCCAGCGGGCTTTTCGCCTATTTTACCGCAACGCTGTCTGCCGCCGATTTCCTTGACTGGGGCTGGCGTTATCCGTTCTTCGTCGCCTTCGCGATCAACGTCGTTGCGCTGTTCGCCCGGCTGCGCATCGTGACGACGGACGATTACAAGCGGCTGTTCGAACGTAAGGATCTCCAGCCCGCGCCGGTGCTGCAGACGATTCGCGCCGAAGGCCGCAGCATCGTGATCGGCGCCTTCGCTCCGCTGGCAAGTTTCGCGCTGTTCCACATGGTTACGGTGTTTCCGCTTTCGTGGATTTTCCTGTTCACGCGCGAAGTGCCGTCGACCTTCCTGCTGATCGAAATGTTCGCCGGTTTTGTCGGCATTCTTGCGATCATCGCATCGGGGACACTGGCCGACCGCTATGGCCGGCGAACGCTGCTCGGCGTTTCGGCGGCGGTGATCGCGGTGTTCAGCGGTTTCGCGCCGCAGTTGCTCGATGCCGGGATGGTGGGCGAGATCGTGTTCATGGTGATCGGCTTCGTGTTGCTGGGCCTTGCCTTCGGGCAAAGCTCGGGCGCGGTCGCGGCGAACTTCTCGGGCGATGCACGTTATACCGCGTCTGCCCTGACATCTGACCTTGCCTGGCTGTTCGGCGCCGGTTTCGCGCCGCTTGCAGCCCTTCTGCTGGCAAGCAACTTCGGCCTGATCGCGGCAGGCGGCTATCTGCTGTCGGGCGCTGTCCTGACACTGGTCGCGCTTGCGGTGAACAAGGAACTTGTCCAGCGCAACTGACGCGGGGCCTGCTGACCCGTCGTCACAGGGAAAGTGGGTAAAAGGAAAATGGTCGGGGAGACAGGATTCGAACCTGCGACATCCTGCTCCCAAAGCAGGCGCGCTACCGGGCTGCGCTACTCCCCGAACCGGGCCGGCCATTAGGTTCGCCGAAGCTTTCGCGCAAGCGCAAATGCGGCGATGGGACTTTCCGCCTGGTGGGCCCGGCAGGATTTCTTCCCGCTTTCACCACAACCACGCGTTTCTGCTGAGTTTCAGTCCTGTAACTTGGCCACAGTGTCACACCACGGTGTCACAGACAAGCCCATCCACCAGCATAGCTTCCAACTGAAACCATCATTTTTCCGCAACTCGGATCCCTTGGACCAGAGTGCGGAAGTTCGCCAACTGACGCGGAGATTCTTCGATTTCTCTTATCAGTTGCTTCAAGGCAGCGAGGAATATAAAATGATCTCCGCTGCAATCGATGAGCGCTGTCGGTTCCTCGGGTAGCCCTAACGCCGTATAGCGGTCCATAAAAGAAACGGCGCAATCACTTGACTGAAGCGTCCCGGGTTTTCCGGAGGCTCCTATTTGTGAGAAGGAGCCACAATGAGCGCTACAAGGAACAAGTTTTCGCCTGAGTTTCGCGACCGTGCGGTACGGATGGTGGAGGAGCATCGGGGAGATTATCCGTCAGAGTGGGCGGCAATGACCTCGATTGCCGGAAAGGTCGGCTGCACGACCGAGACGCTGCGCCGCTGGTGCCGCGAGGAGGCGAGCCGACGAGCGGGACCAGCGGCGCAGGCCGCCAGTGACCGGGATCGGGTCAAGGCGCTGGAGCGCGAGGTGAAGGAGCTTCGCCGGGCCAACGAGATCTTGCGTAAGGCCTCGGCATATTTTGCTCAGGCGGAGCTCGACCGCCACGGCAAATGGTGATGTCGTTCATCGACGCTCACCGGGGTGAACTGGGTATCGAGCCGATCTGCCGCGAACTGGCGGTCGCCCCGTCCTCCTATCACGAACATGCTGCCCGCCTTGCCGATCCCGGAAGGCGTCCTGCCCGTGCCCAGCGGGACGACGATCTCATGGAAGACATCAAGCGTGTCCATGAGAACAGGTTGGCTTCGCCGCCCTTCGGGTCGGCCTCTATGGCACGCGCAAGGTCTGGCACCAGTTGCGGCGCGAAGGCATCGCTGTAGCCAAGTGCACCGTGGAGCGGCTGATGCGGACCATGGGGCTGGCAGGCGTTCGGCGGGGCAAGACGACGGTCACTACCGTCAGCAACCCGAAGGCGCCATGCCCGCTCGACAAGGTCAACCGCGAGTTCCGCGTCAGCCGGCCCAACGCCCTGTGGGTGGTCGACTTTACCTATGTCCACACCTGGGCCGGGTTCGTCTACGTCGCCTTCGTGATCGATGCCTATGCCCGGCGTATCGTGGGCTGGAAGGTCAGCACCAGCGCCACGGCGAACTTCGTTTTGGATGCCCTGGAGCAGGCGATCCACGCCCGCAGACCCGGCCCGATGACGGCCTGATCCATCACAGCGACAGGGGCGTGCAATATCTGGCCATGAACTACACCCAGCGCTTGGCAGAGGCCAACCTCGTCCCGTCCGTTGGCAGCGTCGGCGATAGCTACGACAATGCCTTGGCCGAGACGATCAACGGTCTCTACAAGGCGGAAGTGATCTGGCGGCAGCGGTCATGGCCGAGCGTATCGGCTGTTGAAATGGCAACCCTGCGCTGGGTCGACTGGTTCAACAACCATCGCCTGTTCGGCCCCATCGGGCACATCCCACCCGCCGAGGCCGAAGCCAATTACTATGCAGCCAGAGGGAACCTCGATATGGTCGCATGACTCAAATGAAACCGCCTCCGGAAAACCCGGGACGCTTCAGACCTTTTAAGATAGAACTTGCCATATTTCGCTTCTTTAATGTGGAATAATCGATTTATTTGTAATGCAGTGGGTGCCCTTGAGGGGCGAAACTCCAGAGTTTCTTGGTCCAGCAATTCTGCGTCTAGGCCGTGTTGAACCTCGTGAAGTCGCCCAGCGAGGTCTCGTATGTTCGATCGGTGAGGAAGCGCATATCGGTTCTCCGAGAGAATGAATCGATAAGGGTGATAGTTGTTAACGGGAACGAGCAAGCGATAAACGTGGCCGATCCGAAGTGTGTCTTGGCCAGTAGCGCAAAGCACCGAGGAGAGCGGCTTCACGGTCCTATCGAGTCTCTGATTAATGTCTTTTAGACGACGTGCAAAACGCGCCCTAGCGGAGCGATCGAGCCTTTCAAGCCGAGTACGATTTCGCTGGCGCTCACTGGCCGCGGTAAAAAGATCATCGTAGTCCGATCGCGACGAAATTCGATCTTGCACCATACTGCGCTTGAGCAGAAGCCTACCGCCCACCTGACTAAGACCGACGACCCATGAAAGGACGGGTTCCCCAGCACGTGGGTGCGCCGGATGGACCGCTACTAGTTCAACTTCATGAAAGTCGCCGAAATCGCCCAGCACTTTGAAAAGCGCACCAACACGAAGGCTCCCGTCATGTCTTCCGCCGTAGCTAACTATCAAGGTCATATGTTTCGTATTGATCCCCGCAGGCTTCATGGTTGAGAGCGTCGCGATTAGCCCGTAACCCAGTGGGATTGAACCGAAAGTTGGTGCGCCAAACTAGGTTTCTAGGTAACACGGAACGCCCTGAATCTTGCAACCCGTTGCAACCTAAAGTCGATGCGCTGCCGGAAAATCTGGCTAAAGGGTTGCTCCAAATTCTGGTGCGACGGTGTCGCCCCCCGCGCGAAGTTGACTACAACTTGACCGATGTAGGCCTTTAGGCGCGGCTCGGGATGATCCTGTCCGGCAGACGCCCACTTCGGTTGCGCATTCAAACCCGAACGAACTCGATCTGATCGAGCGGCATATCGTTGCCATGAAAGCTATGTGGGGCTGGTGGGACGGCAGGCCAAGGCATGAACATCGCTTGACCAGGCTCATGTGCACCGCGCGAGAGGCCGCGTCGCGCAACCAGTTGCAACTAGCCTCCTGGATGACGGTATCAGTCCTCCGTGCTTGAAATTGCGCTCATCATGCGTTCGAATAAACCCCTTAGCTTGGAAAGGAGGTTCCAAGGGCCGCCAGCGGAGTTGTCATCCCCCTCCAGCTGTTCAACGCTTCCAGCATCTTCAAACAGGTTACGTAAATGAAGGGCAAGCTGATAGACGTCATCGGGTCGAGGGATGTGTGCGTGGTAAATGTTTTCTTTTATCTCGGGGGCGCCCTCGTCCTTGAGCATGGGGGAGGCGACGATCACTACGCTAGGAGGGTATTTGGCGTTCGTTAGGTCCTGTGCCTTGATGTGCGCCCAGCCTTCGAACGTTCTAGTCGGTCTGAAGGAGCCTCCCTGCGCTTCGGCCCGTCGCAATAGGTAAGTCCGAACCTTCGGCTCGACATTGGCGCGGCCAAGACGGTCTAGGGAAACCTCGCCAGTTTGCTTGTCCCAGAATTGCGTGAATTTGACGCGTGAATAGTACTGTGCCTCCGAAGCCCCTACGAGTTCCGGAAGATCGAACAGGCGTCGCCCAACCCGCTCATGCGGGCCAACTGGCTTACCTTGCGGATCCCACCGCTTCGCCATGAACTTCCGCTAGCTTCTTGGTGAACTCGCGAACAGCATCGCGAAGTCGGTTCGATCCCCTCGGGATAATGCTTTGGACCTGCTCATCCGGATTTGACAAGCATACACCAACAAGTAATGTCTTATCGGGAGTTACTACGCTTGTTAACGTCGCAGCTCCGCTTTCAAATTCTGCCACAAAATCTCCCAACGGGGTTCCATATATACTTGGATATCCGGGAAATAGATCGGCGGTATTTTTTAGAAAATAGATGGCGTTGTGCGCTGAATCTGCGTCTAGCCATTGTCCCTCGTTCTCATCGTGATTCATTTCCTCCGGTACCGATGCTGCAATGGCTGCTTCAACCGCGGGTAGCCAAGCGATAGGGCCATTTAACGTAGGTAGGTAGGCTTGGATGAAGGAGCTGTAAGGCCCACCCTCGTCAACAGGTAATGCGACATCTTCATCAGGTGTCGCATCTCGGTTAATACCAGATTGGACCGTAAAGTATCTAGTGATATCCAATGTGGATATGGATCCTGTATTAGCACTCATTATATTTCTCTTAATCTATTTGTTACGTCTTTTCCAAGAATAGAGAAGAAACTTTCTTTTTCTTTTTTGTGAGCTTCGTCTACCCAATCTTTCACAGAATCTGCGATCCTGGTCTCAAATCCAGAAGGCGTATAGACGTCGATATCAACTATTACTGTCGTATTTTCTGGGACTTGCCCCTGTGCGCGATCAACACTTGCTATCCGCGTTACAGTCTCGAATGGTGACCCCACCCGTGTCACATAATTGACGTTAAGGTTGTTTTCGATTGGCTCTCCAGCGACGGTTATGCCCAGATTTAGATCAATTACGCTTTTAATTTCGTGCAAATCGGAGCGCAGTGCATTGATGTAACGTAGTCCTAGTCGTGTTATCGACAAATTCGGCACCACGTTAAAGAGATGATCGATTGCCATCTCAAGTTCCGGCCAAAAGGCTTCGTCCCATCCGGGGTATGCTCCGCGCCGGGAGTAAACAAATACTTGAGGGCCGACTTGCACTGCGATCCTGCCGTCTGGGCCAGTTAGTTGAAACGCTGACTGGTATCGTAGGTCGCTTTGCGTGCGTCGGATGGACTCCGGGATGTCGGCGACCGCAGAACGGGCCTGCGTGAAGCCTTTCCATTCTGGCATTAAAGCAATTTGCCCGAAAAAGACCTCGGAAACCCGCTTGCTGTCGTATTCGAACCTTATGTCCAATACGGCTTCTAAGATCGCGTCATTGGTGAGTTTCTGCGGGAGGGCGTCGTTCTCTGGCGCGTTATTCACTGCTTAATCCCCGCTCCAAGGGCGCCGAAGCGACACTCGTAGCCTGACGATAGTCAAGGAACATGCTCTCGCGCAAGCAAATCATCGTCGGCTCTCGAACGGCGTTGTGTCTTCTCCAGGGACACGCACAAGCTAACCGGCCCCGCCGCTGCCCGGATCCTTCGCACCATTCGTCGGCCTCTTTCGCGTCCGTCCATGGGAGTGCGTAGTCAACCGCAACCGGAGCCTCTGCCGTCAGTGTGAATGCCGTGAGGTACGAACAGTAGTTCCTCTGGCCACACTGTCTCACTGTCCGGAGTGTAGCCGGGTCCGTTGAGCCGGAAGACAATCAGATCGCCCCCAGCGCCGATGGCGACCACGACGACGAGGCACAACAATGGCAGACTCCCCGCCTGCTCTCCAATCAGGTCAGTGTATCCGAGGAAGCAGGCAAGGTGCCCGACCTTCCAGACGTGCTTGTGAGCCATAAGTCCTCCGCCAAATCCCAGCGAGGCTGCGGCAGGTCAAAGTCGAAGTCAATACAAAACATAAGATATATCAGTGTGTTGCATACAGATGAAGGTCGCTGGTGGGCACGGCATCTGTCGGGGCAAGAAGTTGCAACCCGTTGCAACCGAAAGTTGATGCGCGGTCCGATCTCATGTGTATAGAGGTAGGCTCCTGTTCATAGCTAGGAGCCGTAAGATCACACCCGCATTCAACTACTCGGCAGACATCCGCTCAACGGATCGTGACTGCGAGGCCCTGTTCGCAGGGCTGATCGCGGGACGCGTGAACCCGCGCAGCCTGACCGAGGTAGAGGAGCGCAAGGTGCGGCAGTGGTGCTGGATGCAGGCCAGACGGTCTGCGGAGGGGATCGAGCGGCTGGTCGGACTAGGTCACACCAAGAACGCTCGACGGGAAGCCCGGCGGCACCTCGCGCGACAGGTGGTGCAGGTGAACGCCTTGTTCCAAGCAGCGCGCAAGCGGTGGCCAACTAAGCAGGACATGACGCTCGAGCGCAGAGAGCAGCGGCGCTTGCAACGCCTACAGGCTGTGTTCGATAAGCTGCCGCAGGTGGGGAAGCTGACCCGCGCTGCTAAGGCTCGGCGCTTCTGCATCCGCAAGGACAACGGACGCTGATGGCGTCCTATCACGAAATTCTATTGGGTGGACCTAGCACGGCAGATCATGCTGCGGTCCGCACTCGCACCCTTTGCGAACATCCACGACGCCCAGTTCATGCTCGCGCGTGATGGGTTCCGTCATGGACCGGCGGCTGTTCGCGAAGCTCTCCAACAGGCACTTGCCGAGTGCGGGCCGGAGTACCAGTTCCTGCACTTCGATGTGGCGGACTTCTACGGCTCTATCTCGCACGCTTGGTTGGAGAGGCATCTGGGTATTGATCCGGCTGTTGTCAGGCACCAGGTCCACTTGGGCCAAATGTCTATCAACGTGCCCGGGGAGATGGCCACCGTTTGTGCCACGCACAAAGCAAGCAGAGAGGGGGGCCAGTGGGGTATCCCGCAAGGCTCGGCACTCTCCTGCCTTATTGCCGAGCAGGTGATGGCCGATGTACTCCGCAGCGCCGCTGTCTTCGGGGAACATCGGGCTTTCATCTGGTCGGACAACGTCGGGGTGCTCGTGCCCCGGCATAGGGCAGGGGAGGTCGCAGGTCTTGTCCGTACCGCATTCGCGGATCACGGTGTCAAGCGAACCGAGGATTTGACCCCTTGGGCGAACTGAAGAACTGACCCCCTGTCATTGCGGTGCGGTTGCGGTGTTGTCGAGCGCAGATCCGGCCTTCTGCAGAAGGCCGGATCTGCGCTTTTCGCGAAGTCGGTAGCTGTCCCCGCGGATGGTGATCACGGTGGAGTGGTGGAGCAGGCGATCCAGGATCGCGGTTGCGACGACCGGATCGCCGAACACGCTGCCCCATTCGCCGACCGAACGGTTTGAGGTGATCAGGATCGATCCCTTCTCGTAACGGCGCGATACCAGCTGGAAGAACAGGTGAGCCGCGTCGGCTTCGAACGGCAAGTAGCCGAGTTCATCAATGATCAGCAGTTTCGGCCGGCTCAGCAACGTGAGTTGCTTATCGAGATTCCCGTCCATGTGGGCTTTGGCCAGAAGGGCCACGAGCGTTGCTGCCGTGACGAACTGGACCGAGTAGTTCTGCCGGATCGCCTCACGTCCCAGCGCCACCGCCAAGTGCGTTTTCCCCGTCCCGGGCGGCCCCAGGAACAGCGTCGTGTCACCGTGTGCGATCCAGCGGCACGTCGCCAGTTCCCGGATTTGCCCTGGATCCAGCGAAGGCTGCGCATCGAACTCGAAGCCGTCGAGTTCGCGCACGAAGGGGAACTGGGCGATCTTGCTCGCCATGGAGATCCGCCGTTCATCGCGCCGAGCGATTTCGCGTCCGACCAGGAACGCGAGCGCTTCGCGCAAGGTCATGTCCGAGCGTGCGGCTTCGTCGAGCAGCGTATCCAGCTGATCGCGGATTGCGGTCAGCTTCAGCCGGTCCAGCATGGCGATGAGGGTCTCGTGATCGACTGCCATCACCATGCCCCTCCCGCAACCGCTTCGTATTCGGCGAGCGGCCGCAACAGCGCGGGCGGCGCAGCCGGCGGCATTGTCGCGCGCCCGGGCGCGGCACCGACGAGCCCAGCCAGATGCGCCCGTTCGATAACCCGCTGCCGGCGACCCTCGCATTGGGCATGATCGGCCACGACCTCGCCGGCATGACGGACGATGACGCGACCGCCCAGAACCACGACCTGAACCGTCTCGCCGACGAGACGCCACGGGACCGAGTAGCTGTTGGTGTCGAGGTCGATCGCGCAGTCGGAGCGCACCTTGCGGGCCAGGTCGCGCAGCTGGCCGAACGGTGCGCGTCCGCTGAGCGGACGCAGGGCATTCGCCTCATCGGCAAAGCGCACGATTGGCAGTTCGCCAGTGGTGCCGTGAACGCGCATGTCGGCAACCTCCCGGTTCCATTGATCCAGGTGGGCAACGAACGCGCCCCAGCTCGCGAAGCGGCGGCCTGCGATGGCATTGCGCTTCACATAGCCGACGCCGCGTTCATCCTTGCCCTTCGTTCGGGCTCGATACGGAGCGCACGCCCTTGGACTGAAGCCCCAGTAGCGCGCGAAGGCATGGAGCCGGGTATTGAACCGAACCTCGCGGGTCGCTGCATCATGATGGTCGACCAGGGCTCGCGCATTGTCGAACAAGACCTCGGTCGGCACGCCGCCGAACCGCAGGAACGTGCCCTCCATCCCTTCGAACCAGTCCGCCTGCCGCTCCCGGAGCGAAGGCCGGATATGCATCCGCCGCGAGTAACCCAGCGTCGCCACGAACAGGTGGATCTTGACCCGCTCATCGCCGATCCAGACCCTGGTGTCGCCGAAGTCGATCTGCAGCTGATGCCCAGGGCGAGTCTCGAAGCGCACCGTCGCCTTCTTGTGCGCCCTCAATTCGCGCCGCCAGGGCTGGACCCGCAGCTCGACAGAACGCAGCCCGATCACGATCCCGTGCTCGCTCGCCAACTCCTGGCGGATAACATCGGCATTCCCGTTGTGCCGGAAGAACCGTTCGCGAAGCCAGTCATCCAAGCCGTCAAAGGCCGACTTGCGCGGTGCCTTGGCAAACGGCACGACGCCCCCGGCGCGAAGGTAGCGGCGCACCGTGTTGCGCGCGCAGCCAAATTCCTTCGACAGCCGCTTGGCTCCCCAGCCAAGTTCATGCAACCGCACCATCGCGGCCACCTCGTCCGGTTGAAGCATCTCTTCTCCCTGCACAGCAATCGCCTGTGCCGGGATTTCTGATGTCCCTATCGTCATCTGTCCCTCCTCTTGTCGAACCCAGAGGGGGTCAGTTCTCAGATTCGGAAGGGGGGCAGTTTCTCACTTCGCCTGACACACGGTGCTGGTCCCTTCGACATCGGGAAATTTTCTGCGCACGACGTCACTAAGGAGTTCAAGTTCAACGGCGCGCACTATCGCCTGATCGAAGGCGAGACCCCGCTAGCCTATGTGCCCCGCGAGGTAGCATCGGCTTGGGAAGCCGCCATCGCCAGCCGCCTGAACCACGCCTCGCTGGCGGAAATCGACGATGTCGAGAAGCACATCATGTACAAGAAGTCCGCATGGGCATGGTGGCACGGCTGGTACCTCGTGGAGATCAGGTTGCGACGCAACGTGGAGGCCGCGCGGGAAGCCCTGCTGCGATGGCTTGACCACCAGCCGGGGATTGACAGGTCACCCCGCGCAATAGCGTGACACCGTGTTCTTCGAGATGCCGAAGTGGTCCATGGTCTGGCGAATGCTAGCCTGATTGTCAGAGCGCCACTTCCGAACTGCCGCCGGGTCCGCTGCACGGGGCCGTCCGAGGCTGACCTTGCCGCGATGGGTCCTGCCGGTCTTGGCAAGCGCGTCTCGTGCCGCTGACCGGCCCGCGTCGCACCGTTCCTTGATGCGCTGGCGTTCCATGTCGGCGATCTGGGCGAGGACTGCCACGATCAGTTCTCCGACGCCTCGTCCGATAGGACCAAGCCCTGTCACTTCCAGCACGACGCCTTTTTCGATCAGGTGGCGCACCGTGGCTTGCACGTCGAGCGCGTCGCGCCCCAGCCTGTCGAGTGCGTACACGCTTACCGTGTCCCCCTCGCGCACGTAGGAGAGCAACTGGGCGAAGCCGGGCCTCGATGCTGCGGCGGTCGCACCGCTGACGCCCTCGTCCACGAACTCGCGTTCGAACGGCCCCGCAAGCGCGACCCGCTGCGCCTCGATGCTCTGCCCGCCAGTTGAAACTCGAAAGTATGCGATCCGGCTCACTGACGCCTCCATGCCCCATAAGATACATTCACCTTATGGGGCATCCCCA
This sequence comes from Novosphingobium sp. ZN18A2, assembly GCF_036784765.1. Classification (NCBI taxonomy): domain Bacteria; kingdom Pseudomonadati; phylum Pseudomonadota; class Alphaproteobacteria; order Sphingomonadales; family Sphingomonadaceae; genus Novosphingobium; species Novosphingobium sp. ZN18A2. The sequence continues at coordinate 2,634,232 of NZ_CP136651.1, read as the reverse complement.
TAAATAGCAATAGATATCTTATGGGTCATGCAAATCCGTACCCGGAGGAATGCCCCAGAAGCTACAAGTTTTGAGCCGCCATGGGACCGGCGCGATGGACGTGTCACGGCCCAAGGACTTGGCGGCTTGGGCGGCGGTCGTCATTGATCCGCTTCCCGCGCCTCATCGCTAAGGGCACCAACAACGATTGACGCGGCGCATGCAGAAAGGAACCATTTCAGGCCTCCCATAGAGAAGGCTTGCAAAAGCCCGAAGGCTACCAGGTGGTACGCCCAGCCAATTAGGCCAATGACGACAACACAGCCCGCAACAAAGCTCACGGTGGCTCTTACGACAGCCAACCGGCGGTTCAAAATTCGTCTTTGTCGAAGCTTGGCACCTTTACGGGCCTGAGAGCTTTGCCGTTCAATCCCCTTCAAGACATCACCGGTCGGCTTACTGATATCGACGCTTGGAGCTGCCTCTATCGTCATTTCACTTTTTGGTGTGGGAATGTCTGCCATGGTTATCGAGCGCACCGACTTGCCGCCGAAATGCGGCAGGGCATGCATTGCCTGCGCTCGCTGTTCACCCGTCATAGATTGAAGGGCCAATGGCGGCGGAGGTTGCGGGGGTGCGATAGGCCGTCTTGATCTCGCAACAGTGGACAAAGGTCGGATAGCAACAGGCTTTGTAGAATTTCCGGATATTCGGCGCCTTACCTCAAGCTGCGCTTGCTCGTCGATATTGACGGGCGTCTGCGCGCCAAATTTATGCACGTAAGGGATTGGAGGCGCCAGGCGCTGAACGTCCTCCAAAACCCAAGGGACCATCCACCGATTTTCGATCGCCATCGCCATTTTCTGCGGAGGTATGCGATGCTTGTGCTCGGACCTACGCAGGCCTGCCTCGTCTAGGCGCTCCAAGCAGTCGGTCATTCGGGCTAGACCCACTATCAGCCCCGACCCCTTGCGGATCAGTGCCACTTCGCCGCGATGGCTCCATGACTTGCCACGCATTTCCCAAGATTTTCGGCCTGCCAGAATTTCGCTGATCCAAGGCTCGTCAATGATAATGCCTTTCAGCGGGGGGAGGGGGAATGCCATAGCGCCGACACGCTTTCCTGAAACCTCGCGAAACGTCGTCCCACTCGCAAGGCTGTCAGCGTAATCGGTCGCGCTAAGCAGGTAAAATCGCACGAACTCCGGTGAGATTTCGGCTTCACAAACCCAGCTCTTGAAACCTTGGTTGGTGCTGACAGGGTTCGCAGCTATCGCACAATATCCGATGGGTGCCCGCGACGAGAAGAGAACGGAACCGGTAGCGGCAGCGGTATCGATCCGCGTCATCTCGGCTAGCTGTTGCTCGTACCCACGTAGTTGTTCTTGGGCTTCACCCAGCCGCGTGCGGTAGCGCTCGATCGCTACCCTCCGGTCGGACGTGTCGAGGCTTTTCCGGATGTCACGCCTGCCCGCGACAGCCCGTAGACGCTGCGGGATCACGACGCGGATGTAGAAGCGTCCATTCTCAGGCCGAACGGTCAGGCCCGGATATTTTGCCATGTCTATGTCGTCCATGCTGTCACACCTAAGTGTCACAGGACGATCTAGAAACCCTCGCAAAACCAAGAACTTGTGGAAATCCAAGCTCTTGATTTGCGCTTGGTGGGCCCGGCAGGATTCGAACCCGCGACCTAGCCGTTATGAGCGGCCAGCTCTAACCGCTGAGCTACAGGCCCCCAGGCGGTTTGGGCCGGTTACCGGCGAGAAGGGGGATTGGCAAGCGGTCAGACTTGCGCGGCGTCCATGATTTCGCGAACGCAGGCCGGCGCAATCGATCTTTGCTCCAGATAGGCGAAGACGCGGCGCCACCAGTCATAGAAGCGGTCGAGGTCTGCTTCGTCGCGAACATAGGGGGTATGTCCGGGGCGCAGCGACGGGCTGTGGAACGAAAACACCAGCAGAGGAAGTCCATCGTCGACGGCGATATCGATCGCCTTGATCGCTTCTTCCGCGTCGATTCCCTCGGGAGTCAGCGAAATGCGTTCCAGCAACCCCAGCCTGGAAAGCACACCGCGCAGTTGCGGCGCACGCCACAGGCGAGGATGAAGCCACCGGCCCTGCTTGCGCAGCGGACCCCAGAAAACGGTCGTCAGCGGCATTTCCATCAGGCCGCCCGCCTTGTCGATCCAGTAGGGATAAAGCGGGTGACCGGTGAAATCCGGGCCACCGCTACCTGAATAGTTGAACAGCGCGCGCACCGAGGTGTCTATGGCGATGGCCGACTGGCCCAGGATTTCCGCCGTCGCGCTTCCCACGCCATAACGCCCGGCGCGATAGATCATCGGAGCGACGCCGAAGGCTTCCTCGATGCTGTCGCGCAGCTTGCGAAACTTCGCGCGCTCAAGGTCAGGCGGCAGGTTGCCGCAAAAGCTGTTGAATTCGTTTACCGCCTCTTCGTGCGGCGGGTTGACCCACGGGTGCAATTGCACGCCCACTTCGGCGCGGCCGGACCGAACTGCGTCGCGCAGCACTTCGGCGGCGACGGGATCGGTCGCCACCGGATAGTCGATCAGATAGACCGGGATGACGCCGAAACCCTCGCAGAACTGCTGGAACTTGGCGATGCGCGGAACATGGTCGAGCCGGTGATTCTCCCGGTCGAACGGCTTGCTCCAGTCGAATTCCTCTTCGGTGTCGACCGTAACCACGAAGCGCTGGCCGAATTCCGGTGCGAACACCACCCTGTCAGTGCGGGACGGCACATCCAGAATGTTCGGCTTGCCCACCGTGTTTCGCCCCCTTCTGCCTTGCGGGAATTCAGGCGGAACGGTGTCCTTGTGTGTCCGGATGGCCGCCATCGCCCCGGGTATCGCTAGGTGCGGCCCCGTTCAGGGTCAATAGCGGTAGCCGCAAGGTGATAAGATTGCCTGAACGTTCGACATCGCCATTTGCGGCCCGCGCTTCTGCTGCGGCCAGGCGCAGCGAAAAGCCCGCACCAAGCAGCGACGCGGGCAGCCCGTCCGGCCCGCGCGTTCCGGGCGAGAAAAGCCGGGCGGTTTCGCGCGAGGCAAGCGATGCAGGCAGCGTTGCGGCGAGGCGCAGCGAGCCGCCTTCCACCACCAGTTCCAGATCGAGGCGTTCGCCCGGCGCGGCTCCGCCCGCGATCACACTGAGCAGGCGCCAGACCAGCTCTTCCAGTTCATGATCGGCAAGCGATACCGGCAGGTTCCCGCTGGCGATCGATTGTGTCAGGCGCACCCCGCGCCGTTCGAACAGGGGTTCGACCTGCGCGATCACGCGGTGGACGACATCCGCCGCGTCGGTATCGCCGGTTTCGCAGGCCATACGTCCGGTTTCCAGTTTGACCAGCCGGTCAACCTCTTCGAAGCCGGCCAGCATCTTCGCCGCATCGCCCGCGATGTGGGCGGCATAGCTGCGATACTGGTGCGATACCGGCCCCATGACCTGCTGGTGGATCAGTTCGGCAAACCCCTGGATCGCGTTGATCGGCGTGCGCAGTTCGTGGAGCATCTGCCGCAGCCGGTCGCCGCTGTCGCGATCGTCGTCGTTGGCGGCAAGCACGGTGTCGCGCGCGGCGCTCGGTTCGGGGCGACGGAGCCGCGCCAGCCAGCCGGTGAACCGGCCTCCCTTGGCGGAAAAGCACGGCACGGCGTCGATCCGCCAAGGGCCGGCGATGGCCGGTGCGCCTTCAAGCTCTATCCGGCCCGCCTCGATCGGCCGGCGTTCGCGAACCGCGGCAAGCGATCTGGTGTCGCAACGGGCAGGCGCGTCGGGATCGGCGGTGAACGGGCGATGCCCGACCAGCATCGGTCCCATCCCGCCTGTCGCGGCGGCAATGGTCCCTTCCGTGTCGAGCGATATGTCGACTGACGTGGCGCGTGCGCGCGAAGCCTCACCCGGAAAGGGCAGGCGAGGGGCTTCGCCCGGCTCGATCTCTATCGCATCGCCATCTTGCGAGGCATCTTCGCGATTGCGGCGGAACGCCTCGATCCGGCGGACGATGGCGCCGATGCCTTCGCGCGGGTCGGGGGCCGGCGCGCGCGGCTGAACCGGCGGACGGACGGGCCGCTCAGGCTCGGCGCTTGCTGGCGGCGGCGCACTCGTTTCCGGAGCGGGGGGAGATGCCTGAACGGTGGGCGATGCCGGGGCGGACGTCTCTGCCGTCGCGACAAATCCCTCCGGTTGGGGCAGCACCGCATCACCAATGCCAAAACGCGCCAGCAGACGTTCGACTTGCGGACCAAGATCGCGCCGGTGGCGAAGGAAGCCGCGCGCCGCAACCGGCAGGCGCGGGATCATGTCCAGCCAGTCGTCCTCGCGCAGGCGCGCGCCGCGCAGCACGGACGAGGCAAGGCGCGACGATTGCCCGGCGAAATATTCGACGATTGCCGGCGAACGCACCGCCGCCGCCTCGACAATGGCGGCCCGTTCGGTTTCGCCCACGTGACGGTGCAGCGATTCGAGCCTGTCGATCGCCGCCCTGCGCACAGGCGTATCGTCGGCGTCCCGCGCGCGACCAAGGATGTCCACAAGCTGGCGAAACTGCGTGCGCGCCGCCGCCGGACCCGTCGCGTTCGTGCGCAAGACAGTATCAAGGCGGTCGTCGATTATCATTCGTGCTCCGGGCGGGGCAGGCCGTCCGGGACGGACGGTTCGTGCAGCGCCAATGCAGGATAGCAAATTGCCGCTTTGCTAACAGCATGACGATTGCACGCGTTGCATTGTGGGACGATTGCGCTAAGACAGAATATTATTATCATGCGCAATCGGTTCGGCGGTGGAATGTTGCTGGCTTTTACACCGATCCGCATCCGGCATTGAATTTCAAGGACATCCCCAAGGGCATGGCAGCACTCGATAACATCGACCGGCGCCTTCTGGCCGAATTGCAGGCGGAAGGCCGCATTACGAACGTTGAACTGGCACAGCGCGTGGGGTTGACCGCTCCGCCGTGCCTGCGCCGTGTCCGTGCGCTTGAGGAAGAAGGCGTGATCCGCGGTTATCACGCCGATCTCGACGCTTCGAAGCTGGGCTTCGCGATTACCGTTTTCGCGCTGGTCAGCCTGAAAAGCCAGGCGGAAGAATCGCTGCGCCAGTTCGAAGAGCACATGGGCACGCTGGCCGAAGTGCGCGAATGTCACATGCTCAATGGCGAAATCGATTTCATCCTGAAGATCGTCAGCCGCGATTTGCAGAGCTTCCAGGAATTCCTGACCAGCAAGCTCACGCCTGCCCCCAACGTGGCAAGTGTGAAGACCAGCCTGACGATCCGCACCGCAAAGCAGGTGCCCGGCGTTCCGCTGGAAGGTTAAGACGCGCGATATGGCCGGGGGCGCCCCGCGCCTCAGGGTTGGCGATAGATCATCAGTGCGGCAAAGGCTGCAAGGCTGATCCCGGCCCATAGCGCGGCTGCGATCAGCCAGCTTGCGGCGTCTCCCCCGCCCATGATCTGCGGTCCAAAAAGAAGCCAGGCCAGTGCCGCCGATCCGATGGCGAGCACGTAGGTAAGATTGCGCGGCGGCGATACGCGCGCGGCCACCTGGACAAGCGCGACCGCGGCGATGGCCCAGACGGCCGCGTTGACGAAACTGCCCGCCGAAAGGCCGTTCAGGCGGAAAGCGCCGGGCAAAAGCACGCCCAGCGCCACCAGCGCGGCCAGTCCCAGGGAACCTTTCGCGCCTGCCAGTTCGCGCAGCTGCTCGCGCCAGCCCACGGTTTACCCGTTCCCCCGCGCCTGTTCATGGTGGCGGATCACCTCGTCGATGATGAAACGCAGGAACTTTTCCGAAAACTCCGGGTCCAGGTGCGCGTCTTCTGCAAGCTTGCGCAGGCGGGCGATCTGGCGTTCCTCTCGCGACGGGTCGGCGGGCGGCAGCTTGTGTTCCGCCTTGTAGGCGCCCACCGCCTGCGTAATGCGGAAGCGTTCGGCAAGGATGTGGATCATCGCCGCATCGATGTTGTCGATCGACTGGCGATAGTTTGCCAGCACCGGATCCTCGCTCATCGCCCTTTGCACCTTTCCGATTTCGCATTGCGGCATTTTGTGTCGCATTCGATCCGCTAACGCGGCGATTGCGACTTGCCAAGCCATGCCTGCCGCGCCTAGCGCTGCGCGTGATGACTGCGACCATCCATTCCCTGCCGCGCAAGGCGGAACCTTCGCTTGAGCCGCTGATGACGCTGGTGGCCGACGGGCTGAACTCGGTGAACACCGTGATCCTTGACCGGATGCAGAGCCGCATCCCGCTGATCCCCGCGCTTGCCGGGCACCTGATCGCGGGCGGCGGAAAGCGGTTGCGCCCGATGCTGACGCTGGCAAGTGCGGCGCTGCTGGAATACGGCGGGAACCGCCACCACAAGCTCGCCGCAACGGTGGAATTCATCCACACCGCTACCCTGCTGCACGACGACGTGGTGGACGGATCGGACATGCGGCGCGGCAAGAAAGCGGCGAACATCATCTTCGGCAATCCTGCGACGGTGCTGGTGGGCGATTTCCTGTTCACCCGCGCTTTCGAGCTGATGGTGGAGGACGGCAGCCTGAAGGTCCTGCGCATCCTGTCGAACGCCAGCTCTGTGATTTCCGAAGGCGAGGTGGACCAGCTTACCGCGCAGCGCCAGATCGAGACGAGCGAGGAGCGCTATCTTTCGATCATCAACGCGAAGACCGCCGCGCTGTTTGCCGCCGCCTGCCGCATCGCCGCCGTGGTAGCCGAACGGCCGGAGGCGGACGAGATGGCGCTCGACGCCTATGGCCGCAACCTGGGCATTGCCTTCCAGCTTGCCGACGACGCGATCGATTACGATTCGGACGCGGCCGAAATGGGCAAGGACCGCGGCGACGATTTTCGCGAAGGCAAGATGACCCTGCCGGTCATCCTTGCCTATGCGCGCGGCGACGCGGAAGAGCGCAAGTTCTGGGAGGCGGCAATCATCGGGCACCGCACCAGCGATGCCGACCTTGATCACGCGATTGCGCTGATCGGCCGCCACGACGCAGTAGAGGCGACGCGCGAACGGGCTCGTCACTATGCGGCGCGCGCTGTCGACGCGATCGCACATTTTCCCAAGAGCGACGCCAAGGCGGCGATGATCGAAGCGGCGCAGTTCGCGGTTGCGCGGCGTTACTGACTGCGGTCTTACCGGTCGGGCGGCGGCTTTTTTCCGTACCGGCGCCACAGCCACCAGCAACTTCCCGCAACGCCGGCGCAGGCGCCCAGCATCGCCGCGCCAACCAGCGCGCCGCTGAACAGGATGCCGGTGGTCAGCGCGAGGATGATATCCAACGTGGTTCTCACCGATGTTGCGCTACCTGGCGGGTGCCTTCGCTGGGCTGAACGGGCAGCGGACATGGCGGCAACAGGGTGGAGGGGGCTTTCCTTACTGCTCCCCTTGTCGCGACGAAAGCAGCCAGCCCATTCGCCCGCTCTTACCAGCGCGCCGTGGGCTTGGATTCGCGATTTGTCCGTTTCATCGCAGCACGCGGAAGTTTGCGGCCAGCGGCGTTTGTCCCGCCTGGCCGATGCAGGTCACGATTGAAACCAGCCCGTCACCATCGCGATAGATCGTGCATTTGCCGCGTCCGTCCAGCATCCGGTCATCAAGCCATACGCGCGATATTGCCATATGGTCGCCTTCCAGCTTGCCATGGAACGCGATCCGCTTGCCCTGTGGCGTGCGTTCATAGGAAATGACGGATTGTCCGTTGCTGCGGCTGATCGAAAGGGCGTCGCAGCGCACAAAGCCGTCGGTCGTGGGAAATTTTTGCACGATCGCCGGATTGTAATCGCAAACGCCTTGGTACCGGATCGGCTGGCCCGCGGTTTCGGCCAAGGCGTACGGCGGTATGCTGGCCATCGGCAGGGCCATCAAGGCAAGCGACAGGCGAATGGTGTTTGTCATGAATGCGCTATACCCTTTTTACTGACCCACGCGCAGGACGGACGCTGCTGTGCGTCGCACAAGTAAACGGCCCGGCGCAATTTGCGTTCCCCTCCGATGGGGCGGGGTAATACTGCCGTGAAAAGTAATTCCTGCCACAATGGGTGAAAAGGCCGACTTTGCGCCGTTTACTGCCGACCATTGGGTGTAGGCGAAGTTTCCTGCCCAAAGTGGATCAAATCGTAGTCAATTTATCTGCTAAAAATTTGAAAATAAATAAGTTTCAGAAAAAACGGAAAGCGCTGCGTTAACCGAAATCAAACCTGCTTCGGCTATTTGCTCGTCTTGAAAATACAGTTGCCTGTCGCGGGAGCAAAGATGGCCCCACGGCTGGCGTCGGGCAAGGTCGCGTGAATGGGATTCTGGGCGAAAAAGACAAAGAGGTTGCAGGATATCGCCGTTGGCGGATCGACAGTCTCGCGAACCGATATCCTTGGCCAGGTCGAAGCGGTGGGGGTCGGCTCGTTCTGGGCGACGGACGAGGAAGGGCGCCTTGTCTACCTGTCGGCGAAGGCGCTCGATGCGCTGGGCGGCGGTGGGGAATCGTTGATCGGCCGTCCGCTGGTGGAAATATTCAGCGAAGTGCAGCAGGCGAACGGCGAAGAGGCGCAGCGCACACTCGGCTTCCAGCTGCGTTCGCATTCGCGCTTCGACAACATGATCGTCCGGGTCGATGTGGCCGGTGACGACGAAACGGGACAGCGGCAGACCCGGTGGTGGCGCGTGTCGGGCAAGCCATACAAGGATGGGAATGACCGGTTCTGCGGCTATCGCGGCAGTTCGATAGATATCACCGCCGAATATGGTCGTCAGCTGGAAGCCGCGCAGCACTCGCAGTTCGATCCGCTGACAGGCCTTGCCAACCGCCGCCGCATGGGAAGCCGCCTTTCGGCGATGCTGACGGCTTGCAAGGGGGCTGGCCGCAGTTGTGCGCTGGTGATGCTCGATCTTGACCGGTTCAAGCAGGTAAATGACACGCTGGGACACCCTGCCGGCGACGAATTGCTGAAGCAGGTGGCGGACCGTTTGAAGACCGTGATCAAGGATCGTGGCGAGATCGGGCGGCTTGGCGGCGACGAGTTCCAGATAATCCTTCCCGATATTGACGACCGCGGCGATCTTACCGGGCTTGCCGGGCGGATCATCCAGATGATTTCGCAGCCTTATTCGATAAACGGCAAGCGTGCGATCGTCGGCACATCAGTGGGCGTCGCGATCGCGCCTTACGACGGGGTGGAAAGCGACGAGCTGAACGCGGCGGCGGACCTTGCGCTTTACGCGGCAAAGGGCAGCGGGCGCGGCCTTTGCCGGTTCTATACCGCCGACTTGCGGGAATCGGCGGAACTGGACAGCCGGATAGAGGAAAACCTGCGCGACGCCTTGGTGAAGGGCGAAATGCGGATGAACTACCAGCCGCTCGTCAGTCCGCACGACCATACGGTGCACGCTTTCGAGGCGCTGATGCGCTGGGAGCCGGAAGACGGCCGGCCGGTTTCGCCTGCCAAATTCATTCCGATTGCCGAGCAGACGGACCTGATCGTGCAACTTGGCGGCTGGGCGCTGAGACAGGCGTGCGAGGATGCCGTGCAATGGCCCACACAGCTGCGCGTTGCCGTGAATGTTTCGGCCAAGCAGTTCATGAACGCCGATTTCCCCAAAGTCGTCGCCGCCGCGCTGGCGGGCAGCGGGTTGGAACCGAACAGGCTGGACCTGGAAATCACCGAAAGCGTCTTCGTGGGGGACGTGGAGGCGGTGGACAAGACCTTCGCCGCGCTGAAGCGGCTGGGCGTCCGCCTGGTGATGGACGATTTCGGCACCGGCTATTCCTCGCTCGGCTACCTCAATCGCGCGCCGTTCGACAAGATCAAGATCGACCAGAGCTTCGTGCACGGTTGCACCGAGGGTGGAACAACCAACCCGGCGATCATTTCCGCCATCGTGGCGCTGGCCAAGGCGCTGGGCATGGAAACGGTGGCCGAGGGTGTGGAAGCGATGGACGAACTGGCGCTTGTGACAGAGCGCGGTGCGGACCTGATCCAGGGCTATATCTATTCACGGCCGTTGACGCACGACGCGATCATGGAACGTTCGGGCACCGAAAACTTCGTGTTTCCGCCCTCCGGGCCGCCGCGTTACCGCGCGGGACGCATGAACTTTTTCCGCAAGATCGGCGTCATTCACGAAGACCATTATTACAAGGCGATGCTGCGCAACCTTTCGCGGACCGGGGCATGGATAGAAGGTCTTGCCGGCGTGCCCGAAGGGACGGACCTGATCCTGGACCTGGGCGGCGGGCAGCTCGCCGTTTCCAAGGTGGTGCGTGCCGCCGAAGCCGCGCAAGGGCTGAAGTTCGAGACTGCCCTGATCGGCGACGGCAACGACGGGCTGATGACCCGCCACCGCGTCTCGCCCTATGCGCTGGCGACCGCCGGAATGCCGCTTGCGGCCCTGCCGGCCGGTTCCTATCCTCTGGCCGAACAGATGAGCGCATCCAGATCTCCGCGAAAGTTCTTCGAGGTGGAAGTCTGACGACATATTCTGTTCCGCTCGCGGCCCGGTGTTAAGGTTTTTGGTTGCAACCGGCTTGACCGCGTGCGCGCCACGCGGCACCCCTCCCGCAAAATCACGAACCTATCGGGAGAATCCGCCATGCAACGTCGCCGTCTGGGCAAATCCGCCATTGTCGTTTCCGACATCTGCATGGGTACGATGACCTTCGGCAGTCAGGTGGACGAAGCAACATCGCTGCGCATCCTCGACCGCTGTTTCGACGAAGGGATCGATTTCTTCGACACGGCAGAGGGCTATCCCGTCCCGCCTGACGCGAAGTGGGTGGGGCGTACAGAGGAAATCGTTGGCAAGTGGCTCAAGACAAAGCCGCGCGATGCGGTGGTGATCGCCACCAAGGTTTCCGGTCCCAGCCACGTGTGGTTCCGCAGCCCCAAGCGTAACGGAATGACCGCGCTCGACCGGCGCAACATTACCGTTGCCGTGGAAGAGAGCCTGCAGAAGCTGGGCACCGATTATATCGACCTTTACCAGACGCACTGGCCCGATCACGGTACCGCCTATGACGAGACGATGGAGGTGCTCGACGAACTGGTGCGCGCGGGCAAGGTGCGCATCCTGGGTTGTTCGAACGAGACGAGCTGGGGGCTGATGAAGTCTATCGCCGCGTCCGAACGGTTGGGCACCGCGCGATACCAGACGATCCAGAACAACTTTTCCATGAACAACCGCCGCTTCGAAGACGAACTGGCGCAGGTCTGCCGCGAAGAGGGCGTAAGCTGCATTCCCTATTCGCCCATCGGCGGCGGGGTGCTGACCGGCAAATATGCCAACGGCGCAAGGCCCGAAGGCGCACGCTTTTCACGCTACCTTGAGCTTGGCGGGCGTCAGGCGGCGATGGCACGGCGCTTCGTCAACGACCGGTCGCTGGCGGCGACGGACCGCTATGCCGAAATCGCGAAGGAAGCGGGGATGAGCCTTGCGACGATGGCGGTCGCCTGGTCGAAGCAGCACGACTTTGTCGCTTCGACCATCGTCGGCGTATCGAAGGAAGAACACGTCGACGATATCCTTGCCGCCGCCGACCTGAAGCTTTCCGACGATGTGATGAAGGCAATCGACAAGGTGTCGAAAGAGATCATGTACCCGATGGGATGACGTTCCGGCGCCCGTTGGTCGGGCCGATGGATCAGGCGGCGCTTTCGCGGCGCCGCCGCAGCCTTCCGGCAAGGTCCAGCTTCTTTGCCGCAAAGGCCGGTACGGCCACGGACAGCGCCACGCCCGCCAGCGAGCAAAAGCCCAGCCATAGCGCCATCATCGTGCCGCCGGCTTCGTACATGCCGTAAAGGATCGGCACGGCCAGCACCACGCCGCGTATTTCGTTCAGCGCAAAGGCGATGATGGCCGACTTCAGGACGGCGTCGAGGATGGTGGACAGGTCCGCGTTCATGCATGGCACCCTCGCAGAAATTGGTTAGCGACTGGTTGATGACGGGAAGAAACTGTCGGAAAGGGCAGCAATGCCCGCCGGCCCGATGAACGATCTTCCCATTCATGACGTGCTGCCAGACCTGCTTGGCGCGCTGCGGAGGCGCTCAGGCGCGGTGCTCGTCGCGCCGCCGGGGGCAGGCAAGACCACGTCTGTCGCGCCCGCGCTGCTGGATCAGGACTGGTGCACCGGCACCGTGATCCTGCTTTCGCCGCGCCGCGTGGCGGCCGGCGCGGCGGCGGAACGCATGGCGGACCTGCTGGGCGAAACACCGGGAGAGACGATCGGCTACCTCACCCGGCTGGATACGAAACGGTCTGCCAGAACGCGCGTGCTGGTGATGACGGAGGCGATCTTCGTATCGACCATCCTCAACGATCCCGACCTGGCGAGTATCTCCGCCGTGCTGTTCGACGAAGCGCACGAACGCCACCTCGATTCGGACCTGGGCCTGGCGCTGGCGATAGAGGCGCAATCGGTGCTGCGCGAAGACCTGAGAATCGTGGTGATGAGCGCCACCATCGACGGTGCGCGCTTCGCGCGGCTTATGAATGACGCGCCGGTGATCGAAAGCGAGGGCAAGGCGTATCCGCTTGCGATCCGCTGGCTGGGCGCGTCGCCAACCTTGCGCACCGAAGAGGCGGTGGCGCAGGCGACCGGGCGCGCATGGCGGGAAGAGGAAGGTGACATACTTGCCTTCCTGCCGGGCGTCAGAGAGATTGAGCGGACACGCGAAATACTGGAACAGCGGCTGCCGCAGGCGCTTGTGCTGCCGTTACACGGGCAGGTCGATCCGGCGGGCCAGCGCGCCGCGATCCGGCGCGATCCGCAAGGCCGGCGACGCATCGTGCTGGCAACCGCGATAGCCGAAACCTCGCTGACGCTGGACGGCGTTTCGGTGGTGGTCGATGCGGGCCTTTCGCGCCGGGCGGAATTTGACAAGGCGGCGGGCGTTACGCGGCTTGTTACAACGCGCGCATCGCAGGCCGCCGCCGCGCAGCGCGCGGGCCGCGCGGCCCGGCAAGGGCCGGGCGTGGCCTATCGGTTGTGGGAAGAAGCCGCGCATCCCGGTCGCCCCGCTTTCGATCCGCCCGAAGTGCTGACCGCGGACCTTGCGCCACTGGCACTGACGCTGGCGCAATGGGGCAGCGACGATGCATCGGCGCTCGCATGGCTCGATCCGCCTCCGGCACCGGCAAAGGCGGCGGCGCGCGGGCAGCTTGCGGCGCTGGGCGCGCTAGATGGCGAGGGCAGGATCACCGCGCATGGCCGCGCGATGGCGCGCCTGCCGATGGAGCCGGCGCTTGCGCATATGCTGCTGTTCGCGGTGGAGCGGGGCGCCGCGGGCGAGGCTGCGAAACTGGCGCTGCTTTTGCAGGAACGCGGACTGGGCGGGCGCGGGGAAGACCTGGCGCGCCGGATGGACCGATGGCAGGGAGAGCGAGGCAGCCGCGCGGAATCCTCTCGCAAACTGGCCGCGCGCTGGGCCGGTCTGGCGGAAAAGTCGATTGCCTCCGGTCGCCATGAAACTGACGACGGGCGAACGCATGATGCGGGCGCGCCGCCGCTGGCTGTGCTTCTTGCCGAAGCGTTTCCGGACCGGATCGCGCGGGCGCGATCGGCTTCCGGCGAGGAATGGCATGCGGCGGGCGGGCGCGGTTACCGGCTCGACCCCGCATCGCCGCTGGCAGGCGCGAAGTGGCTGGTGATCGGCGATGCCCAGGGCACCGCCCAGGGCGCGCGGATCATGGCGGCGCTGGCGCTGGAGGAAGACGATATCGCGCGTTGGCTTTCGCATCGGCTGGATGAATGCCACGTGGTCAACTGGAATGAAGAGGCCGCGCGGGTCGAGGCGCGGCTGGAACGGCGGCTTGGCGCAATCGTGCTGGCCCGTGTGCCCGATCCCTCGCCTGACGCGTCGCAAGTCGAAGCCATGCTGATGGATCGCGTGCGGCGCGAAGGACTGGCTGCCTTGCCGCTGGGCGAGGGCGCGCAGGCACTGTTTGAACGGGCCAGCTATGCCGGGCTGGGTGCCCTTTCGGAAAAAGCCTTGCTGGATAGCCTGGACGAATGGTTGGCGCCGCTGCTGTCCGGGCGGCGCGATCTGGGAATCGGTGCGGGCAAACTGCACGACGCCCTGATGAACCGCCTGGACTGGAACGCGCGCCAACAACTCGACACGCTGGCCCCGGCGGAGTTCCGCTCTCCGGCGGGCACGGCGCACCGGATCGATTACGGGCACGAAGGCGGACCGGCGGTGGAACTGCGCGTGCAGGCATTGTTCGGGATGGACCGGCACCCGACGATCGGACAGCCCGCGCGCCCGCTTCTGCTCAGCCTTACCAGCCCGGCCGGTCGCCCGATCCAGACCACGGCGGACCTGCCCGCCTTCTGGCGCGGATCGTGGCGAGATGTGGCGAAGGACATGAAGGGCCGCTATCCCAAGCACCGCTGGCCGGACGAGCCCTGGCGTGAAGATCCCAGCCTGAAAACGAAGAACGCGTTCGAAGCGGGACGAAAATAGCGCATCCGCTCTTGATTCCCGCAGCGATTCGAAGCAATCGCGTGGGCCATGTCAGCACGCATCTACCAGCGCCCGAAGAATGCCATGCAGTCCGGCAAGGCCCGGACCAGCGACTGGCTGCTTGAATTCGAACCCGCGGAGGCCAAGCGCCCCGACCCGCTGATGGGCTGGGCCGGATCGGGCGACATGAAGCAGCAGGTCTTGCTGAAGTTCGGCAGCTGCGACGAAGCGAAGGCCTATGCCGATCGCTATGGCATCGAAGCGCATATCCAGCCCACGCCGCCGCGCCGGCTGAAGATCCAGGCTTACGCCGACAACTTCCGCTGATCGCGGGCGCGCCGGCGCCTGCCAGTTGCCGGATACTGTCCCTTGCCAAATACCGGATCGGCCGCCATATGGCGCGCCGGGAGTCGGTCGGGCGCTTGCGTCCGCCAACCTGGTCAGGTCCGGAAGGAAGCAGCCACAACGGGTTGCGGCGGGTCGGCCGGCTCCTTTTCGATGGTGCGCCCTCGACATCCGTCGAGTGCTTGCGGCACCAGCCCGCTCCCCCACCCGACCTCCCAATACTACTAGCGTAAGCTCGGGTGGGAGAGCGGGCCGGTGCCGTGTGCGTATCACCCGCTTATACCCGATAGCCTTCGACATTCGGGCAGTGAGTGACTACCTATCTGACCGATGGGCGATTCAGACGACATTTTTGGCGGTGGGCCGGAAGGCGAGGGCGAAACGCCGCGCCCCAGCGCGGCCGAGCTTGAGGCTGAAGGACAGGAATCGATGTTCGGCGCACCGGCAGATGCGCCGCCGCCGAATCCGTCACCGGTCGCCGCGCCCGAGCCGTCCGCACAAGCTGCGCCTTCACCGGAACCCGTCGCTGCCCCCGCCGAGCCCGCTGCCGCCGCGCCTGCGCAGCCTTACCGCGTGCTGGCGCGCAAGTACCGTCCGCAAACCTTTTCCCAGTTGATCGGGCAGGAAGCGATGGTCCAGACGCTGGCCAACGCGATCAGGCGCGACCGGCTGGCCCACGCTTTCCTGATGACCGGCGTTCGCGGGGTGGGCAAGACGTCGACCGCGCGGCTGATCGCCAAGGCGCTCAATTGCATTGGGCCGGATGGTGAAGGCGGCCCGACGATCGACCCGTGCGGCGTTTGCGAACCATGCCGCGCCATCGCCGAAGGCCGCCATATCGATGTGATCGAGATGGACGCGGCCTCGCACACCGGCGTCGACGACGTGCGCGAGATTATCGAGGCGGTGCGCTATGCCGCCGTTTCGGCGCGTTACAAGATCTACATCATCGACGAAGTCCACATGCTGTCGCGCAATGCGTTCAACGCCTTGCTGAAGACGCTTGAGGAACCGCCCGCGCACGTGAAGTTCCTGTTCGCGACGACGGAAGTGGAAAAGCTGCCGGTAACGGTGCTGTCTCGCTGCCAGCGTTTCGACTTGCGCCGCATCCCCACCGAAATGCTGCAACAGCACTTCGCCGGCGTATGCAAGGCCGAAGGGGTGGAGGCTGAGGAAGAGGCGCTGCGCATGGTTTCCGCCGCCGCCGAAGGCTCTGTGCGCGACGGTCTTTCGATCCTAGATCAGGCGATCAGCCACGCGGACATGTCGGGCGGCGGCATCGTGACCGCCGAACAGGTGCGCGACATGCTGGGCCTTGCCGACAAGGCAATGCAGCGCCGCGTGTTCGAAGCCCTGCTGGGGGGCGACGGCGGCGCTCTGCTTGACGAGATCGGCCAGCAATATGCGCTGGGGGTGGAGCCGCTGGCACTGATGCGCGCGCAACTCGATCTGGTGCACCGTATCACGGTGGCGCAGATCGGCGGCAGCGGAGCCGATGCGAAATCCGCGGAGGAGCGCGATGCGCTTGACGGCTGGTCGCGCGATCTTTCGGCCGCGCAATTGCACCGCCTGTGGCAATTGCTGCTGAAAGGGCACGACGAGGTGAAGGGCGCCCCCGATCCGCTGCCTGCCGCGCAGATGGCGCTGTTGCGCGTGATGCACGCGTCCGACATGCCCGACCCCGGCCAGTTGGTGAAGCGGATAGAGGAAATCGCCGCACGCGCACCCGCCGCGCCCGCCGGCGATGCACAGGGCGGCGGTGCCGCGCCTGCGCAACCGTCCGCCCCGGCCCCGGCGGCGGTGGACTGGCAGGCGCTGATCGGGCGGGTGGAACACACCGGGCTGCTGCGGGTCTCGCAGATCATGCACGACTGGGTGCGTATCGTCGAACTCGGCGAGGGTATCTTGCGCTACCAGCTTGCCCCTGGCTTTTCCGAAGACGTCGCGCCCGAGCTGCGCGATGCGCTGCTGCGCGCGACGGGCACGCGCTGGCAGGTTGAGCATTCCGCCGGCAATGCGCAGCCCAGCCTGCGCGAGCGCGAGGAGGCGGAGAAGCAGTCCGCCCACGCGGCCATGCTGGCCGATCCGCTTGTAAAGGCGGCTTTCGAGGCTTTTCCCGATGCGGAACTGGTCGATGAAGGCCGTCCCGACGACAACACGGTAACTCCCTGGAGCCGACGCGCATGAAATCGATGGAAGAAATGATCCAGGCGGCACAGCAGGCCGCACAGACGATCCAGAAGCAGATGGAAGAGGCGCAGGGCCGCCTTGACCAGATCGAGGTGGAAGGCGTCGCCGGTGGCGGCATGGTGAAAATCCGCGCCACAGCGAAAGGCCGGGTGGTCGGCGTGTCGATTGACGACAGCCTGATGCAGCCATCCGAAAAGCAGATGCTGGAAGACCTGGTGGCCGCCGCGTTCAACGATGCGCGCGGCAAGGCCGATGCCGCATCGGCGGAGGAAATGGAGAAGGTGCAATCCGCGGCCGGTATCCCGCCGGGCTTCAAGATGCCGTTCTGATAGCGGGCACGATACAAGATACGGGGACGGGCAGGAGGTTGATGCAATGATCGAATTCGCACCCGTTCACGATGTTCCCGGCGCGGGGAATGCCCCCGATCCCGGCCATGAATACCGCGTGGTCGTGTCTGTTTCGCAGCCCGGTTCGGGCGGACAGCCGCCGGCCGGGCTGGTCAAAGCCGCGCGCCTTTGCAACCTGCTGGAAAAGCACGGCGCGACGGACGGAAACCACATCGTGGCGATCGTGCATGGCGCGGCGGTCCCGTCGGTCATATCGGGCGATGCGGCCTGCGCGCAGTTGCAGGTCGAGGCGTTGCGCGCCGCCGGTATCATGGTTGCGGTATGCAGCCAGGCGCTGGCGGGGCAGGGCTTCAAGCCCGCGCAACTGCTTGATGGTGTGCGGATTGACGTTTCAGCGTTGACGACGCTCGCGACGCTTCAGATCGAAGGATACGCGCTGATCGTCGAATAGGCCGCGTTGCACTGGACCGGATTATCCGCCCCAACCCGCCGGTTCGGGACGATCGCGCGCCCGCTTTCCATTTGTTTACCGCATCCATTCGATAAGGCGTCCTGCGGCGCCTTTGCACAGTCTGTCCGCGTCCCGCCATTGCGGAGGCGGGTGGGTAGCCCCATATTCGGGAAAAGGATTCCCGCCGGGCGCGGTTTGCCCGCTGCCCTGCGGACCAAGGAATGGATGATATGCAACTCTACCCACTGCTTCCTTTGCGCGACATTGTGGTCTTTCCCGGCCGCGTCGTGCCGCTGTTCGTCGGACGCGCCAAGTCGGTCGCGGCGCTTGAGGCCGCGATGGCCGCCGACAAGGAAATATTCCTGCTCGCCCAGCTCGATCCGGGCTGCGACGATCCGGAGCGTGACGACCTTTACGACATGGGTGTGGTCGCCACCGTTCTCCAGCTTCTCAAGCTGCCGGACGGCACGGTGCGCGTGCTGGTGGAAGGACAGCGCCGCGCGCGCCTTGCCGATCTTCGCCCCGAAGGCGACCTGGTTGTCGCCGGCGTGGAGCCGGTTGAGGAAAGCGCGCCGGCCGGTGCCGAGCTTGAAGCGACGATGCGCCAGGTGGTCGAACAGTTCGGCGAATACGCCAAGCTTTCCAAGAAGCTGCCGCAGGACATCGACGAGCAGCTTGGCGATATAGAGGACGCGGGCGAACTGGCCGACACGGTTGCCGCCAGCCTTGCCGCCAAGGTTTCCGAAAAGCAGGCCGCGCTGACCGAGACGGACCATCTCAAGCGGCTTGAGATGGTGCTTTCCTTCATGGAAGGAGAGCTTGGCGTGCTGCAGGTGGAGCGCAAGATCCGCGGCCGCGTGAAGCGGCAGATGGAAAAGACCCAGCGCGAATATTACCTCAACGAACAGTTGAAGGCGATCCAGAACGAGCTGGGCGGCGGCGATGGCGACGAAGCCAACGAACTGCAGGAATTGCAGGAAAAGATCGAGAAGCTGAAGCTTTCGAAGGAAGCGCGCGCCAAGGCCAATACAGAGCTGAAGAAGCTCAAGTCGATGCAGCCGATGAGCGCGGAGGCAACCGTCATCCGCAACTACCTCGACGTGCTGCTGGGCCTGCCGTGGGGCAAGAAGTCCAAGCTGAAGAGGGACATCGGCAAGGCGCAGGAAGTGCTGGATGCCGATCACTATGCGCTCGACAAGGTGAAGGACCGCATCGTCGAATATCTGGCCGTGCAGGCGCGCACCAACAAGCTGAAGGGGCCGATCCTGTGCCTCGTCGGCCCTCCGGGCGTGGGCAAGACCAGCCTTGGCAAGTCCATCGCCAACGCGACCGGGCGCCAGTTCGTGCGCCAATCGCTGGGCGGCGTGCGCGACGAGGCCGAGATTCGCGGCCACCGCCGCACCTATATCGGTTCTTTGCCGGGCAAGATCGTGACCAACCTGAAGAAGGCAGGCACGATGAACCCGCTGTTCCTGCTGGACGAGATCGACAAGCTGGGACAGGACTTCCGCGGCGATCCCGCTTCGGCGCTTCTGGAAGTGCTCGACCCCGAACAGAACGCGAAGTTTCAGGACCATTACCTGGAACTGGACATGGACCTGTCCGACGTGATGTTCGTGTGCACGGCGAACAGCCTGAACCTGCCGCAGCCATTGCTCGACCGGATGGAGATCATCCGGCTGGAAGGCTATACTGAAGACGAGAAGGTAGAGATCGCGCAGCGCCACCTGGTGGACAAGCAGGTGAAGGCGCACGGCCTGAAGAAGGGCGAATTCGAACTGACCGAAGCGGGCCTTCGCGACCTGATCCGCTATTACACCCGCGAAGCCGGCGTCCGCACGCTTGAACGGGAAATCGCGCGGCTGGCCCGCAAGGTGCTGCGCGCGATCCTGGAAAAGAAGGTGGAAAGCGTCACCATCACGCCGGAAAACCTTGGCGATTACGCCGGGGTGCGCCGCTTCCGCCACGGTGTGGGGGAAGAGGAAAACCAGGTCGGCGCCGTTACCGGCCTTGCCTGGACCGAAGTGGGCGGCGAACTGCTGACGATCGAAAGCGTGACCGTGCCCGGCAAGGGCGGGATCAAGACGACCGGCAAGCTGGGCGAAGTGATGACCGAAAGCGTGCAGGCTGCCTTCAGCTTCGTGAAGGCGCGGGCGCCCGCCTATGGCATCAAGCCCTCGATCTTCCAGCGCAAGGACATCCATATCCACCTGCCCGAAGGTGCGGTGCCCAAGGACGGGCCGAGCGCGGGCATCGGCATGGTAACGTCCATCGTCTCAACGCTGTCGGGCATTCCGGTGCGTGCCGACGTGGCGATGACCGGCGAGGTTACGCTGCGCGGGCGCGTGTTGCCGATCGGCGGGTTGAAGGAAAAGCTGCTGGCGGCGCTGCGCGGGGGCATCAAGACGGTGCTGATCCCCGAAGAGAACCGCAAGGACCTGGTCGAGATTCCCGAGAACATCCGCGAAGGGCTGGAGATCGTTCCGGTCAGCCATGTGGACGAGGTGCTGGCGCGCGCGCTGGCCGCGCCGATCGAACCGATCGAGTGGACCGAGGCGGACGACCTTGCCAGCCAGCCGGCCCCGCATGTCGGGCCGGGAGCGCCTTCGCCCACCGCGCATTGATCGTCCGTCCGCGCGGGACAGGGTGAATTTCGGATTCACCCTGTTTGGTTGCAAGCGCAAGGAAACCCGCGAATCGGAGGGCTGTGCTGCAATTTTTTTGCGCGCGGTCCCCGGTTCGTCGTGAATTGAGCCGGAATCGGGGATAAATCCCCGATTTGCGCCATTTTTGCCTTTGACAGCCCATGCGAAACCCGCTCTCTTCCCGCGCACCCGAAAGGCGATTCAAAACGCAAGTCAGTTCCCAAAAAAAGGTAGGGGGTTCAGCAAATGAACAAGAACGATCTTATCGGCGCGGTCGCGGATTCGAGCGGCCTGTCCAAGGGTGACGCCACCAAGGCAGTCGAAGGCGTCTTCGAGGCGATTACCTCGGCGCTCGGCAAGGGCGATGAAGTCCGCCTGGTCGGCTTCGGCACCTTCTCGGTCGCGAAGCGCAAGGCTTCGACCGGCCGCAACCCGCGCACCGGCGAGCCGATGTCGATCAAGGCTTCGTCGCAGCCGAAGTTCAAGGCCGGCAAGGGCCTGAAGGACGCCGTCAACTAAGACAGCGTCTTTCGCGGCGGCGCATCGGGTGCGCCGCGCGCAATGAAACAGGAAAGGCCGCCTTCGCCGTGTGACGAAGGCGGCCTTTTTGTATCCGGCGCTCGATGGGGCCGGTTTTTTGGCGTGGGCTGGCGCTGGCTGTGGATCAGTCGCCCAGCCGGATCAGCGCGGTCGGCGGCGCGGTGGTGTGCGCGTTGATCGTCCAGCCCAGTTTCCGGCCACCGGTTACGGCTTGCGGCCCTTCTTCCGTATTGTTGGCAAGTATTTGCCCGTCGGTCACGATATCGAACGTGCCGTCCATTTCGGGCATGGAAACGTCCGGACCGCCGGCATCGGCCATCGCGCCATCAGCATTATCGCCGTTCGTAGCCTCATCCGCTCCGGCATCGTCCTTGGCGGCGTTCTTCGCGGCCTTGTTCTTTGCCGAAGCGAGCATCATCGCCATGAACGGCCCGCCTCCGGCCGATGGCGAGAACGCAGGCGTTTCGACGCGGACCGTGCCGTCAGCATGGCGATAGACCGCAACGAACGGCGTCACCATCGGCATCTGCTCGATCGAGGGGAAGGTGAAATCATGGTCGAGCCGGCCGGAGATCGCATAATCGACCTCGAACACGCCGTGCCCCTTGTCGGTCACTTGCCGGAAACCGGCCTGCTTGCGCAGCTTTTCCGCGAAAACGGCCGATGCCTTGGGGTCGCCGGGATCCATGCCTCCCAGCATGGCGTCCATCATCGCCTTCTCTTCAGCGTCCTTCTTGCTTGATGCCTTGCCGTCTTCCTTCTTCTTGGCCTGCTCGGCAATGTCGCTGAGGGCGAGCATCGTGATCTCGCCCCGGTAGCTGAACGAGAACGTTCCGTCCTTCCGCAGGTCCAGCCCGGACGTGAACTTGCCCGGCATCAGCAGGCATCCTGCCAGCAGCAGGGCAAGCCC
The DNA here is from genome assembly GCF_036784765.1 of Novosphingobium sp. ZN18A2. Taxonomy (NCBI): domain Bacteria; kingdom Pseudomonadati; phylum Pseudomonadota; class Alphaproteobacteria; order Sphingomonadales; family Sphingomonadaceae; genus Novosphingobium; species Novosphingobium sp. ZN18A2. The sequence goes on along the minus strand of NZ_CP136651.1, from coordinate 2,612,337 downwards.
CGCCGTCACCGCGATCGTGGCAATCCGCTTCATCGTTGTCCCCCCTTGCCGGTCGCCGAAGCGGCCGCGCGCTATTCCCCCGTTTCGCGCACCGCGGCCGCATAGAGAGCGATGGCCGCGGCGTTCGATACGTTCAGGCTTTCTATCGCAGATTCGATCGGAAGTCGCGCAATGGCGTCACAATGCTGGCCCACGTTGTGCCGCAGACCCTCTCCCTCGGCGCCGAGCACAAGCGCGACGGGGCCGGCGGGAAGGGCGGAGGGGAACACGGCCAGCCCTTCGCCGTCCAGTCCGATGCGCCAGTACCCTGCCTCGGAAATCTTCTCCAGCGCGCGGGCGAGGTTCACCACGCGAACCCACGGCACCACTTCCAGCGCGCCCGACGCCGACTTGGCGAGAACACCCGATTCGGGCGGGGCATGGCGGTCCTGCGTGATCAGCGCCGCCGCGCCGAAGGCCGCGCAGGATCGCAGGATCGCGCCGACGTTGTGCGGGTCCGTCACCTGGTCGAGCAGCACCAGAACGCGGCCATCGGCTTCATCCAGCACGTCATCGAGCGAAAGTTCGGGCAGGGGCATCACGTCCAGAACCAGGCCCTGATGCGGTGCATCGCGCGCGACAAGGCGGCCAAGGTCCGCGCCCTGTGCGTATTCCACCGGCAGCGCAGGTGGCAGTTCCGCGTCGTTATCGTCCAGCAATTGCTGGATCGCCTCGCGCGTGCCCCACAGCTTTTTCGCGTCGCGGTTGGGGTTGGTCAGCGCCGCCTCCACCGCGTGACGGCCCCACAGGCGCACCGCGCCGCCCGTGCCGCGTCCGCCCGATCCGCGTCCGTGCTGGTTGCGCCCGGCGCGCCCGCGCAGTGCGCGTCCCTTCTTCTCACCGTCCCGGCCCGCCATGTGGCTTACCCTTTCCTGTCATCGAGTCGCGATATCGAGTCCGGGCTCCACCGATGGCGCCACGGCAATCTTTCGCGCGCCTCCTGCCAGCCACCCCATTGACAGGCAAGCGATGCTTCGCCAAAGGGGCCGCCTCTCGGCCGGATGGCCCCTTTCGGGGGCTGCGATTTCAGGGCCCAGCCCTCGCACCGGCAATCTGGTGTGGACAGGTGGCCGAGTGGTTAAAGGCAGCAGACTGTAAATCTGCCCGCGCAAGCGTACGGTGGTTCGAATCCACCCCTGTCCACCACCGCCGCCCTCGCTGAGAATCGCTGAAAGCCATAGAAATCCGGTGAATCCCCGCCTATATTCGCCGTGCAGGCTCGCCTGTGCCCGCACTATTCTGCCTGCTGTCGAGGCGAGGTGTGGGAGAAGTGTGGGGGGCGATTGGCTTTCCCCCACACTGTCGACCCCAAGAATCGGCAGAGAAAGTGTGGGGGTATGGCATGGGTAAGCTAACAGCGGTTGCAGTGAAGGCGGCTCTTGCGAATCCCGGCAGCTATCAGGACGGTGACGGGCTGTTCCTAAAAGTGGACAAGCGCGGCGGCGCGTCATGGACGGTGCGAATCCAACGCGATGGCAAGCGCCAGGACATCGGGCTAGGCTCTGCTCGCATGCTGACGCTGGCGGAAGCTCGCGATAAAGCCGGAGAGATTCGCAAGGCGGTCAAGGTGCAGCGCCGCGATGTGCTGGCCGAGAAGAAGGACGAGGCCGCCGCCAAGGTGACATTTCGTGAGGCAGCATGCCAGTATCACGCGGAGAACAAGTCCGGCTGGAAGAGCGCAATCTACGCTCGCCAGTGGCTTGCCAGTCTGGAGAATTACGCCTTCGCCAAGCTGGGCAATGTGCCCACGGGAGGCATCACAGCGGCTGACATCATCACGGTTTTAACGCCGATCTGGCAGGAAATTCCAGAAACTGCCCGGCAGGTGCGCAATCGAATTTGCGCAGTGCTGGACTACGCCCATGCGAAGGGCTGGCGCTCAACTGAAGCGCCTTCGGGCAATGGCAGCTTGAAGGCTGGGCGTGGTCTCCCTCGACAAGTGAAGGAGCGGGAGAATCGCAAAGCAATGCCCTATGTCGCTGTGCCGGGCTTTCTCACAGCCTTGCGTCGCAGACCCTCATACGGACGACTGGCACTTGAGTTGCTCGTTCTGACGGGGGTGCGCAGCCAAGAGGTGCGGCTGGCGACTTGGGATGAGTTTGACCTCGAAGCGCGACTGTGGACTATTCCCGCCGCTCACATGAAGCGGAAGAAGGCGCACATGGTCCCATTGTCCGACGCGGCGTTGGCTGTGTTGGCGAAGGCAGCCGCCTTGAAGCTTGAGGGGGCGGACGTGGTTTTTCCCGGTGCGGGTGGCGATCCCATGTCAGACATGACGCTGCTCAAGGTGCTCCGCGACATGAGCGAGCCTTACCATGTGCACGGGTTCCGCTCATCGCTTACGGACTGGGCTGCCAACGAAGGTTATCCTGACGCTGTGGTTGAAGCTGTGCTTGCTCATAAGACCCCCGACGCGGTGCAAGCCGCCTATCGCCGGACTACCTACCTCGGCACTCCCGGCCAGCCGGGGCAGCGCGTGAAGCTTATGGCGGACTGGGGGGGCTACTGCGTCGGCGGAGTTTCTGGCAGCGGTAAGGTCGTGCCGATCAGCAAGGCTGGGTGCGGCAAATGAGCGGCCCAGCAACTTGCTCGCTTTCGGAAGCGATTACCGCGTTGGCATTCAGCGATCCGACGCCCGCAGCGATGATATCAGATGCTTTAAACACTCAGCGCTGGGGCGGCTCGACCATCGCTCTGAAAAAGTTACATGAAGCCGTGAATATCCATTGCGACGCGGGCTACAAGGGTGAAGTAAGGATTTGGGGAAGGCCAATTACGCAATCGACGGGCTTGGATCCGCTCCTAGGAGCGCCGAGGCGATTAACTGATGCCGAATGCCTTCATAATCGTCTGTTCGCACATCTCCGTGACGCATTGCGGCCCGGCCACTGCAGCGGCGATGAGTTTGATGTCACCTTTAAGGCGGAGGCCATTGACGGTGGCTTTGATGAGGTCAGCGTTGATCGCGATGACTTGGACAAGCTTCGCGCAGCGTCCAGTCGCGCTACCAGCAAGGCGGAGCGTGAATGTGAAGTGTGGCTGGTCGAGCAATTCGCTGCCGATTCTTCAAGGAATAGAAGGAAGCCGTCATTCGCTGCCCAGGCGAAAGAGCATTTCGGCACGCGGCTCTCCGCAAGAGGGTTTGCCCGAGCGTGGGCTACGGTGGCCCCAAGGTATGGGCGCGACAAGTCTGGGCGTCCAAAATCCAATCAGAACACCATGTAAATCGTGACGCCTATTTAGGCACTCATGTCTCCACCACCATTCCGCGATGCCGTGCAATTCCGCGCGGACTTTAGCGGAGTATACTGAAGTGGAAGCTATCCTTTGTAGCCAAGCCGACGCCAGAGAGATGCTGGCCATCGGCCAGACCAAGCTGGGGGAACTGATAGCCCAGGGCGAACTTGAAACCGTCCGCATCGGCGCGCGCCGACTGGTGAAGATCGCCAGTGTCCGACGACTTGCAGGCGTCGACCCCGAGCAAGGGGGAGTGGTGCGATGAGCAACTTAGGGCTTCAAGCTGCGGCACACCTCACAGCATTCCTAAAACAACCGGCCATCGAGAGCGTGATGAAACGCTACGAGGGTTGGGCGCGGTCTTCAGACGGATTGATGATCCAACTGCAGTTGTCGTTTCTAGCCTACGCTAAAGTGGGCGGGCGCATCTCTAGAGACGGATATCGGGCAGAGGTGAGCAGTCTCGCTAACCAAGCCAATATTCCCTTGTCCGACTTCCGCATCATCGCGGAGTGCTCGCTAGAGTTCGCGCGGTGGGGCCTCATCGGGAGCGGGCAAATACCCGCTCAGGACGGTTCAGTATGAGTGGTGCCCGTCGAATCCCACATCCGGTCCCGCAAGCGATACCCGATCTGCTCAAGGCGGAGCGCCGGTGGGTGGCTTGGAAGGCAGGTCCGCCGAAGCCAAGTGGCAAGTTCGATAAGTTACCTGTTGACCCCCTTGGCGGTCACAGAATCAACGCGCTCGACCCAGTGAACTGGCTACCGTTCGATACTGCACTTGCAGCACATCAGCGTGGCGCAGCCTCGGGCATCGGCATCGTTCTCAGCGACCAGCACCCGATCAACGTTGACGGCTTTGACTACTACGCCGTCGCGATCGACCTCGACACCTGCGCAAACGAAATGGCGAGCCACCACACCATGTGGCGGCAGCTTGGGATGCCATATGTAGAGGTCTCACCCAGCGGCAAGGGGCTGAGGATGCTCGGACTGTCACGCGTTGCTCTTCAGGGTGGGAACGCTGGCGATGGGAGGGAATTGTACTACGCGAAGCGCTTCGTCACCGTCACCGGGCACGGTGCGCGAGGCAAGCTCTGCGACTTCACTGAAGGGGTTGTCGATCTAACACGGAAGTGGTTTCCGTCCCGCTCGGCAAAGCAATCCACCATCTTGCAACCTCAGGTGCCGCCAAAGCTGCCGGAGACAAAGGCAACCGTCAGCGATGCACTTTCAATGCTCGACGCGGTTTCACCTGACTGTGACTACGAGACCTGGCGTAACATCATCTGGTCGCTGGCTTCGACTGGCTGGGCTAACGCGAGGCTGATTGCCCACAAGTGGAGCCGCAAGGCACTTCACCGATACGATGCCGACATTCTCGACAACCTGTTCGACGTCTTCGACGCGAGCAAAGGCATCACGCTTCGCACCTTGGGACATCACGCTCGCTCAAATGGCTGGTCGGGAGACATGCCAGCCCCATCGCCTCCTGTAGAGACGCCGCAGCCATACCTCATGACTGCCGACCAACTACGGCAGATACCAGCAACACCCTATCTCGTTCGCGGAGTGCTGCCGGCACACGGGCTGGCTGCAATTTATGGGGAGTCGGGGTCCGGCAAGTCCTTTCTAGCCCTCGACCTTGCCCGGGCCATTGCTGCTGGAGAATCCAACTGGTTTGACTGCCGTGTGAAGCAGAGGCCTGTCGTCTATGTCGCACTTGAAGGGCAAGGTGGGCTTTGCAAGCGTGTCACCGCACTAGCAAAGCACGCCAAGGCCCCCTGTTCTGATCAACTGCGATTTTCCTGCGGTGATCTGCAACTGCTGACCGGGGACGGTATCGACCGGCTGGCTGACGGGATTTCCAAGAGCCTAGGAACCGGCGCTGTAGTTATCATTGATACTCTCAACCAAGCCGCGCCGGGTGCGGACGAGAATGCATCGCAAGATATGGGCCGCATAATCGCCAACGCTAAACGCATAGCATTCCAGACTGGCGGCTTGGTTGTGCTTGTCCACCATGCAGGCAAGGATCGCTCACGCGGCTTGCGAGGGCATTCCTCGCTGTTCGCCGCAATGGATGCGGTCATTGAAGTGAACAAGACCACTGTGGGACGCCAGTGGACAGTCACCAAGGCGAAGGACGACCGTGCAGACCAGACATTCGACTTCGACCTTGTCAGCTATGAGGTGGGGCAGGACGAGGACGGCGAGCCATTGACGAGTTGCGCCGTCCGGCAAACGCTGCATGTGAAGGCCAAACGCAAGACAACCGGTAGAAACCAGAAGGCAGTGGTGGCAGCGTTGCGCAGCCGCCTTCAGAAGCCCGGTGAGACCATGATCTACACAGAGGCGCTCGGCGTCGGCGCGGCGGCCCTCTCCTGTAGCAAGCCGAACGACCGCGCCAAAGAAGCTGTCGACAGCCTCCTACGCGGCGGGCACCTGCGACTGACTGAGGGGGGTATTTGCCTTACTTGACCACCCAGAAGTCCACCCGAACCCGAACCCCTAAGGGGGATTCGGGTTTTCGGGGATGTGGACTGCACCCGAAACGGGTCCGTTTCGGGTTTTCGGAAGACCGGGTGCAGACTAACCACCAGCGAGATTTTCGATGCCAAGCGCTTACGTAGCCACCTTAAACAAGGAAATCGAAGCGCAGCATGCTGCCTCACCGCCTGCCAAGCCCGACCTGCGTCAGCGGTTCATGGACTGGTACGGCGGCTTGCCGGAAGTCAGTCGCCACCGCCCGTTCGCCATGGCCGAGATGGAGCAGGCACTGAACACACAAGGCAAATATCTCAGTCCGATCCTGTTGGCCCGAGGGTGGGTACGACGTCGCAGATGGTCGAGCCGAGGGCAGTATCATCGCTACTGGATGCCCCCAGCTAAGGAAGAGTCGTGACAACTTCACCAGTTTGTGGATCGACTGCCAATCTCGGACCTACAGGTACGGCCACAGAGCCACTGCGAGCACCGACATAGGCCGAACCGGCTGGGGCATAGTAGTCTCCAGTTGCAGGGTCGATAGCTCCCCCGGCAGAAGTTCGTCGGCCATTGACGTTTGGTTGCGGTGCGGCGGCGGACTGCGGGTGATCTTCAAGCCATCGCTTCGAAGAACTCTCGTCATTTAGAACTGAGTTGGTGTCGGTAGACGTATCCCCATAATAGCCTTGTGGTGGGTAGGTTTGCGGTAGCGAGCTTACCTGAGGATAGCTCGGTGCGAGAGATGGGGGTAATGTAGGAGGGTAGCCAGCCGTCGGGGGGTAAGAAGAGGAACCCTCGGCTAACGCTAACATTGCGCCCAGAGTTGTGCCCCCACTTCTAGCCATGCTCTGCACAGAATCAAAATAGCTTTTCTCTCTCCCTTGAACATCGTAACAAATACGCGAAATTATTGACATCTCTGCTGGTGTAATTCCTCGTCCATCAGACTTAATCATCGTAATTAAATAATTCATCAGTTCGTCGTTAGTCATCATTATTGCGGTATTACTTGAATCATTGTCTGGTGCATTTACTTGTTCGGTTAGGTCTTGGCTGACCTTAACTTTCTGGGGAGGGGGAGGTCGTCGATCGATTGCGATCAAACCCAAGCCGACTCCGATTGCTAAGCCGGTTCCGGTTAAGATAACACCATGTTTCATAAGGGGCTTCCCCAATTGAGGGTGCTGCGCAAATTATAAACTACATTATATCTAGTCGACCGTGAAGGACGCTGAAGCCTGCAGGAAAGCGAGGGTTTTGGCGGATTGAAAAATTTCCCGAATCATACTTGCGATAGAGATGATGCCCACCCCCCCCACTCTTGAATCCCCCTCGGACCTTCGGCCCGGAAAAAGAATCCCTTTCGGCCTAGGCAGCGTTGCATCAGGTTGTACGGAGTTCATTATGTGCCGCGTTACCGCCTACTACCGTGTGTCGACCGAGGGGCAGGGCCGTTCTGGTCTAGGCCTTGAAGCTCAGCGTCAGTCCGTGCGCAGCCTGTGCGCAAGCCGTGGCTGGGACATTGTTTCCGAGTTCACGGAAGTAGAGAGCGGCAAGCGCGGCGACCGGCCCCAGCTGCAAGCCGCACTGGATCATGCACGGCTGACAGGTGCGAAGCTGGTGGTGGCGAAGCTGGACCGTCTGAGCCGCGATGCAGCCTTCACCCTGAAGCTGCGCAACAGTGGCGTGGACTTCACCTGCGCCGACAATCCCGACGTTAATCGCCTGACCATAGGCCTCCTGGCCGTCATCAACGAGGACGAGCGGGAACGTATCTCGGAGCGGACCAAGGCTGCGCTTGCCGCCGCAAAGGCCCGAGGGCAGCGCCTAGGGAATCCCAACGGTGCCGCCGCGCTCCGCCGTGCGGGCAAGGGGAACGCCGCGTCGGTTGCGGCGATCAAGGGCAACGCGGATGCGTTCGCGGAAGGCCTGCGGGATACCGTGGGGCGCATCAGGGCAGAGGGCACCACGTCGCTCGCTGGGATCGCTTCGGAACTAAACGCTCGCCACATGAAGACCGCTAGGGGCGGCAAGTGGCACGCTTCGTCCGTGCGGAACCTGTTGGCGCGGCTGGCTGCGTAGGTCTGGGCGTTCTTTCTTGCTGCCCTGCTTTTTTCAGAAGGGGATGTCTCCGTCCAAGTCGTCTGCTGCGGGCTTGAGTCCGTCTACCTCGGTGGAGGGCCAGCCGCTGGAAGACGGGATGTCCTCTTCGCTAAGAGGCCAACGCACTTCCTTCGAAACCCGGATACGCTCTGATTGATACTCTGCGATCATGAAGCGGGCTGCAGTTACGTACTCAGGCCACTGACCCGTACGAGTGATCATGTAGCCTTCCTCTCCCCTGTAGGGCACTTTCACGTAAGCAGTGGAAGTAGCCATGAACAGCGCCATGCCGTTGCGCTCAACATCTGCAAGCGCGGTGTTGAGAGCCACGACGGCGTCGAGGCGATCAAGGAGTGAATAGAACGTGAGCGGTGGCGACTTCTCGACATCGCACGGATCGCGGAAGAGCCGCTCCAGCGTCTTAATGAGTGTTCGCAAAGCAGGCATCGTTTCGGCGGTTGGCTCTGCGCTGCACCCAAGAACAACCATAAGGCTGCGCTCCAATGTCGCAATGATCATCTCCCCGCTGTCCACCCTCTTCAGAACCTGGGTTTGCCCTTCGTCAGCTTCAGCGGCCAAGACTTCTTGTTCCTTGACGGGGCCGGGGACAATGAGGCCGGATGGGGGCAAGCCCAAGACAGCTGCGATCTCCGCCAGCGTCTCTGCTTGGATGGGGTGCCCGCTTTCTGCGCGTTGGATCGTGCGGACATTCACACGTGCTTGGCTCGCTAGTGCTTCTTGAGTGAGCGCACGGCGGTCACGTGCTGCCTTCATCTTCTTTGGATCGACGTACATCGAACTGTCTCCTTCGCTGCCGTGAAGGTGGACCGAATCACCCCGACAGCGCCACGTCACGGCCCCGCAACTGGGCCGACAATATCACGACAATGATCCGACACCTATGGATCGGCCCGACAGTTACCCGACAGTTACCCGATAGTTGGCGAAGCCCTGAGACCCGACGTCCTTGTCGATGCACCACCGGACTGCTACACATCTGCCCACATCGGGGGTGAGAAACCCTTGGTTTTCTGCGGTTTTCTGACAGGCTTCGTCAATCCACCCCTGTCCACCACCCACCATCATCGACCGAACGCGAAAGACCGCATCCGGCGTTTGGCCGGTGAACCGGCGTTCCGCGACTCCTGGCGCGCGCGCGCACAAACCTATCACTTGACAAACACCCCTTCCGGTAGGTCCATTCGGGCAAAATTCTATCGGAGAGGTTTCCCATGAAGACGGTCCGCATCGGCGGCGCTTGCGCGTTCTATGGCGACAGCAGCGTTGCTCCTACCCAGTTGATTGCGGCGGGTGTCGACTACCTGATCCTCGACTATCTTGCCGAAGCGACGATGTCGGCGCTGGGCGCGATGAAGCGGCACCGGGCGGACCTGGGCTATGCCGCCGATTTCACCGAATGGGTATGGAAGGACAACCTCGCCGAACTGAAGCGCACCGGCACGAAGATCGTGACCAACGCGGGCGGGGTCAATCCGCGTGCCTGCATGGCGCGGATGGAGGCGATCGCGCGCGAGGCGGGCGTTTCCATGAAGATCGCGATTGTCGAGGGCGACGACCTGATTGACCGGCTGGACGAGATCGACGGGCAGGCCGAGCTGTTCACCGGCGCGCCGTTCCCGCCGCACGACAAGGTGATGACGGCCAATGCCTATCTCGGCGCCGGCCCCATCGCGCGCGCGCTGGCGATGGGTGCGGACGTGGTGATCACTGGCCGCTGTGTCGATTCGGCACTGACGCTGGGCATTCTGGTGCACGAGTTCGGCTGGGGTGAGCACGAGCATGACAAACTGGCGCAGGGGTCGCTGGCCGGCCACGTGATCGAATGCGGCGCGCAGGCGACCGGCGGGTTGTTCACCGACTGGGAAGACGTGCCGGACTGGGCGCACATCGGCTATCCGATTATCGAATGCCATGCCGATGGCGGCTTTATCGTCACCAAGCCCGAAGGGTCGGGCGGACTGGTGAGCGAAGCGGTCGTGGCGGAGCAGATCCTGTACGAGATCGACGATCCGCAGGCCTATCGCCTGCCGGATGTGGTTTGCGATTTCACCACCACGCGCGTGGAACAGGTTGGCCCGCACCGCGTGAAGGTGACGGGCACGCGCGGCTATGCGCCGACCGGCCGATACAAGGTCTGCGTGACGTGGGCCGACGGCTTCCGGATCATGGCGTTCATGGCCGTGGTCGGTCGCGACGCGGCGAAGAAGGCGCAGGCGCAGGCCGACGCCACGGTGACGCGCGTGGAAGAGATGCTGCGCGGCCGCAACATCGGTCCCTATCGCGCCAAACGCATCGAAGTGATCGGTGCGGAAGCAAGCTATGGCGCCAATTCACGTGCGCAGAACGTGCGCGAAGTGATCTACAAGATCGGGCTGGAGCATGAAGACGAAGCCGCCTTCGCGCCTTTCCTGCGTGAATTCGATTCGCCCACCACGTCGATGTCTGTGGGAACGGCGGGCTGGTTCGGCGCGCGTCCGCAAGTGACGCCGGTCTATCGCGTCTTTTCCGCCACTATCCCCGTGGACGACGTGCCGGTGACGGTTACGCTGGGCGATGAAAGCGACACCCGCACTTATGTGAGCGCAGGCGGCCGGTTCGATCCCGCCGCGGTCGTGGCGCCGGCAGCCGGGGAAACGGCGGATGCGGGCAAGGCAGACGCCGAAGTGCCGCTGATCCGCCTTGCCTGGGCGCGCAGCGGCGACAAGGGCGATGCGTTCAACGTGGGGGTGATCGCGCGGCGGCCCGAGTTCATGCCGTGGATCCGTGCCGCGCTGGGCGAAGAGGCGGTGCTGCGCTATTTCGCGCACGAATTCGAAGGCGGGGCGAACCCGGTGGTGGTGCGCTATGAACTGCCGGGGCTGGGCGCGCTGAACCTCCATTGCAAGGATGCGCTGGGCGGCGGGCAGTTCTCAAGCCTGCGGCTGGACCCGCTGGCCAAGGGCAAGGCGCAGCAGTTGCTGGACTTGCCGGTAAAGGTGCCTGCCAACCTCGTCGAAGCGTGACGGGCGCCGGTCGAAGCCTGTTGTTTGCGCGTCGGGAGCGGCTTGTTAGATCGCCCGCGCGGCTATAGACGCTGGCCATGTCTATCACTCCCGTGATTTCGGCCACAGGGCTGTTCACCCCGCCGGAATCGATTTCGAACGAAGAGCTGGTCGCAAGCTTCAACGCCTACGCGGAAGCGTTCAACGCAGCGAATGCAGATGCCATCGCGCGCGGCGAGGTGACTGCGTTGATGCCAAGCTCGGCCGAATTCATCGAGAAGGCGAGCGGGATCAAGGCGCGCCACGTGATGAGCAAGGCCCCGATCCTAGACCCCGCGATCATGGCTCCACGCTGGTCCGAACGCCCGAACGAGGAAATCTCGGTGCTGGCAGAGATCGGCGTGGCCGCCGCGCGCGACGCGCTGGCGCGCGCCGGGCGTGACGCTGCCGACGTGGATGCGGTGCTGTGCGCCGCTTCCAACATGGAACGCCCCTATCCGGCGATGGCGATAGAAATTCAGGACGCGCTGGGGATCGACGGCTTCGCCTTCGACATGAACGTTGCGTGTTCTTCCGCCACGTTCGGAATCCAGACCGCGGCGGATTTTGTGCGATCAGGCAATGCGCGCTCCGTTCTGGTCGTCAGTCCCGAGATCTGTTCGGGTCATCTCAACTGGCGCGACCGCGACAGCCACTTCATTTTCGGCGACGTGGCAACAGCCGTGCTGGTCGAAGCGGTGGACATGGCCCCGACGGTTCATTGGGAAATTCTGGGAACCCGACTCAAGACCGTGTTTTCCAACAATATCCGCAACAACTTCGGCTTCCTGAACCGGGCGCATCCGGAAACGCGGGACGCGGCGGACAAGCTTTTCGTCCAGGAAGGGCGTAAGGTGTTCAAGGAAGTCGTTCCGATGGTCGCCAGGCTGATCGTCGAACAGGCGGAAAAACTGGGGATAGACCCGGCGACACTAAGGCGCATGTGGCTGCATCAGGCCAATGCCGGAATGAACCGCCTTATCGCCCAGCGCGTTCTGGGCCATGAGGCAAGCGAGGATGAGAGCCCCACTGTGCTCGATACATATGGAAATACCTCGAGCGCAGGCTCGATCATCGCGTTCCACCGCAACAACGAAGACATGGCGGGCGGCGATACCGGCCTGATCTGCTCGTTCGGCGCGGGTTATTCGGTCGGCACGGTCTTCGTGCGGAAGGTGGCCTGAACCATGGCCGGAGAAATCCTCGACAATCGCGGCAGCGGCAGCGCCGGCTGGAGCTGGCCAGCGATCCACCCCGAAGGGCGCAAGTTCGCGCTGATATCGGCGGTGGTCTGCGTGGTGACCGCATTCTTCGCATGGGAAACGATCGCCTGGCCGATGGCCGGGCTGACCATCGGCATCCTGGCCTTCTTCCGCGATCCCCGCCGCGTTACCCCGCGTGACGATCGGGCCATCGTTTCCCCGGCCGACGGGATGATCACCCTGATCCAGAAAGTCCCGCCCCCGCGTGAGCTTTCGGCCGAGGACGGCAGCGGAACGAAAGTGATGGGGACAGAGCCGGTCACGCGCGTTTCGATTTTTATGTCGGTGTTCGATGTCCACATCAACCGCGCGCCGGTGGGCGGCACGATCCGGCGGGTGGTCTATATCCCCGGCAAGTTCGTGAACGCCGATCTCGACAAGGCGAGCGAAGAGAACGAACGCCAGCATATCCTGGTCGAACGCGGTGACGGGGTGATGATCGGCTTCACCCAGATCGCCGGCCTTGTGGCGCGGCGCATCGTGCCCTTCGTGAAACCTGGTGACATCGTGGCGGCGGGGCAGCGTGTCGGCCTGATCCGCTTTGGTAGCCGCGTGGACGTGTACTTGCCCGAAGGGACGGAGCCACGCGTGCTGATGGGTCAGAAGGTCGTGGCGGGTGAGACCGTGCTGGCAGAGATCGGCCAGGCGCCGATGATAGAGGGCTTCAGCCAGTGAGCGACGCGGCGCGTCGCGGCGATCCACCCATCGACGAGATGGAGGATCTGGACGAGTACGACGATCGTGCGCGCCTGCCGCGCGGGCTCACGCTGCGGGCGCTTGCGCCCAACGCGGTAACCTCTGCCGCCTTGTGCGCGGGGCTGACGGGTATCCGCTTCGGCATCCTTGGCGATTGGGAACGCGCGGTACTGGCGGTGATCCTGGCGGGAATGCTCGACGGGATAGACGGTCGCGTGGCGCGGCTGATGAAGGCCGAATCGCGCTTTGGTGCAGAGCTGGACAGCCTTTCGGATTCGATATCGTTCGGCGTGGCGCCCGCGTTGATCCTGTTCCTGTGGTCGTTGCAGGACTTGCCCAAGCTCGGCTGGCTGGCCGCTCTGGCCTTTGCCGTTGCCTGTGCGCTGCGCCTTGCGCGCTTCAACGCGCGGATCGACATGAAGGACCAGCCGCACAAGTCCGCCGGGTTCCTTACCGGCGTACCCGCGCCGCTGGGGGCCGGGCTCGCCTTCCTGCCGCTCTACCTGTGGATCGCGAGCGGCAACCCGGTGTTCCGCGAACCCGTGCTGGTGGCGGTCTGGGTGGTGGCGATGGCCTTCCTGATGATTTCCAACATGGCGACGCTAAGCTGGGCTTCGCTGCGGCCACGCAAGAGCCTGCGGCTGGAAGTGCTGGCGCTGGTGGGCCTGGTGATCGCTGCTCTGCTGACCGAACCGTGGATGACGCTGGTGGTGATTTGCGCGGTCTATCTGGGGCTGATGCCCTATGGCCTTGTGCGTTACGCCAGGGTCAGGCGGCAGCGCGTTGCGGCGCGCCGGGAAGAGCCGGGGCAGGACGCCGCGTAACCCCGCCGCGTGCGGGCTGGCGGCTGCGGGGCAGGGCCTGAACGACATCGCCCGCGGCCGGGTAGTCCCACCAACTGACAACGAAGTCGCGCTTGTCCGTCATCGTGCGGGACAGCCGGACCAGTTCGATCGCCTTCGCGCCGTGACTGCGGAACGTGGCGACGATGGAAAGCACCGCGAACGCGGCGGATATCGTGAAAACAAGCGAAATGGCGATGGCGAGCATGACCTTGTGTCCTTCCTGCCTCCCGCCCGTCCGCGACCCTTGGGGCTTGTGGACGACCTGTGGATAACGCATCATCCACCTGCGGGTTCCGATCCGTGTGACTACTGATTCGCGTTGTTCACGTTTTGTTCCATGCCGTCAAGCGGTTTTCGCGCGCGGCTGGCTACGCTTTTCGCGATTTGAGGCTGGATTCGCGCGCCCGCTTGCGCTAAGGGGCCGCCGCCGACTGGTCCGGCGGGCGATCCGCGCCCATCGCGATCCGCAAGGCAAATCCACATGGGAAGCGCCCATACCGGTGCCGCAGCGGGCGATCCGCACGGTTCCAGCTTCCCAGAGGCATTAACCGGAAAGGAATTATCCTATGGCGGCTCCCACCGTCACGCTTCAGCAACTTATCGAGGCCGGTGCCCACTTCGGCCACCAGACCCACCGCTGGAATCCGCGCATGAAGCCGTACATCTTCGGCGCGCGCAACGGCATCCACATTCTTGACCTGTCGCAGACCGTGCCCCTGATGGGCCGCGCGCTCGATTTCATTTCGGCCACTGTCCAGGCAGGCGGCAAGGTGCTGATGGTCGGCACCAAGCGCCAGGCCCAGCAGCCCATCGCCGACGCGGCGCGCGCTTCGGGCCAGCACTTCGTCAACCACCGCTGGCTGGGCGGCATGCTCACCAACTGGAAGACGATCAGCCAGTCGATCAAGCGCATGAAGGCGCTGGACGAGCAGCTTTCGGGTGACACCGCGGGGCTTACCAAGAAGGAAGTCCTCCAGCTCACGCGCGAACGCGACAAGCTGGAACTGTCGCTGGGCGGCATCCGCGACATGGGCGGCATTCCCGACGTGATGTTCGTGATCGACGCCAACAAGGAAGAACTGGCGATCAAGGAAGCCAACACGCTGGGTATCCCGGTCGTGGCGATCCTCGATTCGAACGTCTCGCCCGATGGCATCGCGTTCCCGATCCCGGCGAACGACGACGCCAGCCGCGCGATCCGTCTCTATTGCGAAACCGTTGCTGCCGCCGCCACCAAGGGCGGGCGCGATGCCGCCGCAGATGCGGGCGTCGACATGGGCGCGATGGAAGAGCCGGTGGCCGAGGAAGCGACGGCCGAGGCGTGATGGCACGCGGGTGACCGGGGGCGCCGGCGCGGATTTGCGCCGCGCGGCTCTCGCGTTCCCGCCGATCACGGCCCGACTGTCATGACACTGACTCGGACACGCAATACGGGCCGCGGCGCAAGTGCTGCCGCGGCCGCACCGTTCAAACGAACTCAAGAGGACATGAGCGATGGCTTACACCGCCGCTGACGTGAAGAACCTGCGCGAGCGCACTGGCGCCGGCATGATGGATTGCAAGAAGGCGCTCGACGAAGCGAACGGCGACTTCGAGGCCGCGGTCGACGCGCTGCGGGCCAAGGGCCTTGCCGCCGCCGCCAAGAAATCGAGCCGCACCGCGGCCGAGGGCCTGGTCGGCGTTGCCGTCGAAGGCACCCGGGGCGTGGCTGTCGAGGTCAACTCTGAAACCGACTTCGTCGCCAAGAACGACCAGTTCCAGGATTTCGTGCGCAAGGCCACCGGCGTTGCGCTGGGCCTTTCCGCCGACGATGTGGATGCGCTGAAGAACGCCGCCTATCCCGACGGCGGCACCGTTGCCGAAAAGCTGACCAACAACGTCGCCACTATCGGCGAAAACCAGCAGATCCGCCGCATGAAGTCCGTTTCGGTTTCGAACGGCGTTGTCGTGCCCTATATGCACAACGCCGCCGCGCCGAACCTGGGCAAGATCGGCGTGCTCGTCGCGCTGGAATCGGAAGCCCCGACCGACGTTCTGGAATCGCTGGGCAAGCAGTTGGCGATGCACATCGCCGCCGCCTTCCCGCTGGCGCTCAATGCCGATGACCTCGACGCCGAACTGATCGAGCGCGAGCGCAAGATCGCGGCTGAAAAGGCAGCGGAGAGCGGCAAGCCCGAAGCCGTGCAGGCCAAGATGGTCGAAGGCGCGGTGGCAAAGTATGCCAAGGAAAACGCGCTGCTGAGCCAGGTCTTCGTGATGGACAACAAGACGCCGATCCAGCAGGTCGTCGATGCGGCGGGCAAGGAAGCCGGCAGCAAGATCGTGCTGAAGGACTATGTCCGCTTCCAGCTCGGCGAAGGCATCGAGAAGGAAGAGAGCGACTTCGCCGCCGAAGTCGCCGCGGCCGCCGGCGTCAAGTAAGCCGCACAGCCGTTTGAAAAGCGCGTCCTCGCCGGCTGGCGGGGGCGCGCTTTTCGCATCGGGGCGCTCCACCCTTGGCAGCACCCCCCATGCGGCTATAAGGGCCGCCCAACGCCCAGCATCCGTCGATCAGGAAACCATGAGCCAGCCGAAATACAAGCGCGTCCTGCTGAAGCTTTCGGGCGAAGTGCTGATGGGAAGCCAGCAGTTCGGGATCGATCCCGAATTCGTGGCGGAACTGGCCGGCGAAGTGAAGGCGGCGCACGATACCGGGCTGGAAATCTGCCTGGTTATCGGCGGCGGCAATATCTTCCGGGGCATGGCGGGCGCGGCCAAGGGCATGGATCGCGCGCAGGCTGATTACATGGGCATGCTCGCCACCGTGATGAACGCGCTGGCGATGCAGAACGCGCTTGAGCAACTGGGCGTGAAGACGCGCGTCCAGTCTGCCGTGCAGATGGATCAGGTGTGCGAACCGGTGATCCGCCGCCGGGCGGAGCGGCATCTGGAAAAAGGCCGCGTGGTCATTTTCGCGGCTGGCGTGGGCAGTCCCTATTTCACCACCGATTCCGGTGCCGCGCTGCGCGCCGCCGAAATGAAGTGCGACGCGCTGCTGAAAGGCACCAGTGTTGACGGGGTCTATGACAGCGATCCCAAGACGAACGCCCAGGCAAAGCGTTACGATACAGTCGATTACGACACCGTCCTTGCCCGGAACCTGAAGGTGATGGACGCAAGCGCGGTGGCGCTCTGCCGCGACAACGACATACCGATCGTGGTGTTCTCCATCCGCGAGAAGGGCAACCTTGCCCGCGTTCTTGACGGAGAGGGCACGCAGACGATCGTGCAGAAGGGAGCCTGAACATGGCCAAGTACGACAAGGCCGATCTCGAGCGCCGGATGAAGGGTGCGGTCGAATCGCTGAAGCATGACCTTTCGGGCCTGCGGACGGGCCGCGCGAATACCGCGCTGCTCGATCCCGTGACGGTTGAGGTTTACGGCAGCCAGATGCCGCTGAACCAGATTGCGACCGTTTCGACGCCCGAGCCGAGGTTGATTTCGGTCCAGGTGTGGGACAAGTCGAACATCGGGCCGGTCGAAAAGGCGATCCGTTCAGCGGGGCTTGGGCTCAACCCGATCAACGACGGCAACGTTCTGCGCCTTCCGATTCCCGACCTGACCGAGGAACGTCGCAAGGAGCTGGCCAAACTTGCCGGCCAGTATGCCGAAAAGGCGCGCATCGCGATCCGCAACGTGCGCCGCGACGGCATGGAAGCGTTGAAGGCCGACGAGAACAAGAAGGAAATCTCGGAGGACGAGCGCAAGCGCTCCGAAACCGATGTCCAGAAGCTGACCGATGACATGATCGCGCTGGCCGACGAGGCTGCCGCGCACAAGGAAAAGGAAATCCTCGGCAAGTGACCCTTCGGCAAGCTCAGGATGAGCGGGCGAAGGAGCTCGGCGGCGGAGGAAGGGCAATGCCCCGCCACGTCGCGATCATCATGGACGGCAACGGCCGCTGGGCGAAGCGGCGGATGATGCCGCGAGCGGTGGGGCACAAGCGCGGCGTCGAAGCCGTTCGAGAGGTTACGCGCGCCGTGCGTGACATGGGGCTGGGCGCGCTGACGCTCTATGCCTTTTCCAGCGAGAACTGGAAGCGCCCGGCGGACGAGGTTGCCGACCTGATGGGGCTGCTGCGCAATTTCATCCGCAGCGACATCGAGGAATTTGTCGCCAATAACGTGCGCCTGCGGATTATTGGTGACTATCAGGTGCTTGCCCCGGATATCGTGGACCTGATCGACGATGCGCTGGAGCGGACGGCGCGCAACACCGGCACCCAGCTGGCCATCGCGCTGAACTATGGCTCGCAGCAGGAAATCGCGCGCGCAGCCGCAAAAGCCGCCGCCGCCGGGGACGTGACGCCGGAGAGCATAGAGGCGCACCTCGATACCCACGGAATGCCCCCGTTGGATCTGCTGGTGCGCACATCGGGGGAAGAGCGCCTGTCCAACTTCCTGCTGTGGCAGGCGGCCTATGCCGAGTTGTGGTTCACCGATGTGCTTTGGCCCGATTTCACCCCGGCGCATCTGAAAGAGGCGATCGACGCTTTCGGCCGGCGCGAGAGGCGCTATGGCGGACGCTGACCATCCTGTGGCGCAAGCGGTCCCTGCGAAGAAAAGCGACCTGATGGTGCGCGTGGCTTCGGCTGTGGTGATGCTGGCGATTGCCGGAACCGCCATATGGCTGGGCGGCAACTGGCTGGACCTGTTCATCTTCGCGGTGGGCTTCGGCGTGTTCGTCGAGTTCGTGATGCTTGCGAAGAAGGCGAGCCAGGATATTGCGCAACTTGGAAGTTTTGCCATCGGCGGCGCATTCTACATCGGCTGGGGCACGCTTGCCCTGGTGGTCGTGCCGGTGCCGTTGCTGATCGGTATCCTGGGGGTGGTGATCTGCACCGATACAGGCGCCTATTTCACCGGACGCGCGCTGGGCGGGCCGAAGATCGCGCCGAAGATCAGCCCGTCGAAAACATGGTCGGGCCTCTTGGGCGGAATGGCGGCGGCGGGCATCTGGACATGCATTGCCGTGCTGTACGGTTCGTACCTGCTGTCCGCAGAGAGCGCGACGGGCGCGAGCCTGCTTCTGGCGGTAGAAAACGCCAATATCGCTGCCGCCGCCATCGCAGGCGCGCTGCTGGCGGTTGCGGCGCAGGCGGGCGATTTTTTCGAATCCTGGCTGAAGCGGCGGGCAGGCGCCAAGGATTCCTCCCGGCTCATTCCGGGACACGGCGGATTGTTCGACCGGGTTGACGGACTGCTCCCGGTGGCCATCATCGTGGGAACGGCCTGGGCGGCCGGACAAGTTTGATGGCAGAGCCAAGTCTGATGGCACAGCAACGCACCCTTTCCCTGCTTGGCGCAACCGGATCGATCGGCGCATCGACGCTCGATCTCGTGCGGCGCAACCGCGAAGCGTTCCGCGTGGTGGCGCTGACTGCCAATTGCCAGGCAAAGGAACTGGCCGCGCTGGCCCGTGAGTTCGAAGCGCAGGTCGCTGTCGTCGCCGACGAAAGCTGCCTGCCGGACTTGCGCGAAGCGCTGGCGGGAACGGGCATAGAGGCGGCAGGCGGCGCACAGGCGCTGGTAGAGGCGGCATCGCGCCCGGCGGATATCGTGGTTGCGGCAATCGTCGGCTGTGCGGGGCTGGCGCCTACGATGGCCGCCATTGAGCAGGGCCGGGTGGTCGCACTCGCCAACAAGGAAGCGCTGGTTTCCGCGGGCGACGTGATGACGGCGGCGGTCCGCGCGCATGGCACCACGCTGCTGCCGGTCGATTCGGAACACAACGCGATTTTCCAGTGCCTGGCCGGCAACGACCCCGCCCACGTCCGCGCGATCACGCTGACGGCCAGCGGAGGCCCGTTCCGCGACTGGCCGGCGGACCGGCTGGCCCACGCGACGCCTGCCGAAGCGGTGAAGCATCCCAACTGGTCGATGGGCGCAAAGATCAGCGTCGATTCGGCCACGATGATGAACAAGGGGCTGGAATTCATCGAAGCGTTCCACCTGTTCCCGGTGGGCGTGGAACGGCTGCGCATCATCGTCCATCCGCAGTCCATCGTGCATTCGATGGTGGAATACCGCGACGGTTCCACGCTGGCGCAGCTTGGCCCGTCGGATATGCGCGTGCCGATCGCCTCCGCGCTCGCCTGGCCCGAGCGGATGGACACGCCATGTACCCCGCTTGACCTAGCCGCGATTGGCGAACTTACTTTCCGCGCGCCGGACGAAGTGCGCTTTCCCGCAACGCGCGTCGCGCGTGAAGCGGTCGTCCACGGCGGTGCCGCTCCGGCCACGCTCAACGCCGTGAACGAAGTGGCCGTCGCCGCGTTCCTTGCCGGTCAGATCGCGTTCACACGCATTGTCGCATATGCGGAAGACATTCTTTCCCGCCGCCTGCCGCCCGCACCCGCCTCTCTGGACGAGGTGATTGCGGTCGACCGGGATGCGCGGGCGATGGCACGTGAAGCAATGGAGCCTGCCCACTGATGGATACCCCGCGCAGATGACTGGCCAGGTCATGCAAAGTCCCGGCATCCTGATGACCGTGCTGGCCTTCGCGCTGGTGCTGGGGCCGCTGGTATTCCTTCACGAACTTGGCCACTACCTTGTCGGCCGCTGGTTCGGCGTGAAGGCGGAAGGCTTCTCTATCGGCTTCGGCAAGGAGATTGCCGGCTGGACCGACAAGCGCGGCACACGCTGGAAGCTCTCGATGATTCCCCTGGGCGGCTATGTCCAGTTCGCGGGCGACATGAATCCGGCCAGCCAGCCCGATGCGGCGTGGCTTTCGCTCCCCGCGGAAGAGCGGGAGCGCACGTTCCCGGCAAAGCCGCTGTGGCAACGGGCGCTGATCGTTGCGGCGGGGCCGGTCACCAACTTTCTTGTCGCGATCCTGATCCTGGCGAGTTTCAACACGTTTTACGGGCGCGTCGTCGCCTCGCCGGTGATCGGCGAGGTGCAGGCCGGATCGGTGGCCGACAAGGCGGGCCTGCGCGTGGGCGACCGCATCGTGGAACTGCGCGGCGAGAAGATTCGCGATTTCATGCAGGTGCGCATGGAAGTGGGCCAGCATCCGGGCGAGCCGCTGGGCATCGTCGTCCTGCGCGACGGGAGCCGCGTTAGCGTTCCCGCGACGGCCGGGACCAAGATCGATACCGACCAGTTCGGCAACAAGCAGAAGATCGGGTTCCTGGGCATCGGCACGGCCAGTGCAGAAATGGTGCGCGTCGGCCCGGTGGAGGCGGTTGGCGATGCCATCGGCCAGACGCGCGACATCGTTTCCATGATGGTCACCGGGATCGCGCAGATCGTTACCGGCAAGCGCGAGGTGCGCGAGCTGGGCGGGCCGATCAAGATCGCCAAGTTCTCTGGCGAACAGCTTGCCCTCGGCTGGCAGAATTTCGCGTGGTTCGCGGCCATGATCTCGATTAACTTGGGGTTCATCAACCTCTTGCCAATTCCAGTCCTCGACGGCGGTCACCTGATGTTTTATGCGGCTGAGGCAGTTCGCAGAAAGCCGGTGAGCGAGCGCGGGCAGGAGTGGGCATTCCGCACCGGCTTCGCTTTCGTTGTTGCGTTGATGCTTTTTGTCACGGTCAACGACGTGGCTTCGCTGAAGCTGTTTGGAGGGTAGAAGGGTTCGTTCCGGCGTCGGGGGCCGGGTTTTCCACCAAAAGCGGGGCGATGAAGCACCTGTGCGGCATGGCTGCTTGATTGGCACCGCTGCATCGGGCACAGGGCGGCGATTGTTTGCCGCGGCGTTGCCTGGCCTCTCAGAGGCAGCGATGGCCGCACCAATAGACGGGATGGCGCTAGAACATGAATGGACGTAACCCCGGCCGGACCTCGCCTTTCGAATTCGGCGTACCCCTGGCCGTCGTTCTGGTCGCGACCAGTTGCCTTGCCGGCGTTCCCGAAGTGGCTTTCGCGCAAGATGCGCCCGCGCCGGCACCGGACAGCACGCCCGCTGCCACAACGGCTCCCGACCAGGCCCAGACCCCGGCCGCCGTTGCTGCCCCGGCGCAACCGCAACCGGTAACGATCAAGTCGATCACCGTGCAGGGTGCCCAGCGGCTCGAACCGGAGACGATCAAGTCCTACATCAAGATGCGCGTGGGCGACGTCTATTCCGAGGAACTGGCCGACCAGGCGCTGAAAGACCTGTTCGCGACAGAGCTGTTCGCCGACGTCCAGATCAACAACGATGCCGGTAACGTCGTTATCCAGGTCAAGGAAAACCCGGTCGTCAACCGGATCATCCTTGAAGGCAACAAGCGGATCAAGAACGACAAGATCCTGCCCGAAATCAAGCTGGCGCCGCGCCAGATCTTCACGCGTTCCAAGGTGCGCGCCGACGTTGCCCGCATCATCGAACTTTACAAACGGCAGGGCCGTTTCGCCGCTTCGGTCGAGCCGCAGATGGTCAAGCTGGACCAGAACCGCGTCGACATCATCTTCGAGATCCACGAAGGGCCGAAGTCCAAGGTCCGCCAGATCAACATCATCGGCAACCACCAGTTTTCCGACGGGGAACTGCGCGGCCAGATGGTGACCAAGCAGGCCCGTTGGTTCCGCCTGTTCAGTTCGGGCACCAGCTACGATCCTGACCGGCTTGCCTTCGACCAGCAGAAGCTGCGCCAGTTCTACCTGACCAACGGCTATGCCGATTTCCGCGTGGTTTCCGCCGTGGCGGAGCTTACGCCGGACAAGAAGGACTTCATCATCACGTACGTGGTGGAGGAAGGGAAGCGCTACAAGTTCGGCGATATCAAGGTCGATAGCCAGCTGCGCGATTTCGACGGCGACCGCCTTGCCAAGTCTCTGCCGATCCACACCGGCGACTGGTACAATGCCAAGGCCGTGGAGGACGAGGTCGACCGGCTGACAGAGGCGGCCGGTGCGCTGGGTTATGCCTTTGCAGACGTGCGTCCCGATTTCAGCCGCAACAAGGACGACCTGACGATGGGCGTGACCTTCCGCATTGCGGAAGCGCCGCGTACCTATGTCGAGCGCGTGGACGTGAACGGCAATACGCTGACGCAGGACAAGGTCGTGCGCCGCGAATTCCGCCTGGCGGAAGGCGACGCGTTCAATTCGTTCCTGGTCAAGCGCACCACTAGCCGCATCAACTCGCTCGGCTATTTCCAGGACAAGTTCGAGGTCCAGCAGAAGCAGGGCAGCGCGCCCGACCGCATCGTTCTGGAAGCCAATGTCGAGGAAAAGCCGACCGGCCAGTTGCAGCTTTCCGCCGGGTATTCGAGCCTTGAAAATTTCATTTTCCAGGCCTCGGTCCAGCAGAACAACTTCCGCGGGCGCGGCCAGACGATCGGCCTCAGCGGCGACATCTCGAGCTACTCCAAGAGCGTTCAGGCCAGCTTTACCGAACCTTACCTGTTCGACCGCAACATCTCGCTGGGTGTCGATATCTATCGGCGCGATCTGAACAGCTTCAATTATTACAATTCCAACCGCAACACGACGTACAAGCAGTCAACCACCGGCATCTCGTTCCGCGTCGGCGTGCCGCTTACCGAATATATGTCGTTGATCGGCAGCTACACGTTCAACATCGACGACGTGACGCTGGCCAAGGGCACCTATTACCTGCCCGACGCAAACGGCGACCTGCAATGTTCCACCCTGCTTGCCGGCCGTTACCTGTGCGATGCGATCGGTCACCGCACAAGCTCGATCGTCGGTGCATCGCTGGTGTACAATACGCTGGACAATCGTATCCACCCCACGCGCGGCTGGAACATCGTCGGTTCGGTCAACGTCGCGGGGCTTGGCGGCTCGGTGCGCTACGCCCGCATCACCGGGAACGTGAACCGCTATTTCAACCTCGGCAAGGGCTTCATCTTCTCGCTGCGCGGTGAAGGCGGGGCAATCAAGGGGCTGGGGCAGGACGTGCGCCTGACCGACCGCTTCTTCCTTGGCGAACCGCAGATGCGCGGTTTCGACATTCGCGGCGTTGGCCCGCGTGTGCTGCGCAAGCCCTTGCTGGACGACGGCAACGGCAACCTGCTCCCCACCACCGACCGGAAGACATGGACCGACGATGCGCTGGGCGGCAAGTATTACTACCTTGGCCACGCGGAACTGGAGATTCCGCTGGGCTCCGGCGCCAAGGATCTTGGCCTGCGTCCGTCGATCTTCATCGATGCCGGTGCAGTCTGGGGCGCCAACAAGCCGGTGTTGGATGGCAATACCGGAACGACCACGCTTTACAGCCAGACATATAACGGCGTGACATCGGTAACGACCAGCGCGACTGCTCCCGACGGGAGCGACAATACGATCTACACGCAGATACCTCCGTTCCAGGAATATTACTTAGGCGATACGCCGAAGCCGCGCGTATCGGTCGGTATTGGCGTCAACTGGAACTCGCCCTTCGGGCCGTTCCGCATCAACTTTGCCAAGACGCTCCTGAAGGAGCCGGGGGACGACCCCAAGACATTCACTTTCAACGTAGGAACCCAGTTCTGATGAAAACCAAGACTTTCGCATTCGCACTCGCCCTTGCGTCCGCCAGTGCCATCGGCCTGGCCCAGCCGGCCACCGCCCAGGCGGTGAAGGGCATCGCTGTCGCCAATCCGCAGGCCATCGTGGCCGCGTCAAACGCCTTCAAGACCGCGCAGCAGCAGCGCCCGGTCACATACAAGGCGCAGATCGACCAGGCCAAGGCGCGCCGCGACCAGATCCAGGCGCAGCTGAAGCCGCTCTACGAAAAGCTTGAAGCCGATTCGAAGAAGCCCAATGCCGATCAGGCCGCGCTGCAGAAGCAGGCGGTGCAGATCCGCCAGATCGAACAATCGGGCCAGGCCGAGATCAACAAGATCCTTGAGCCACTGCAGCTTTCGCAGCAGTACGTCCTCGAACAGATCGGCGACAAGCTGGACCAGGCCACACAGCAGGCCATGGACAAGCAGAAGGTGACGCTGGTCCTCGACGCGCAGAGCGTGGTCAAGGCCGACCAGACCTATAACCTGAACCAGGCGATCCTGACCGAGCTGAACGCCCTGATCCCGTCGGCGCAGTTGGTGCCGCCGGCCGGCTGGATGCCGCGCGCCGAGCGTGAGCAGCAGGCCGCCCAGCAGGCTGCGCAGCAGCAGCAGCAGGGCAACACCCAGGCGCCTTCGGGCCGCTGAGAGGCCGGACGCCGTGAGTGAAGAGGCAAACGGGGAAGGGGGCGCCGACGCGGCGCCCCTGTCCTTCGACGTTACGAAGGTGATGGCGGCGCTGCCGCACCGCTATCCCTTGCTGCTGGTGGATCGTGTTGTCGCGCTGGTCCCCGACCAGTCGATCCACGCGGTCAAGGCCGTGACGATGAACGAACAGTTCTTCCAGGGGCATTTCCCCGGCCGCCCGATCATGCCCGGCGTCTTGCAGATAGAGGCGCTGGCGCAGGCCGCAGGCGTGCTTGCGGTTGAATCGCTGGGCCTGTCGGGCAGCGGAAAGCTCGTCTATTTCATGGCGATAGAAGAAGCGAAGTTCCGCACGCCGGTCGAGCCGGGTTGCCTGCTCGACCTGCACGTGGAGTTCGTTCAGAAGCGGTCGAAAGTCTGCAAGTTCGCCGGCAAGGCGATGCTGGGCGACAAGATCGCATCGGAAGCGAACTTTACCGCCATGATTGCGTAAGAATTTCCGCCAGTCTGGCTTACCTGTTACCAAGCGGAAGTGCAGGTCTGGCGGGCGGCGAGGCATCCGCCCCGCCTTCGGCACCGGCCCTCTCCCCCACCCGGCCTCCCTGTCAGGATAATGCCTTGGGTGGCCGGGTGGGGGAGAGGGCCGGTGCCGCTCCGACAGACCGAGCGTTCCTTTCGCGACGGGGTTGCCAGACTGCCGGAAAACCACTAATGGCCCCCCTTTCCCGAGATTCCATGGGGCCGGTCGGAACCGGCCCGACCAACGGAGCTTAACGCCATGAAGGCCGATACCCATCCCGATTACCACATGATCAAGGTGCAGATGACCGACGGCACCGTGTTCGAAACCCGCTCCACGTGGGGCAAGGAAGGCGACACGCTGAATCTTGAGATCGATCCCACCACCCACCCGGCATGGACCGGCGGCAGGGCGCAGATTCAGGACGGCGGCCGCGTGGCCCAGTTCAACAAGCGCTTCGGCGGGCTTACGCTCAAGAAGTAAGCTTTCGCACTTGTGCGGAAAACGCGAACAGAGGGCGGCCCCGCAGGGTCGCCCTTTTCGCTTTTCGCGCTGTTGAGGATTGCAACGATGTCCCGTGAAGCTGCCGAAGCCGCCATCGCCGCGCTTGTCCCCGCGTTTTACGAACGCGTGCAGGCGGATGACCTGATCGGCCCGGTCTTCGCGCATGCGGTGGAAGACTGGGATCGCCATCATGTCCGGCTGATCGATTTCTGGTCTTCGGTGATGATGGGAACCGGCCGCTTCAAGGGCAGTCCGATGGGCGCGCATTTCCGGCACAAGGACCGGATCAGGCCCGAAATGTTCGATCGCTGGCTGGCGCTGTGGGAAGAGGTGACGAACGAAATGCTTCCGCCTGCCGCCGCGCGAGAGATGCAGGCCAAGGCCCGCACGATGGGCGAAAGCTTCAAGGCCGGGCTGTTCTTCCGCGCGGAAGACATCGCGCCGCGCGGCGCATCGCTATAAGATCAGCGAAATCGAATTTCCGAAATTGTGCATGACAACCGGAAGCAGCACGCTTCCGGTTCGCAGGCGAAGCCAGACTGCGATGAATGACGGAAGCGCGGTAAGCGCCATGGTCATGGCATCGAACGTGAATTGCCCGCCGGAATAGCTGAATGCGTGGGCAAGGCCGAACATCGCGCACGAAAGCACCGCGCCCCAGCCCCAGTCGACGCCAAGCAGCCGCACACGTCCGGTAAAGGCGCGGTCCAGCGCGAACAACAGGATGCCGCGATAGAACGGCTCTTCCTCGAATCCGGGCATCGTAAGCTGGAAGGCCACCGTTTCGTGCGATGCCGGGCCGCTGGGGAAGGCGAAGGCAATCGCAATGAAGAACGCGCAATAAAGCAACAGGACCGGGATGCTGGCGGCAAGGCTGCCCCTCGCCTGGCGCAGGGTAATGCCGCAGCGACGCCAGCCGAACGCCGGCATTGCCGCGATGGCCAGCGTCGCCAGCAGCGCGCAGACCTTGCCCTGCCAGTTCCATTCGGCAGCGGGGAAAAGGCGCGGCGCAAGGCCATAGGCTTGCGTCAGCATGGCATCGTTGATCGAGACGAGCGCGGCGCCGACCATAAGCCATCGCCACGAAACCTGTCCGCGCGAAAAAACGCCAATGATCGCCCCGGTCGCGATCAGGATCGCCAGCACGCCAAGCAGGCCGATTATTCCGTTCATAGTGCGTAAGCCTCCCCGCCCGGCGATGGGGTGCTATCACATGGTGTATTGTGCGCGCAATACAGCGGGGGTCAGCCCCAGGGCCGTTCCCTGTACCACTTGGTGATCACGTATTTTTCGCCCTTTCGCACCTTCATCGCGTGGTGGAGCGTGGCGGGGTTGCAGGTTCCGTCCGGCCGGCGGTTGTTCCAGCACACGAGCTTTCCGCGCTCAGGCTGGATGGTCTTTCCCACCACCTTGAAGCGCGTGGCGCCGCCCGCTTCCACGTCGTTCAGATAGATCATGCAGGTCCATGTCCGCTGTCCCGCCACCGCGCAATATTGCCGGTATCCTTCACCCGACGGTTCGAAATAATCGGTATGTGCCTTGAACTCCTGCCCCGGATCGTAGTGCTGGCCCTGCACCGGTTCTCCATGCGCGGCGGCAATCCCGGTCAAGGCGTGGAGCTTGGCCTCCAACACGGCGATGGCGGGTTCGCTTGCGGAAAGATCGCAGGTTTCGCTGGTGCGGAAATAGTTGTCGCCGTTTTCATCCGCGATGGTGGACGGGCGGCGATCCCGGTCTATCAGCGCGCGCAAGGCGTCGCATTCCTCGTCTGTCAGGAATCCGCGCAGCACGAACATCTCCAGCTTCGGGCTGGGCACGCGCTGGATGCCGGGCGCGGTAAGCAGGCGTTCGGTCGAAGTGTCACCGGGCGGCAGGGATATGGTGTTGTTCAATTCACGATCCTTCCGCCGTTCGTCCTGACCTTGCCGAAGGTTGTCGTGCAAGCCCCTTCGACAGGCACGGGACGAACGGATGTTGGCAAAGCCGGTTTCCATAGCGTCACACTTGGCCAACTTGCCGGACGCGCGGTCATCGTCGTAAAACGGTCATGTTTCTCCCCCAAGCGCCGGAACCGATGAACCCGCAATCCGCCTGCCAGCCCCGCGTCCGGCGCAACGGCTTCAGCCTTGTGGAGCTGATGGTTGTGCTGTTCGTGATGGGCCTGCTTGCCTCGGTGGTGGTGCTTTCCATGCCCGGCGATGCGCGGGAACTGCGCGGCGAGGCGGAACGCTTTGCCGCGCGGGCCAACGCCGCACGCAACGAAGCGATCGTCTCGGCCGCGCCGGTGTCGCTGGTGGTCAGCAAGGCGGGCTATTATTTCGAACAGCGCGCCGACGGGCGCTGGCGGCCATTCGAAGGCGGCAGGCTGGGATTGACCGGCTGGGCAGACGGCACCGGCGCGCAGACCGGAAACGCAACACAGTCACAGGGCCGCAGCCGCATCGTGTTCGACAGCGTGGGTTTGGCGAGCAGCGATGCCGATGTTCGCCTGACGCGCAAGGGCAGGACGATGACCGTGCATATCGCACGCGACGGCAAGGTTAGCCTCGATGCGCGATAGCCCCGGCATGATCGACAGGCACGATCCTGAGGCAGGATTCAGCCTGATAGAGCTTCTGGTGGCACTGGCGGTCTTCGCGATTGCCGCGCTTACGCTGCTGCGCATGGAAGGGGCCAGCATCGGGCGCACCGCCGACCTTGATCAACGGTTCCTGCGCGAAGTCGTGGCGCAGAACCTTGCCGCCGAAATCCTGACCGACCCGCGCCCGCCCGCGCTGGGAACGGCAAGCGGAACGGTGGAGAACATGGGGCGGCGTTTCCGCTGGACGCGGCGGGTTACCGCGGCAAAGGATACCGGCGTGCTGGATATCGCCGTCAGCGTTGCCGAGACTACGCAGGGCGCCCGATCCCAGGCATTCACCGTCAATTTCACGCGGCTTCCGGGGCAATGAGCGCGCCTGTCAGACGCAACGGCTTTACGCTGGTGGAGATGCTGGTCGCGCTGGCGATCTTTTCGATCATCGCTGTGGGTGCGCTGGCGCTGCTGCGCTTTAGCGTGGATGCGGAACTGGCGAGCCGCGCAAAGACGGACGAGATCGCCGCACAGCGCCGCTTCCTTTCAGTGTGGACCGCGGACCTTGCCCAGGCCACGCCGCGTCCGGCGCGCGACGCGGGCGGGGCGCTGCATCCCGCGCTGGAGGCGCCGGAGGGCGGCATTTTGCTGCGCCTGACACGTAGCGGGTGGGAGAACCTTGACGGCGCGCCGCGTCCGAGCCTCCAGAAAGTCGAATGGATCTGGCGCGGCAAGGCGCTGTGGCGCGCGGGCTATCCCTATCCCGACGGAGCGAAGGCAGATCCCCCCAGCGAGATGTTGCCTGCCGCCGGGCCGCCACGCCTGCGCTTCCGCACCGGTGACGGGCATTGGCATACCAGTTGGGAGAGCGTGCGCGACACGGACCTGCCCACCGCGATCGAATTGACCCTGCCGCAGAAAGGCAAGTCGCCGCTGCGCATCGTCTCGCTTGTCGGCGTGAACTACCAGTGAGCGTGCGCCACCCATTCCGCCCGCCAGAGCACGAACGCGGCGCGGCGCTGCTTTCCGTGCTGCTGCTTGTCGCGGTCATGGCGGTGATCGCCGCGGTCATGCTCGACCGGCTGAACCTTGCGGTGCGGCTTGCGGGCAACGGACAGGCGATGACGCGCGCGCGGCTTTATGCGACCAGTGCCGAAACGCTGGCCATGGCCCGCCTGAAGGCGCTGGTCGATGCCGACCGCACGCGCACGGTCGACGTATCCGGACTGCTGGGCCGCGATTTCCCGCTCTCGGTTCCGAACGGGGCCGCGGGTGGCACGGTGACGGCGCGGATCGACGATGCGGACAATTGCTTCAACGTGAACTCTCTGGTCGAGCGCAAGCCCGATGACACCTATGCCATGCGTCCCGCCGCGCTGGAGCAATTGCGCGCGTTGATGGAAGGGCTTGCCATCGCGCCAGCCGATGCGATCCCGATCAGCGACGCCATGGCGGACTGGATAGACAGCGATTCCACGCCCGCACCCAACGGGGCGGAGGATGACTGGTACCGGTCGCAGCCTGTGCCCTACCTTACCGCGGGTCGACCGATCGGTGATGTTTCCGAACTGCGCGCCGTCAAGGGCATGACGCCGGTGATCTATCAGCGGTTGCGCCCCTGGCTTTGCGCGTTGCCGGAAACCGAACTCTCGCCGATCAACGTCAATACGCTGCGACCAGACCAGGCGCGGCTGCTGACGATGCTTGCGCCCGACGCGCTGCCGCCGGGTCGCGCGCGTTCGATCATCGCGGGGCGGCCGCAAACCGGTTATGCCAACGTCAATTCGGCGATCGGCGGCGTCTTGCCCGATGGCGCGGCGGCGCAGGTCAAGGTGAACAGCCGCTGGTTCCTGCTGACGCAAACCGTGAAGGTCGACTCGGTCACGCTGGAATCGCAATCGCTTATCGATACGGGCGTCGACCCGGCCCGCGTTGCCTTCCGCAGCTGGGGCGGGCAGGACAGCCGTTGAATGTGCGCGTAATTTTATTACGTTGAACGGGGCGGGTGCAGTTTTCGCTTGCCCTTCGGGCCTGCATTCGGCAATGGCGCGCATCCGCGACAATCGTTGCTTGACGGCAGCCTTTCGCGGCTCCACCAGCGCCCCTCGGCGGGGCGCCCGGGCATTGTGGCGACCGTAGCTCAGTTGGTTAGAGCGCCGGTTTGTGGTACCGGAGGTCGTGGGTTCGAACCCCATCGGTCGCCCCATTTCCCCTTTTGCACCCGCCGTTTGAAACAACAGCGATGGGGTGCATCATGCCCGCCTTCTGGACCGAACAGGACTTTGACGATCACGAACGTGTTGAGCTGGTGCGCGACCGCGCATCGGGGCTGACCGCGATTATTGCGATCCATTCGACCCACCTCGGCCCGGCTGCCGGCGGCACGCGCTTCTGGCACTATGAAGAACCTGCGCACGCGATGCGCGACGCGCTGCGCCTGTCGCGCGGGATGAGTTACAAGAACGCCATGGCCGGCCTTCCGGTCGGTGGCGGCAAGGCCGTGATCCTGGCCGCCGATCGCAGCCGCACCAAGACGCCCGAACTGATCGCTGCCTTCGGCGACGCGGTAGAGGCGCTGTGCGGACGCTATATCACGGCGGAAGACGTGGGCATCACCGAAGCGGACATGGTCGCCGTGTCGAAGCGCACGCAGTACGTTTCGGGCTTGCCGGTGCCGGGCGGCACGGCGGGCGGCGATCCGGGGCCGTTCACGGCGATGGGCATCTATCACGGCATCAAGGCGGCCGTGGCCTACAAGCTGGGCAAGGAATCGATGGAGGGCGTTCACGTCGCGCTACAGGGCGTCGGCAGTGTCGGCGGCGGCGTTGCCCGGCTGCTCGCGCGCGATGGCGCGAAGTTGACGCTGGCGGACGTCGATGCCGAACGCGCCGCCGCGCTTGCCGGGGAAGTGGGCGGTACGCCGGTTGCGGCGGACGTGATCATGGGCGTGCCGTGCGACGTATTCAGCCCCAACGCACTGGGCGCGATCCTCGACGACGAGGGCATTGCCCGGCTCGACGCGCCGATCGTGGCTGGGGGCGCGAACAACCAGCTCGCCCGCCCGGAACACGGCAGGGCGCTGGCGGAACGCGGCATCCTTTATGCGCCGGACTATGTGATCAACGCGGGCGGGATCATCTCGGTAACGCTGGAATACCTTGCCCGGCGCGAAGGCCGCGAAGGCGATATCAACGAAGTGCGCGAACGGATCGCCCAGATCCCGGTGCGCCTGCGGCAGATATGGGAAGAAAGCGACAAGACCGCTTCGACGCCCGATGCCGTGGCCGATCGCATGGCCCAGCACCTGATCGGACGGTAACGGTCGATCGGCCGGGGTCCCGGTCCGGATCGTTCGGGTTCCTGACGCGAATCGGGCCGGCACCTGAACCTTCGGTCATATAGGGTGTAAAGTCCTTGCCCCGCGCCGCCACAGGTGGCAATGCGGCGCGACCGGCGGCGGGGGTCGCCGGAGAGGAAAGAACTGCTACCCCGCGCCGATGCACGGTTTTGCCAATCCCGCCCGTTTCTTGCGCCTTGCGCGCTGGCTGATGCCGCTCTTGCTGGTGTCGGGCCTGTTGCTGTCGCTTGGCGCGCTGCTGTGGGGCCTGTTCATGGTGCCGCCGGACCGGTTGATGGGGCAGACCGTGCGCATCCTGTTCCTGCACGTGCCTTCGGTCTGGCTGGGCATGGCCGGCTGGAGCACGATCGCGATCTCCAGCCTTGTGGAACTGGTCTGGCGTCACCCGCTGGCCAGCATCGCTGCGCGCGCCGCCGCGGTGCCTGGCGCTACCTTCACGGCGATCGGCCTTGCGACGGGTTCGATCTGGGGGCGGCCGACCTGGGGAACCTGGTGGGTATGGGACGGACGATTGACCAGTTTCCTGATCCTGCTGTTCCTCTATTTCGGATACATCGCGCTGGCCGGCGCGGCGCAGAAGGACGCCGCGGCGGGTGGCGGCGGAAGCCGCGTAACCGCGATTTTCGGGATCGTCGGCGCGATCAACATCCCGATCATAAACCGGTCGGTCGTTTGGTGGAATTCGCTGCACCAGCCGCCCTCGATTACCTTGGGCAAGTCCACCATAGACGGCACGTTCCTGTGGCCGCTGTTGATTGCCGCACTTGGGTTTTCGCTGCTGTTCGGCGGGCTGGTGCTGGCGCGTATGCGGATGCTGCTTGCCGATATCCAGACCGAAGCCCGCCTGCGCCGCAAGGCCATGGCCTGAACCGCAGGGGGAGAGACACGGTGCACGAACGGCTTGACCAGTGGTATTACGTGATCGGGGCCTATGCCGTCGGCCTTGTCGGCATGACGATCCTGATCGTCTGGACTCTATATGCGATGCGGCGCGCCGAACGCCGCCGCGACGCGGCGAGGAAGAAATGAGCGCGTCCATCAAGCCCAAGCACCAGCGCCTTGTGCTGGTAATCATCGCACTGGTCGCGCTGATCGGTGCGGGGCTGCTTGCCGCCTATGCGTTGCGCAAGCAGGCTTCGTATTTCTATGTGCCAAGCGATATCGTCGCTTCGCCGCCGCCGGCCGATCGCGCCGTGCGCCTTGGCGGAATGGTGGAAAAGGGATCGCTGCGCACCGATCCGGACGGCATCACGATCCACTTCGTCGTCGGTGACGGGAAGAAAACCGTTCCCGTGAAATTCACCGGCATCACGCCGGACCTGTTCGTGGAAGGATCGGGCGTCGTTGCCGAAGGACACCTGGTGAACGGGACGTTCGTGGCCGACAACCTGCTTGCCAAGCATGACGAAAACTATGTCCCGCGCGAAATGCAGGACATGACAAAGGCCCAGGCCGATAAAGTCGTGGCGGACACGAAATGATCGCGGAAATCGGCCTTGCCGTATTGTGGATGGCCGCCGCGCTGGCGGTGCTTCAGCTGGTAAGCGGGGTTCTGGGCCTGCGCCCGAACACGGCGGATGTCGGCTCTCTGGTGCGCCCGCTGGCGGTCGTGCAGGGGGCGATGGTCGCGATTGCGTTCCTGTGCCTTGTTTACCTGTTTGCGACGACGGACCTTTCGGTGAAGCTGGTGGCGGACAACAGCCATTCGGCAAAGCCGATGATATTCAAGATCGCCGGGACCTGGGGCAATCACGAAGGGTCCATGCTGCTGTGGGTCACGATCATGGGGCTTGCGGGCGGCTTCGTTGCGCTGATCGAACGGCGCCTGCGCGAAGATACCCTGATCGCGACGCTGGCCGGGCAGGCCTTTGTCTCGATCGGGTTCTATGCCTTCCTGCTGTTTGCCTCTAACCCGTTTGCGCGCCTGTCTCCGCCCGCACCCGAAGGGGCGGGACTGAACCCGCTGTTGCAGGACATCGGCCTCGCCTTCCATCCGCCCACGCTTTACGTCGGCTATGTCGGCCTTTCGATTGCATTCAGCTTTGCGGTCGGCGCGCTGGTTACGCGCGACGTGGGGCCGGCCTTTGCGCGCGCGATGCGGCCGTGGGTGCTGGGCGCGTGGATATTCCTGACGCTGGGCATTACCGCTGGATCGTACTGGGCCTATTACACGCTTGGCTGGGGCGGCTGGTGGTTCTGGGACCCGGTCGAGAACGCTTCGCTGATGCCGTGGCTCGCGGCAACCGCGCTGCTCCATTCCTGTTCGGTGCTTGCCAGCCGCAACGCGCTGCGCGCGTGGACGGTGATGCTGGGCGTGATCGCCTTTTCGATGTCGATGGTGGGCACGTTCCTCGTCCGCTCCGGCATTCTTACCAGCGTCCATGCCTTCGCGGTCGATCCCGAACGCGGCACGTTCATCCTTGCGCTGCTGGCGATCTATATCGGCGGGGCGCTTGCGCTGTTCGGCCTGCGCGCCTCTACCGTAACCGAAGGCGCACGCTTTTCGTTCGTCAGCCGCGAGGCAGCGCTGGTGTTCAACAACGTGATGCTGACGGGCACGCTGGGCATCGTGCTGGTTGGCACGCTCTATCCGCTGCTGACCGAAGCATTCGGCACAAAGGTTTCGGTGGGGCCGCCCTATTTCAACCCGGTTGCCTCGGTTTTCGTGCTTCCGATGCTGGTCGTGCTGATGGTCGGGCCGCTGCTTCGCTGGCGTAGCGACAGGCTGGGCCGCATTACACTGCAAATGGCGATACCGGCCATCGTTTCGGCGCTGACCCTGCTGGGCATGGCGCTGTTCGCGCCGCCGATCCACCTGCTTCCGCTGCTGGGCATTACCATCGCGCCGGGGCTTGCCATCGCCAGTATCCTGCCGCTTGCCGGCCGCAACCTGCGGCGCACCCCGGTCGCGACCTGGGGTATGGTTTTCGCGCATTTCGGCCTTGCCGTCGCGCTGTTCGGCATGGCCTGCGACAGCGCCTATTCGACCGAGAAGCTGGCCGCGATCAACACCGGCGATACGGTAGAGGTCGGCCCGTGGAAGGTGAAGCTGGAGGCTATCGTGCCGGTGGCCGGGCCGAACTGGACAGCGCTCGAAGCGCGCTTCGATGCAAGCTACAAGGGTGAGGCGCCCGTGCGGATGACGCCGCAGTCGCGCACGTTCACGTCGCCGCCGGGCAATCGCGCCGAAAGCGCGCTGAAAACGCGCTGGAACGGCCAGCTTTATACGGTGCTGGGCGAAGAAGGACAGGACGGCCGCTGGCAGGTGCGGATGTGGTGGAAGCCGTTCGTGCCGATGATCTGGTTGGGTGGAGTCCTGGTGGCGCTGGGCGGCCTGCTGGCGCTGCTGGGCCGCACGGCGAGCGACGTGCGGCGGCACCGCGCGACGGCGAAGATTGCCGAGCGCAAGGCGGATCTGGCGCGATGACCGGAACGCCGGACACCGCAAGGCGCAAGCCCGGTCTGTGGCTTTGGTTGCCGCTGGGCCTGTTCGTCGCCTTTTTCGCGCTGGTCTTCATCGGACTGGTCCGCCCGGCCAACCGTGACATTTCCAGCCACATGATCGGCAAGCCGCTCCCCGAATTCTCGCTGAAGCCGATCGCACAAGACAGGCCCGGTCTGACACGCGCCGATTTTACGACCGGAAAGCCGAAGCTGCTGAATGTGTTCGCCAGCTGGTGCATTCCTTGCGCCGTAGAGGCGCCGCAACTGGCACAACTGGCGAAAGCCGGTGTAGAGATCGAGGGCGTGGCGATCCGTGACCGGCCGGAAGATCTGGCGGCGTTCCTTACCCGCAACGGCAATCCCTATCGGGCCATTGGCTCCGACCCGACAAGTTCGGTGCAACTCGCGATCGGATCGGCCGGGGTGCCGGAAACGTTCGTGATCGATGGCAAGGGGATCATCCGTTACCAGCATATCGGAGATATCCGGCCCGAACAGGTGCCGATGATCCTGGAAAAGCTGAAGGAGGCGGGGCAATGATCCGCCGGTTGCTCATCCTCGCGCTTGCGATGCTTGTCGCGGGCTGGACGCTTCCCGCGCTGGCCGATGACAGCCTGCCGCCCGCGCCCTATGCCTACACCCAGCTTCCCGATCCGGCGCAGGAAGCGAAAGCGCAGGCGTTGATGGAAACGCTGCGCTGCCTCGTCTGCCAGGGGCAGTCCATAGCCGATTCGGACGCCTCGATGGCGGGCGACATGCGCAACATCGTGCGCACGCGCATTGCCGCCGGTGAAGATCCCGAACAGATCCGCCAGTGGCTGATCGAGCGCTATGGCCAGTATGTAAGTTACAAGCCGGTGCTTACCGCCGATACATGGCCGCTCTATGCAGCGCCGTTGCTGTTCCTGCTGGTCGCAGCCGTCCTGTTGCGCGGCCGCTTCCGCAAGGGACGAACGCCCGGTGCGGATGGCGAACAGGAAGGGGAGGGCGCGTGACCTGGGCAATTATCCTGGCCATTGCGTTCGCCGCGTTCGGCGCAATGGTTTTCGTGTTTCGCATTCCCCGGCTCGGCTGGGAACTGGCCGGGGCCGCGCTGCTGTTCGGTATCGCCGGATATGCGTTGCAGGGTCATCCCGGGCAGCCCGGCTCTCCCACCCCGCCACGGGAAAATGCCAAGTCGGACAGCGAGGCGCTGATCAAGGCACGTCAGCAGATGGGCGAATCGTATGGCCAGTCCGCCAACTGGATGGTGTTGGCCGACGGGCTTGCCCGGCATGGGGAGTTTCGCGCCGCGGCTGAAGTGCTGGGCACCGCCGTCAAGCAGAATCCCAAGGATGCGGACCTCTGGGTGGCGCTGGGCAATGCGCTGGTCGAACACAGCGACGGCATGATTACGCCAGCCGCGCAGTTCGCGTTCCAGAAGGCCGCGAACATCGATCCGCAGCATCCGGGGCCGCCGTTCTTCATGGGGCTGGCGCTCGCCCAGTCGGGCCGACTCGCGGATGCACGTGCGGTCTGGCAGCAGCTTCTCGATCGCTCTCCGGCCGATGCGCCCTATCGACAGGACCTGGAAGCGCGCATTGCCCGCATCGACCGGATGCTGGCCGCACAAGCGCCGCAGACCCCGTCCGCAGGCGATTGACCTTACGGAATCGTTTGTTTTTTCGGAACGTCATGCCGGTTTCAGGGTTGAACCGAATGGCCGCTGCAAGGCTGGCATTGCCCGTCCATCGGGCCGGTGCTAAGCGCCGCCGCGGGTTGCGCCCGGCCTCGGGCGCGCAAGCAACGAACTGCCGGGGGCATCCGACACCATGAGCCAAAGCATGGTTGAATCCGATACCGGCGATTCGCCGCTCGATACCGGTCTGCCGGACGAGCATGGCCACGGCGGCGGTCACGTCCACGGCAGCCTGATGAAGCTCGCGGTCGGCGCGATCGGCGTTGTCTTCGGCGATATCGGCACCAGCCCGCTTTACGCCATGCGCGATACGTTCGCGGGGCACCATCCGCTGCCGCTGGACCAGTTGCACGTTTACGGCATCATCAGCCTGATGTTCTGGTCGATGATGATCATCGTGACGTTGAAATACGTTTCGGTGATCATGCGGGCGGACAACAAGGGCGAGGGCGGCAGCCTGGCGCTGCTTGCGCTGATCAACCAGAGCGCCACGGGCAAGCGATGGGGCAAGGGCGTGATCCTGCTGGGGGTTTTCGCCACCGCGCTGTTCTATGGCGATTCCATGATTACGCCTGCGGTGTCCGTGATGGGCGCGATTGAAGGTGTGGCGGTTTACCAGCCCGAAATGCACAGCCTGATCGTGCCGCTGGTGGCGGTCATCCTGATCGGCCTGTTCATGATCCAGAGCCGGGGCACGGCCAAGGTCGCCACTTTTTTCGGCCCGATCATGCTGGTCTATTTCGGCACGATCGCAGCGCTGGGCCTCGTCAGCATCGCGGCGATGCCGCAAGTGATCCTGGCGCTCAGCCCGCACTACGCGATGCTGATGTTCGCGGCCGATCCGCTCCACGGCTTTCTGGCGATGGGCGCGGCGGTTCTGGCGGTGACGGGCGCAGAGGCGCTTTATGCCGACATGGGCCACTTCGGCCGCCCGCCGATCCGCCTTTCGTGGCTGATCTTCGTGCTGCCGGCGCTGGTGCTGAACTATCTGGGGCAGGCATCGTTGCTGCTTCGCGATGCATCGGCGCTGGAAAGCCCGTTCTATTTTCTTGCGCCGGACTGGTTCCAGTGGCCGCTGCTGATCATTGCTTCGCTGGCCGCGATCATCGCGTCGCAGGCCGTGATCTCGGGCGCGTTCTCCGTCACCCAGCAGGCGATCCAGCTTGGCTTCGTGCCGCGCATGACGATCAAGTACACGTCGCTTTCGGCCGGCCAGATATATATCCCGGTGGTCAACTGGGCGCTGATGGTGGCCGTGATCCTGCTGGTCTTCGTGTTCCAGCGCTCGTCGAACCTGACCGCAGCCTATGGCATCGCGGTCACGGGCGCGATGATGATAGACAACTTCCTGCTGGGCGTGGTGCTGTTCAAGCTGTGGAAGTGGAAGCCGGCGCTGGCGATCCCGCTGCTGGTGCTCTTCTTCGTTATCGACCTGGGCTATCTCAGCGCCAACATGACCAAGATCCCCGATGGCGGCTGGGTGCCGCTGACGATGGGTCTGATCATCTTCACGCTGCTCACCACATGGTCGCGCGGGCGCTCGCTGATGAAGAAGAACATGGCCGAAGGCTCGATCCCGCTGGAGGTGTTCACCAAGTCGGCGCACAACAGTGCGGCGCGCGTGCCCGGCACGGCGATCTTCATGGCATCCAGCAATTCGGGCGTGCCTTCTGCGCTGTTGCACAACATCAAGCACAACAAGGTGCTGCACGAACGCGTCGTGATCCTGACGGTCAGCATCAACGACGTGCCCTATGTCTATTCGAAAGAGCGCGCAGAGGTGAAAGATCTGGGCGAAGGCTTCTACCGCGTCACGCTGCACTATGGCTTCCTTGAGGAAACCGATGTGCCCACCGCGCTGTCGCAGGTGGATGCCTGCGGCGAGCCGTTCGACATGATGAAGACCAGCTTCTTCCTGTCGCGCCAGACGCTGCTGCCGTCCGAAAAGCCGGGCATGGCCATCTGGCGCGAAAAGCTGTTCGCATGGATGCTGCGCAACGCGGCAAGCGCGATGGAGTTCTTCCGCCTGCCAACAAACCGCGTGGTCGAACTGGGCAGCCAGCTGGAAATCTGAAGGCCGGCTCAGCCGCGCCTTGGCCGCACCCTGCGGTATTGTCCCGACGCGCGATCGAATACGCGCAGCCTGCGTGCCGGTATGCCGTTGTAAGACATGGTCGTTCGTCTTCCGCACCAGTCACGGACCGTGACGTCAAGGTGCTGCTGTATGCCACGCGCCAGCCAGAGCCGCGCCTTCAGTTCCCGGAACTGCGTTGGCATGAAGTTCGGCATGCTTCATCGGCGGCCTTGCTTGCGCGTCAATCGTGCGGCGGGTTCTGTTCCACCTCTACTTGCGCTTCCTCGCCCAACCCGTGCTTCAGCAGCATCGGGATCTGCGCGAAGGTGAACAGGAACGAAAGCGCGGTCACGCCCCACAGCTTTGCCTGCAGCCACGCATCGAACGACAGGAAGTGGCGCAGCACTTCGTTCAGCACGGCCAGGAACAGGAAAAAGAAGGCCCAGTTACGTGACAGCTTCAGCCATCCGGCATCGTTCAGCCCCTCGAAAGCGGACTGGAGCAGGTATTTGAGCATCGGCTTGCCGCGGGTCAGCCCGGCGAACAGAACAGCTGCGAAAAGCAGGTAGATCGCGGTAGGCTTTACCTGAATCCAGAACGGATCGCCCAGCAGCACCGTCAGCGTGCCGAAGCCGAGGATCAGCACGGTCGACAGCCACAGCATCGGCGAAACCTTGCCCAGCCGCCATTTCGAAACGGCCAGCGCGATCACCGTCGCGACCATGAAGCTTAGCGTGCCCTTGGTAACAGCCACCACTTCCCCGAACCCGGCATCATCGCCTTCGGGCTTGAAATGCCGATAGGCCAGGAAGAACACCAGCAGCGGCCCGTAATCGACCGCAAGGTTGATCCATGAGGATTTGGGCTTGTCCTGAGGGTTTTCTGGCGTGCCGGACATCAGCGATACACTCCCGCGATAACCTTTGCGACAAGGTCGGGGTCAAACGGACGCAGGTCGTCGATCTTCTCGCCCACGCCGATGGCATGGATCGGAAGCCCGTATTGCTCCGCCGCCGCAACAAGAACGCCGCCGCGCGCGGTGCCGTCCAGCTTGGTCATGATAAGGCCGGTCACGCCTGCCACTTCCTTGAATATCTCGATCTGCTGAAGGGCGTTCTGCCCGTTGGTGGCATCGAGCACCAGTACCACGTCATGCGGGGCTTCGGCGTTGAGGCGGCCCAGCACGCGGCGCACTTTGGCCAGTTCGTCCATCAACTCGCGCTTGTTCTGCAATCGGCCCGCGGTATCGACGATCAGCGCGTCGATTCCTGTGGCGGTGGCTTCCTTCACCGCGTCGAACACGATGCTGGCCGGATCGCCACCTTCCGCGCCAGAGACGATGGGCACGCCCAGCCGGTCCGCCCAGACCTTCAATTGACCGATTGCGGCAGCGCGGAAGGTGTCGCCGGCTGCCAGCATCACCGAATAGTCCTGTTCCTGGAACAGGTGTGCCAGCTTGGCGATGGTTGTGGTCTTGCCCGATCCATTGACCCCGATCACCAGGATCACTTGCGGTCGCGGGAAGGCCACGATGTCGAGCGGCTTGGCCACCGGGCGAAGGATCGCGGCGATTTCCTCTGCCACCAGTTCGCGCAGCGCCTGTTCGTCCAGCCCGGAATCGAAACGTCCGGCGGCCAGCCGTTCACGAATGCGGGCCGCGGCGCTGGGGCCAAGATCGGACATGATCAGCGCGTCTTCGATGTCGTCGAGCTGGGCTTCGGTCAGCTTCGTCTTCGAAACGATGCCGCCAAGGTTGGTCGCCAGCCGGTCGGACGTGGCGCGAAAGCCTCCGAAAACCCTGTCGCTCCAGCTTTCGCCGCTCATGCCAGCATGCCTTCGATGATCCTTGTGGGAGTAAGTGAAACGATCTCGCCCGCTTCGGTTCCTTCGGGCAGGCGGTAGGGGGCGAATTCGGGGGAATGGCCGGTCCCGTCGCGTTCCGCAAGCACGGCGCGGGGCTGGCCCAGCAACGTTTCCAGCCAGCGGGCGCGCTCTTCGGCAACCGCCGCGCGCACTTCGGCGGCGCGTTCGCGCACCAGCGGCGGCGGAACCTGCGGCATCCGCGCGGCGGGCGTTCCGGGGCGCGGGCTGTAGGGGAAAACGTGGCCGTGAACCACGCCGCAATCGCGCACGATGGCAACGTTGTTCGCGTGCATTTCTGCCGTTTCGGTGGGAAACCCGGCGATCAGGTCGGCGCCGATGGCGATATCGGCGCGGGCGGTGTGCAGGCGCTGCGCAAGGGCAACTGCCTGCGCGCGGGTGTGGCGCCGCTTCATACGCTTCAGCACCATGTCGTCGCCCGACTGGAGCGAGAGGTGGACGTGCGGCATCACGCGCGGTTCCTGCGTGATCAGGGCGAACAGTTCGTCATCGATTTCCACACCGTCGAGCGATGACAGACGCAACCGGTCCAGCGCGGGAAACGCCGCAAGGATTGCTGCGACCAGCGCACCAAGGCGCGGACTTCCGGTCAGATCGGCGCCCCATCCGGTCACGTCAACACCGGTCAGCACGATCTCGCGCGTGCCGGATTCCAGGTGGCGTTCGATGGTGCGCAACACTTCGCCGACCGGGGTGGACACGCTCGCCCCGCGTCCCTGCGGGATGATGCAGAAGGTGCAGGCGTGGTCGCAGCCGGTCTGTACCGGCACGAATGCGCGCGTGTGGCGTGTCCGGGCCGGTCGTGCGTCGATGGACCAGCGCACCTTGTCCTCGTTCGGTACGACCTCGTCCACTTCGGCCATCGCGGCGAAGCTCTCCGGCTCGATCGTTGCCGCGCATCCGGTGACGAGCAGGCGGGCATCGGGATGGGCTCGGCGCAGGCGGCGTACCGCGCGGCGGGACTGGCGCACCGCCTCGGCGGTAACCGCGCAGGAATTGACGACGACCGTTTCCGGCTGCCCGGCCAGCGACGCGCGGATCGCCTCGCTTTCCGCAAGGTTTAGCCGGCAGCCAAGGGTCACGACCTCGCTCAAAGCGGGTAATCCGCGTCGTCGAACGTGCCGGTAAAGCTGGTCTGGGCAGGGCCGGTCATCGTGATCATGCCGCCTTCGGGCCAGTCGATGCGCAGCGGGCCGCCGGGGAGGGCAACCGTGACGGTGCGATCCACCAGCTTGCGCCGCATTGCCGCCACCGCCGTTGCGCAAGCGCCGGTGCCGCAGGCGCGGGTAAGCCCGGCGCCGCGCTCCCACACGCGCAGGCGGATGCGGTCCGGCCCCTCGACGGTCGCGACGTTCACGTTGACGCGTTCGGGGAAAAGCGGATCGGTCTCTATCACAGGGCCAAGGCGGCCAAGGTCCACCCCGTCGCAATCGGGCACGAAGAACACCGCGTGCGGATTGCCGACGTTGACCGCGCATGGCTGGTCAAGCTCTTCCCAGCCGACCGGCATGACCAGCGTGTCCATCGCATAGGCAAGCGGGATCTTGTCCCATTCGAAACGCGGCGATCCCATGTCCACGGCAATGCCGTCCGCCGCCTCGCGTGCTTCGATCATGCCGCCCAGCGTTTCGATCCGCGTTTCGCCACCCAGCAGAAGACCGATGGCGCGGCTTGCGTTGCCGCAGGCGTCCACTTCGCCGCCATCGGGATTGAAGATGCGCATCTTCACGTCGGCGCGTTCGCTCGGCTCCAGCAGGATAAGCTGGTCGCAGCCGATACCCGTATGCCGATCCGCCAGCGCGGCGGCGCGTGCTGGCGATATGGCGAACGCGGCTTCGCGCCCGTCGATCACGACGAAATCGTTGCCCAGGCCATGCATCTTGCGGAAAGGAACGCGCATGCCGGGCGATCTAGGGCGCGCGCGGCCTTACCGCAATGGGCCACGCGATTGCGATGACGATCAGGCGCGGCGCGCTTGTGGCAAGGCCTTGCCGGTGTCCGTAGCGGCGGCTTCGTCCACCTCTTCCCGGCGCGGCGATACCTTTACCGGGTCGGGCTGCCGGTTCCCCGCCATCAGTGAACGGATTTCTGCAGCCGTCGCGGGCTTGCCGTAAAGGAATCCCTGGCCCTTGAACCGGCCCAGCGTTTTCAACTGGTCGGCAATCGCGGTGCTTTCGATGCCTTCGGCGACGATCGGCAGGTTCATCCCGGCACCAAGGGAGGTGATCGCCCGCACGATGGTTTCGCTGTCGGGATTGTCGCCCAGCGACATGATGAAGCTGCGATCGATCTTGATGCGGTCGAACGGGAGAGTGCGCAATTGGGCCAGCGAGCTGTAACCGGTGCCGAAATCGTCAAGGCTGACGCTGACGCCCTGGTTCTTGAGGCTCGTCACCAGCGACCGGACGACGCCGATGTTTTCGTGC
The DNA here is from genome assembly GCF_036784765.1 of Novosphingobium sp. ZN18A2. Classification (NCBI taxonomy): domain Bacteria; kingdom Pseudomonadati; phylum Pseudomonadota; class Alphaproteobacteria; order Sphingomonadales; family Sphingomonadaceae; genus Novosphingobium; species Novosphingobium sp. ZN18A2. The sequence goes on along the minus strand of NZ_CP136651.1, from coordinate 2,569,040 downwards.
AGGCAGGTTTCGGTGATCTCTATTTCCAGCCTGCTGGGCGGGAAATTCGCTTCGAGCAGAAGCTTGAGCAGTTTTTGCGCGAACCACGGGTCGCGCAACTGCAGCGGCGATATATTGACCGAAAGCGAAAGGTCTGGATCCCAGTCGTGCGCGTCGCGCAGCGCCTGTGCGATCAGCACTTCCGACAGCTCGGAGATGAGCCCCATTTCCTCGGCGATGGGGATGAACACTTCGGGACTGACAAGGCCGTATTTGGGCGAAACCCAGCGCGCGAGCATTTCGAACCCGGTGATCCGCCCGGTCTCGATGTCCACCTGTCTTTCGTAATAGGGAACGAATTCGCCCGCCGCGATACCGTCGCGAATGCCGCGTTCCAGCTCACTGCGATATTTCATCTCGCGCGCCATGCCGCTTTCGAACCAGACAAAGCAGTTCCGGCCGCGCTTCTTGGCCTGGTACATCGCAAGGTCGGCCATGTGCAGCAGTTCTTCGGCGCAGTCTTCAACCGGCTGGCACGAAAGCGCCTCGGCGCGGGCAAGCCCGATGGAAGCCGTCACCTCTACGCTGGGCGTGACGACGTGGATCGGGGCGGCCAAATCTTCGATGATCCTGGTGGCGAGCGCGTCCACCGCTTCGGGGCGATCGGGCTCCATTTCCAGCACGCAGGCGAATTCGTCACCGCCAAGGCGCGCCAGTAGCGCATCTTCGGGCAGCAGCTTGCGCAGCCGCCTGGTGGATTCCACCAGCACCGCGTCCCCCGTCTGATGGCCGTAGATGTCGTTGATGCGCTTGAACATGTCGAGGTCGAGCATCATCATCACCACCGTCCGGCCGCGATTGCGCGCCGCGCGGATCAGTTCGCCGGTGGAAATGTGCAGGTTGCGCCGGTTGAGGCATCCGGTCAGCGGATCGGTCTGGGCAAGGTTGAAGGCGGTTTCCTCCGCCTTGCGCCGTTCGCTCACTTCGCGCGTCAGTTCGGCATAGCGGCGCCAGCCGAAGATGATGAGGGCGATGTTCAGGATCAGCGCGCTCGACAGCATGGGGTCCAGCTTTGCCGGATGGCCCATCATCCTGCGGGCAAGATCGGTCAGGACCGAAGAACCCGTGGCGGTGAAAAGCAGGATGGCCGCGGCCATGATGCCCAGCATCAGGATATCGCGGTTGGCCCTGCCTATGTTGCGCGCGTCTGCGGGGCGCGAACGGCCGGTGCGGCCAGAAGCCGTGTTTCCAGCGTTCCTGTCTTGCGACCCTGCCATAAGACCTTGTCTTTCGAATTATTGTCCGGTCGATTGGATTGAGGGGATAGGCAAACGGTCTGAAAGTTTGATTAAGGCGGGCTTGCCATGCGTCTGGCGCCCGTTTTCCGTCTTCCCGCCACGGTCACGGCGCCTTGTTTCTCTTGCGCCGGTTGCGCTTTGCGGGTAGGGGGCTGCCGGTTTCGCCGCACCATCGTGCGCGGCGGATATGTTTCGATTGGCCCTTGATGGATGCCACACGCTGGTCGGCGAGGTTTCGCCCACCGGCGTTTTCGGCGTTTGGCATTCATCGTTTCCGGGCGGAAGGGAAGAAGGCGTGTTCGATAGTCTTTCAGACCGGCTTGGCGGGGTGTTCGACCGTCTGCGCGGCCGTGGCGCGCTGAAGGAAGAAGACGTCCGCGCCGCCATGCGCGAAGTGCGCATCGCGCTGCTTGAAGCCGATGTCGCGCTGCCCGTCGTCCGCCGCTTTGTCGACAAGGTGACCGAAGAAGCGGTCGGCCAGTCGGTGCTCAAGTCGGTTACGCCCGGCCAGCAGGTCGTCAAGATCGTCAACGATGCACTGGTCGAGATGCTGGGGTCCGAGACCGCGGAACTCGATCTGGATGCCCGGCCGCCGGTCGTGATCATGATGGTTGGTCTGCAGGGTTCGGGCAAGACGACCAGCACGGCCAAGATCGGCAAGTTGCTGAAGGAAAAGCAGGGCAAGAAAGTCCTGATGGCGTCGCTCGACGTCAATCGTCCGGCCGCACAGGAACAGCTGAAAGTCCTGGGTGAGCAGGTGAGTGTCGCCACGCTGCCGGTCATCGTCGGCCAGCAGCCGGTCGATATCGCGAAGCGGGCGATGGAAGCGGCGAAGCTGCAGGCGTTCGACGTGCTGTTGCTCGATACGGCGGGCCGTCTCCACGTCGACAATGCCCTGATGGATGAGATGAAGGCGGTCTCCGCCGTCTCCGCCCCGCGCGAGACGCTGCTGGTCGTCGATTCGCTGACCGGGCAGGATGCGGTGAACGTCGCGCAGAGCTTTGCCGGAGAGATTGACCTTTCGGGCGTCGTGCTCACCCGTATGGACGGCGATGCGCGTGGTGGCGCGGCGCTTTCGATGCGCGCGGTGACGGGCAAGCCGATCAAGTTCGCGGCGACGGGCGAAAAGCTCGACGCGATCGAGGCGTTCCATCCCTCGCGCGTCGCGGGCCGCATCCTTGGCATGGGCGACGTTGTCAGCCTGGTCGAGAAGGCGGCCGAGACGGTTGAGCAGGAAGAGGCCGAAAAGCTCGCCAAGCGGATGGCCAAGGGCCAGTTCGACATGAACGACCTGCGAACGCAGCTTCGCCAGATGCAGAAGATGGGCGGGCTTGGCATGCTGGCGGGAATGCTGCCCGGCATGAAGAAAGCGAAGGCGGCGATGGACGCTTCCGGCGTTGACGACCGGATGCTGCTGCGGCTTGATGCGATTATCGGGTCGATGACCCCGACCGAGCGCGAGAAGCCCCAGTTGCTTAACGCCAAGCGCAAGATCCGCGTGGCCAAGGGCTCGGGGATGCAGGTGCAGGACGTCAATCGCCTGCTCAAGATGCACCAGGAAATGGCGCGCACGATGAAGCAGATCAAGAAGATGGGCGGGCTGAAGGGCCTGGGCCAGCTGTTCGGCGGCGCGATGGGCGGCGGCGGTGCCGGCGGAATGGGCGGTGCTGGCGGCGCCGGCCCGGCCGGCGGGATGCCCGGTCTTGGCGGCGGCGCTGGCGGTCTTCCCGGCCTTGGAGGCGGAAGCGGCGGCCTGCCGTCCAACTTCAACGATCTTTTGCGGAAAAAGTGATTTTCAGTTCAACAGTTTAAGAATTCAAGGAAAGGTAAGTTCTCATGGCAATTGCAATGCGTCTTTCGCGCGGCGGTTCGAAGAAGCGCCCCTATTACAAGGTCGTGGTGGCCGACAGCCGCGCCCCGCGCGACGGCAAGTATCTTGAGCAGGTTGGCACCTACAACCCGCTGCTCGCCAAGGATGACGAAAACCGCGTGAAGCTGATTTCGGACCGCGTGAGCTATTGGCTCGGCGTCGGCGCGCAGCCGACCGACCGCGTTGCGCGCATGCTCGACAAGGCCGGCATCAAGGAGCGCAAGGCCACCAACAACCCGCAGAAGGGTGAGCCGGGCGAGAAGGCCAAGGAACGCGCAGAGGAGCGTGCCGAGAAGGCTCGCGAAGCGGAAGAAGCCGCCAAGGCTACCGCTGAAGCACCCGCCGAGGAAGCACCGGCTGAAGAAGCTGCTGCCGAAGCTCCGGCCGAGGAAGCCGCTGCCGAAGCGCCTGCCGAAGAAGCTGCCGCCGAGGAAGCTGCCGGCGAAGAAAAGGCCGAGGGCTAAGCTCCCTTGGACGCGGATCGGCCCGTCACGCTTGCAGCCATCGCCGGCGCGCATGGCGTGACGGGAGAGGTCCGCCTGAAGCTGTTCGGGGAAGGTGTGGACGCATTGAAGCGTTACCGCACCTTCAACGACGGCAAGCTTACGCTGAAAAAGGTGCGTGACGACGGCAAGGGCGGCGCGATTGCCCGCTTTGCCGAAGTGCAGGATCGCACCGGGGCGGAAAGGCTACGCGGCACCGCGCTCTCGGTTCCGCGATCCGCGCTGCCGCCGCTGGGCGAGGGCGAATATTACCATGCCGACCTGGTCGGCCTGCCTGCGGTTTCGACCGATGGAGAGGCGCTGGGCACTTGCATCGCGGTGGAGAACTTCGGCGCGGGCGACGTGCTGGAGATAGAGCGCCCGCTACGCCCGGACGGCAAGCGGGGCAAACGCTTCATGGTGCCGATGCGCCCAGAAGCCGTGCCCGAATGGGGGGAGCGGCTGGTGATAGAGGCGGCGTTCGTCGAATAGCCGCTATTTCGCCGCCAACAGCAATTCCAGCGCGGCGGTGAACGTCTTCATGTCGAAGTTCTGCGGATCATCGTGCGCGTGCGCGATTCCGCCGTCCACCGTGGCGTGAAACGCCGGGATCAACCAGCGACCGGCGCGCCAACTGGTATAGACGTAAATCGCCGCAAGCGTGCGGTATTGCGCTTCCGACAGCCCTTCTGCCGGGCCGACCGTTTGCTCGCGCGTGGAGCCGCCCGGCGCATAGCGGCGCGGCTGCACGTTCTCCACATGGACGAACCGCCCGCGCGCCGCCGTGCCCACCACACGCGATTCCAGCTTCGTCGCGCGCCAGCCGGTCGCCACGTCGTGTCCGGCCCAGACCTGCCCCAGACGATTGTTGAAGAAGTGCGCAACCGGATCGGCGGCAAGCCCGCCGCTTTCATAGGGGGCGAAGCTGTTGACGTGGGGGTTATGGTCGATGTCGGCGGGGAAGGGGGCGTCGCCATAGAACGGCGTGCTGGTATCATGGATCACGAAATAGGCGAGCGGCTTGTCGGTTTCCGTGCGCGAGGCAGGCCAGTTTTCCATCCGTTTCGCATAGTCGCGATAGGGTTCGTCGAAATCCGCGATGGCCGCGTCGCGCTGGGCGGCGCTGGGCCAGCCGGGCTCTGCCAGGAGCCGCGCGAACACCGGCGGCAGCGGACGCTGTTCCAGTTTGCCGAAGGGGCCGACGTGCTGGAGCAGGCAGGTCGCCTGTTCGGACGGGGTGCCCTCGAAGCTCAGCGTCCTGGTATCGAAGTGGCAGGTGCCGACGATGTCCGCGGCGGCGGATGCGGGCAGAAGCGCGGCGGCGAGCGCGACGAAGATCGGCAATCTGGGCATGGCTGCCACTCTGGCACGTTGCAGTGCGGCGCGAAAAGGGCAAAGAGGCGGGCCATGACCCGGGATTGTCACACCCTTTGGCGCGGGGCCGCGTGATGGAAGTGCTTTTGCTTCTTGGACTGTTCGTGCTTCTTCCCTTCGTCCTCGCATGGACGATTGGGAGCCGGCTGGACATGACGGGCGCCAGCGCCAAGACGCTGGGAACGGCCGTTGCGGCGGCCGTGCCGGTCGTCGCCCTGATCGCAGTGCTGGGCATGAGCGATCCGGTGTCCCGCGCGGCGGGCATCTCGCTTGCGCCGCTGGCATTCATTTTCGCGATGATTCCGGCCGCATTCGGGATGATCACGGCCATCAGGGGGAAGCGTTGACGCCATGACATTCGCCGCCACCGTTCTCACGCTCTATCCCGAGATGTTCCCCGGCCCGCTGGGCATCAGCCTTGCGGGCCGCGCGCTCGCCGAAGGCACGTGGTCGCTCGATGCAGTGCAGATCCGTGATTTCGCCACCGACAAGCACCGTACCGTGGACGATACGCCCGCCGGCGGCGGCGCGGGCATGGTGCTGAAAGTCGATGTGCTGGCACGCGCGATCGACCATGCGCGCGGCCTTCGTCCCGATTGCCCGGTTCTGGCGATGACCCCGCGCGGGAAACCGCTTTCGCAGGCCCGCGTGCGCGAACTGGCGGCGGGGCCGGGCGTTACCGTTCTGTGCGGCCGGTTCGAAGGTTTTGACGAGCGGATATTCGAAGGACGCGATGTGGAGGAAGTGTCCGTGGGCGACATCGTGCTGTCGGGCGGAGAGCCTGCCGCGCTGATGCTTCTTGATGCTTGCATTCGGCTGCTTCCCGGCGTAATGGGCGCCGCTTCAAGCGGAACCGAGGAATCGTTCGAAAACGGGCTTCTCGAATATCCGCACTATACCCGGCCCAATGAATGGGAAGGGCGCACGATCCCTGAAGTGCTGCGATCGGGGGATCATGCGAAAATCGCCGCCTGGCGAGAGCAGAGGGCGAGCGATGACACACGGCTACGCAGGCCGGACCTTTGGGGGCGCCATACCGGCGCTCGGGTCCAGTCTGCCTCTGGTGCGCGGCGAGAGACGAAGGAATAGAGGGCATGAACCTCATCGCACAGATCGAGGCCGAGGAAATCGCCAAGGCCGGCAAGGACATTCCGGATTTTCGCCCCGGTGATACGCTGCGCGTCGGCGTGAAGGTTGTCGAAGGCACCCGCACCCGCGTCCAGATGTTCGAAGGCGTTTGCATCGCCCGTTCGAACCGGAGCATCAATTCCAACTTCACCGTTCGCAAGATGAGCTTCGGCGAAGGCGTAGAGCGCGTCTTTCCGCTCTACTCGCCGAACATCGACAGCATCACCGTGGTCCGCAAGGGCGTGGTGCGCCGTGCCAAGCTTTATTACCTGCGCGGCCGCACCGGCAAGCGTGCTCGCATTGCCGAGCGCCGCGATACCCGCGAGCAGGCCCAGGGCTGATTTTTCGCCTTTCGCCGCAGGCGGTTGCCAGCGGCGGGCAAGTGTTCAAGAAGGGGCGTCCCGGTATCCGCCGGGGCGCCCCTTCTTTATTCCATCCATCTTAGAGAGTCCCGTTGTCCTTCAATGTCCAGGCCTTTCCTGCTGCTTGCCGCGTCCGCGCTGGCGCTTTGTTCCTGTTCCCCCGCGTCGGCACGGGCGCCTGACATGACGACACCACACAAGGATGCGCCCGTGCTGACGTTCAAACGGGTATTCGAAAGCCCCTCGCTCGGCGGCCGGATGCCGCGTTCGCCAAAGCTGTCTCCCGACGGGCGATATCTGACCGTGTTGCGCAACCGGGACGACGATCGCGAGCGCTATGACCTTTGGGGGTTCGACCGGCAGTCCGGCAAATGGACGATGCTGGTGGATTCGTTGAAGCTGTCGAGCGGGCGCGAACTGTCCGAAGCCCAGAAGATGCAGCGCGAACGGCTGCGTATCGGCGACCTGAAGGGCATCGTCAGCTATGACTGGGCGGCGGATTCGAAGGCCGTGCTCGTGCCGGTGGAAGGCGATCTCTATCTTGCTGGGCTGGACGGGACCGTCACGAAGATCCCCGGCACTACCGGCGACGAATTGAACGCAAGGCTCAGCCCCGGAGGCGGGATGATCGTCTATGCGCGCGGGCGGCGCCTGTGGGCGGGGCCGGTGAACGCGCCTGCGCGCGCGATCACGCCCGAAGAACCCGGCGAAACGGTCCACTGGGGCGAAGCGGAGTTTGTCGCGCAGGAAGAGATGGACCGGCTGACCGGCCTCTGGTGGTCGCCCGACGACAGGCGCATTGCGGTGGAACGGTTTGACGAAGCGCCGGTGGGCATCGTCACCCGCTCCGCCATCGGTGCGGAAGGCACCAGGGTCTATGACCAGCGCTATCCCGTCGCGGGCAGCGCCAATGCGCAGGTTTCGTTATGGGTGGTCGCACCGGACGGAAGCAGGCGCGTGCAGGTGGATTTTGGCGCCGATCCTGACATCTACCTTGCCCGCGTCGACTGGGCGCCAGATGGCAAGACGCTTTATGTCCAGCGCGAAAACCGTGCGCAGACGCAGCTCGACATGCTGGCCGCCGATCCTGAAACCGGGGCGACGAAAGTGCTGTTCAGCGAAAAGGCCGGGCCGCACGGCTGGGTGAACCTTTCGAACAGCTACCGGTTTCTGGATGACGGCAGCCTGATCTGGTGGTCGGAGCGGGACGGGTACGGGCATCTCTATCGCTACACGAACGGCGATTGGCAGCAGCTTACGCGGGGCGACTGGGTGGTGACCGCGCTTGTTGGTGTGGACCAGCAGGCGGGCCGCGTGTTCTTCACCGCCACGAAGGACGACGTCCTTGCCCCGCAGGTCTATTCGCTCGACCTTGCCGATCCCGGACGGCTGACCCGCTTGACCGACCTGGATTTCGCCAATTCGGCAACGATGGACAAGGCCGGCAAGACGCTGATGGTCACGCGGTCGAACGATCTTCAGCCGCCGCAGTCCTATATCGCTGACGAAGCGGGCACGCGCCTCGCCTGGATCGAGGAGAACAGGGTCGAAGGCGATCACCCCTATGCGCCGTTAATGGCCGGGCACCGAACGGCACACTATGGCACGATTCCGGCGGCGGACGGCACGCCGCTGCACTGGATGATGATCACCCCGCCGCTTGAGCCGGGCAAGCGCTATCCCGTGTTCAGCCATCACTATGGCGGGCCGCACGCGCAGGTGGTGACGAAGGGTTGGCATGGCGCGCTGGCGCAGGCGATCGTCGACAAGGGGTATATCTATTTCGCGCTCGACAACCGCGGTTCTGCCAACAGGGGCGTGGCGTTCGAAAATGCGCTGTGGCACGCGATGGGATCGGTGGAGGTGGAAGACCAGCTGGCGGGGGCCGATTGGCTGAAGCAACAGCCCTTTGTCGATCCGCGCCGTGTTTCCACGTTCGGCTGGTCCTATGGCGGCTATATGACGATCAAGATGCTGCAACGGCACCCCGGTGCCTGGGCGGCGGGGATCGCGGTCGCGCCGGTAACGCGCTGGGAACTGTACGACACCCATTACACCGAGCGCTATCTGGGCAGGCCGCAAGACGATCCGGCGGTTTACGAAGCGTCGGACGCGATGGCCGACACCGCGAAGATCGCCGATCCGTTGCTGATCGTCCACGGCATGTCCGATGATAACGTAGTGCTGGAAAACACCACGGCCATCGTCGCCAAGATGCAGCACGAGGCGGTGCCGTTCGAAATGATGCTCTATCCGGGAATGACGCACCATTTTGCCGGACCGACGGTGAACCGGCAGCTTTACGAAACGATGTTCCGCTTCCTCGATCGCAACGGCGCGGGCGCCGGTGGGACGGACGATTCCGGATCGAACCGTTGAGTCGTGCGTTTTGAGGGCTGAATGACGGATCGCGAAAAGCACGGACAGGACAGTGCCGACCAGTCGTCCCGCGAACTCACGCTTGGCGGTTCGTGGGCGATGGGCGTGGGCGGCATGGTCGGCGGGGGCATCTTTTCCACGCTGGGCGTGGTGATCGCGGTGGCCGGCGAATGGGCCTGGGCCAGCTTTGTGCTGGGCGGGCTGATCGCGCTTGCCACCGGGCATTGCATGGCCGCGCTTACCGTCTCGTCCGACAAGGCAGGCGGCATATACCGCTTCCTGCGCGACGAGGGGTTCGAGCGCACGGCCCGCCTGTCCGCCTGGGTGCTGATCCTGGGTTATACGCTGACCGTGGCGGTCTATGCCGCGACGTTCGGTTCCTATCTCGGCAATGCACTGGGCGGACCTGCGTGGCTGCCGCGGGCAATGGCCGTGGCGGCAATCGTGGTGCTGGCAGGGGTGAACCTGCGCGGCGTAGGTCAGGCCGCCGGAGTGGAGATCGCCATCGTCTGGGGCAAGCTGGTTATCCTTGCCGGGCTTGCGGTGCTGGGCCTTGCCCATTTCTCGCCCGCGCGGCTGGCGCAGGATGGCAACTTCGGCCTGTTCGGCGTTGTGGTGGGGGCCGCCAGCGTGTTCATGGCCTATGAAGGCTTCGAACTGCTCGCCTATGACTATGACGACATGATCGACCGCAAGCGCCAGATCGTGCGGGTGATGCCGCTGGCGATCGGGGCGGCCCTGTTCATCTATGTCGCACTCGCGCTGGCGACGCCGATGCTCGTTTCGCCGTCGATGATCGTCAGCGACGGTGAAGTGGCGCTGGCCAAGGCCGGGCAGGCCGCGCTCGGCACTTTCGGCCTGCTGGCTGTGACGGTCGCGGCCGCGCTCTCCACCGGATCGGCCATCAATGCCACGCTGTTTTCCACCGCGCGCCTTGCCCGCGAAGTGGCGCAGGAAAACGAACTGCCGCACGTCTTCGCGCGACGGAACAGCAAGGGTTCGCCCTATGTCGGCGTGCTGGTGATCGCCGCGCTGGCGATTGCCATGGCGGTGATCGGCGGGCTTGCGGCGCTGGTGACGGGGGCCAGCGTGGTGTTCCTTCTGGTGTTCGGCACGGTGGACCTGCTCGCGTGGCGGCAGGACCGCGCCCATCCGTGGATCGCGGGCTTCGGCACCTTCGGCGCGGGTCTCGCCATTCTTGTCCTTGTCGCCCACCTTTCCGGCTGGATTGCCTGAGCGGCGCCGGTTCCTCTCCCGGTGGGCCAACTGGCGCACCCAACGCACGGAATTACCGACTTGAGCATGATCGATTTCGACGACAGCAAGGCCGGCCATCACGCTCTCGGCCTTGGCGGAGCCTGGGCCATGGCCGTGGGCGGAATGATCGGCGGAGGGATATTCTCGACGCTTGGCGTGGTGATCGCCGTTGCCGGGCACTGGGCATGGCTCAGCTTTCTGATCGGCGGCGCGATCGCGTTCTGCACGGGCAACAGCTATGCCGCACTGACGGTTGAACTGGACGAGCCGGGCGGCTCCTATTCCTACCTGCGATCGTTGAACTACGTAATCCTCGCGCGCATCGCGGCGTGGGTGCTGCTGATCGGTTATACGCTGACGGTTGCGGTCTATGCCTTCACCTTCGGCGCCTATGCCGCCAACGCCTTCGGTATCGATGCGGGCTGGGTTCCGCCGTTCTGCGCGGTCGCGGTGATTGCCATCCTTGCCGGGATCAACCTGATGGGCGCGACAGAGGCGACGATCGTCGAACTCGTCGCGGTGTGGGGCAAACTGGTGATCCTGCTGGGCCTTGCCGGGCTGGGCATCTGGCACTGGGCGCCGGAACGCCTGGTGCTGAGTCACGGCCACGCGGTGGGCTTTTCGGGCGCGCTGATCGGCACCGGCGTGGTGTTCATGGCATACGAAGGCTTTCAGCTTCTCGCCTACGATTATCACGAGATGCGCGACAAGGAGCGCACGATCAGCCGGGCCATGCCCCTTGCAGTCGTGGCAACGATGGCTACCTACGTGCTCGTCGCGCTGGGGGCGCCCATGCTTGCCGGGGCGGAGCAGATCGTGATCCACAAGGAAGTCGCGCTGGCGGAGGCCGGACGCGATGCTCTGGGCACGTTCGGTTTCGTGGCGGTGACGATCGCGGCGGTGTTTTCCACCGCCAGCGCCATCAACGCGACCGTTTTTGCCACCGCGCGCCTTGCCGCGCATGCGGCGGGCGACAACGAAATGCCGCGTCTGTTCGGCCTGCGCAACGGGCAGAACGTGCCGTGGTTCGGCACCGTGCTGATCGCCGTGGTCGCGGCGTTCCTGGCGGTTATTGGCGGGATCGACGCCCTGGTCGAAAGCGCGAGCTTCGTGTTCCTGCTGGTCTTTGCGCTGGTCAACGCCATCGCATTGCGCCGCAAGACAGGGCACCACCTGCTGTCCACGCTGGGCCTGATCGGTTCACTGGCGGCGGCGGTAATGCTGGTTCTCTACGAATTCGGCATTGCCTGACGCAATTTTACTGCCGGAAGCGCGCGCGTCGCTATCGACTGCTTGCGCGCACCGGCCTGCGGGGCTAACGCGCCGGCTCCCGCATGGAACCTTCAAAGGGGCGCGGGTATGAAAGGATTCAAGATGGGTTACCGGGTGGTCGTGGTTGGCGCGACCGGCAATGTCGGACGCGAAATGCTGAACATCCTCGCGGAGCGCGAGTTCCCCTGTGACGAGATCGCGGCGGTCGCATCGCCGCGTTCCACGGGGACGGAAATCGAGTTCGGCGAAACCGGCAAGATGCTCAAGGTCAAGAATATCGAGCATTTCGATTTTACCGGATGGGATATCGCGCTGTTTGCCGCCGGTTCCGGCCCGACCAAGGAGTATGCCCCGAAGGCCGCATCGCAGGGCTGCGTGGTGATCGACAACTCGTCGCTCTATCGCATGGACCCGGACGTGCCGCTGGTCGTGCCGGAAGTTAACCCCGACGCGATCGACGGGTACAAGGCGAAGAACATCATCGCCAATCCCAACTGCTCTACCGCGCAGATGGTCGTCGCGCTGAAGCCGCTGCACGATGCGGCGAAGATCAAGCGCGTCGTCGTTTCCACCTACCAGTCGGTTTCCGGCGCGGGCAAGGCGGGCATGGACGAACTGTTCGAACAGAGCCGCGCCATCTTCGTCGGCGATCCGGTCGAAGCCAAGAAGTTCACCAAGCAGATCGCGTTCAATGTGATCCCGCACATCGACGTGTTCCTGGAAGACGGTTCCACCAAGGAAGAGTGGAAGATGGTGGTCGAGACCAAGAAGATCCTCGATCCCAAGGTCAAGGTCCAGGCCACTTGCGTGCGCGTTCCGGTGTTCGTCGGCCACGCCGAGGCGATCAGCCTTGAGTTCGAGGACGAGCTTTCGGCCGAAAAGGCGCAGGACATCCTGCGCGAGGCGCCGGGCTGCATGCTCGTCGACAAGCACGAGGACGGCGGATACGTGACGCCGGTCGAATGCGTGGGCGACAGCGCGACCTATATCAGCCGTGTGCGCGATGACGTTACCGTGGATAACGGTATCGCGCTGTGGTGCGTTTCCGACAACCTGCGCAAGGGCGCGGCGCTTAACGCCGTGCAGATCGCGGAACTTCTTGGTCGTCGCCACCTGAAGAAGGGCTGAGCCTTTGCCAACGGTCTGGATACCGGCGGCGCTCACCGCCGGTCTTTTCCAGGCCTGGCGGACAGCGATCCAGCAAAGACTGCGCGAGACGCTGAGCGTCAGCGGCGCGGGACTGGTGCGCTATCTCTATGGCGCGCCGGTCGCGCTGTTGATGGCGGCGGCATGGTTTGCGCTGCGCGGAGAGAGCGTGCCCGCGCTTGGCTGGCACTTCGCGTTGTTCGCTGTCGTGGGCGGACTGGCGCAGATCCTTGCCACCAATGCCCTGATTGCCGCGTTCGGCCATCGTGGCTTCGTGGTCGGCACCGCTTTTTCCAAGACAGAGGCATTGCAGGCCGCGCTGTTTTCCACCGTGCTTCTGGGCGATCACCTGCCGCCCGTGGTCTGGCTGGGGATCGCGGCGGGCGTTTCCGGCGTGATGGTGCTGGGCCTGCTCGGGCGCGGAGAAGGGGTTCGCGGCCTGTTCGCCCACTTGTCAGAGCGCGGGGCGCAACTGGGCTTGCTATCGGGGGCGTTGTTCGCGCTTACCGCCGTGCTGATCCGCGTGGCGACGCAGGACGTTGCGCTGTCCTCTCCGGTGTCGCGGGCGCTTTTGACGCTGGTCGTCGTCAACTTTGCGCAAGCAGTGATGCATGGCGGATGGCTGGCCGTGCGCGCACCGCAGGTGCTGGTTGCGGTAATGCGTAGCTGGCGCACGGCGTTTCAGGTCGGGGTGCTTTCGGCGCTCGGTTCCGCCTGCTGGTTTACCGGGTTCGCCGCAGCTCCGGTCGCGCTGGTGCGCGTGGTGGGGCAGGTGGAAGTCCTGTTCACGCTGGGTTTCGGGCATTTCTACCTGCGCGAGCCGCTGAAGCGCGGAGAAGTGCTGGGGCTCCTGCTGGTCTCGCTGGGGGTCGTGCTGGCGCTGGTGGGTGCGCTATGACCTCTTGATCGGCACTCTGGCGTCGTCCACGCTTGGGCAAACAGGTGAGAGGAACCCGGCGATGACGCTTTCTGCCGACGTATTCTGGTCTTTCCGCAGCCCCTACAGCTACCTTGCCACGCGCCGCTATCGCGCGCTGGGTGAGCGATACGATCTTTGTATCGCCCTGCGCCCTGTCTATCCGCTCGCGATTCGGGAGCCCGATTTCTTCGAGCGCAACCATCCCAACTGGCTGCGTTATCTGCTGACCGACGTGCCGCGCCTTGCCCAGTATCACGGTATTCCGTTTGCGCCGCCGCGCCCCGATCCGATCGTGCAGGATATCGCGACGCGCAAGATCGCGGACGAGCAACCCTACATCTTCCGCCTTACCCGCATGGGGCAGGCCGCCGCGCGGGCGGGCAAGTCGCTGGCGTTTTGCGACGAGGTTTCGCGGCTGATTTGGGGCGGCACGCAGAACTGGCACGAGGGCGATCACCTGGCCGGTGCGGCAGAGCGCGCCGGGCTGGACTTTGCGGCACTGGAAGCGGAAGCAACGGATGACGCAGCAGCACTGGATGCCGAAATCGCCGCCAACCAGGCCGCGCTCGAGGCGGCGGGGCATTGGGGCGTGCCGACACTGGTGTTCGAGGGCGAACCGTTTTTCGGGCAGGACCGCATCGACCTTGCGGTGTGGCGGATGAAGCAGAAGAGTTTGGAAGAGAGATGAGGTCGGCGCAATGAGCAAGACGATGAGCGGCGGCTGCCAGTGCGGCCGCGCGCGCTTCTCGGTGACGGTCGAAAACGACGACGCGTATCTGTGCCATTGCCGCAAGTGTCAGAAGGCGACCGGCGGTTTTGCGGCGGCGTTCGTGGAAGTCCCGGCCGGCGCCGTGACGTGGCTTGCCGCGCCTGACTGGTATGAGAGTTCGCCGGTTGCGCGGCGGCCGTTCTGTTCCAGTTGCGGCACCCCGCTGGGGTTCGCCTGGGCGGATGGAACAGGCACCGTTGACCTGACCGTGGGCAGTTTTGACGATCCGTCCGCTTTCGTGCCCGTTGCCCACGCAGGGGCGGAAAGCCTTCATGAAGCATGGCTCGACACGAAAGACTTGCCGCGTCACTACAGCGCCACGACCGAAAGCGTGGCGAAACGCTGGCAGGCGGCCGGACTGGAGGTTCCAGAGTGAGCGACGTGCGTACCGAGTTCTACCAGGGTTTCGACGGGGCAAGGCTGGCGCTGCACCGGATGGGTGCGGGGCGCCCGGCGATCATGCTTCACGGCCTGTTTTCCTCTGCCGAAACCAACTGGATCAAGTTCGGCGCGGCAAAGGCGGTGGCAGAGGCGGGGTTCGAGTGCCTGATGCCCGACTTGCGCGCGCACGGGCAGAGCGCCGCGCCGCACGATCCCGCTGCCTATCCGGCCGACGTGCTGGTGCGCGATCTTGAGATGCTCGTATCGCACCTGGAACTGGACGAATACGATCTTGTCGGTTTTTCGCTGGGGTCGCGCACATCGGCGCGCGGCGTTCTGGCCGGACTCACGCCGCGACGGCTGGTGCTGGCGGGCATGGGGCTGGAAGGGCTTGCCGGATGGGCGCGGCGGCGCGATTTCTTCTTCGACGTGATCGACCGTTTCGGAACGATCAGGCCGGGCGACAAGGCATATTTCGCGCAGCAGTTCCTCAAGACCACAGGCACCGATCCGGCGGCCGCGCGCCTGTTGCTGGCGACGATGGAAGATACCCCGCCCGAAGCGCTTTCGGACATCGTCATGGCGACGCTGGTGCTTTGCGGCGCCGACGATAATGACAACGGTTCCGCCGACAAGTTGGCCGAAGCTTTGCCCGATTCCGTGCGCGTAACGATTCCCGGAACGCACATGAGTTCGGTCACGATGCCCGAATTTGGCGATGAAATAGCGCGATTTCTCGCCGAACCGAACCGTTAACTACCTTGCGTCGCGGTGCTTCGGCATGGCACTTTCCCGCTTCATGACAGGGGAGGCCGCTTGATGCGCCTGGTTTTCGCCGCGGCTATCGCCGCAGTGCTCGCAACAGCTTCGCCGGGAACGGCCGAGGCGCGCGTTTCCGCGGGCGATCCTGATGGCATGGTGGCGCAACTCGTCAAGATGGGGGCGAAGGCGGAGCTGACGCGCGACGATATCGGTGATCCGCTGATCAACGCAGAGATAAACGGCTGGAAAAGCTCTCTGGTGTTCTACGATTGCAACGCCGCGCACGCGAAATGCCAAAGCTTCCAGTTCGTCGCCATCTTCGATGCGCCCAAGGGGTTCGACCCTGCGCCGCTTTATGACTTTCCGCGCACGCACCGTTTCGCGGCGATCACCATAAACGCGCAGGGCGATCCGCGCGTAAGCTGGGATGTCATCACCAACGGCGGCATCGACGACGGCATTTTCCGGTCTGCCGTATTCAGCTTTGGAAACATGCTGGACGCAGTGGGCGCGATCATCTTTCCAAGGAAAGCGCAAGGCTGACGCAGCTTGCGCCGGGACGTTGACAGGGGCGCAGGCGGAACGGTGCTTCGTTTGCGTCGCCGCATCAGCGGACTGGCGGTTCGTTGCCAACGCCGCAGCCGCGTCAGCGGAACGGCGGTTCGTTGAACGCCCGCAACTTGCGGCTGTGGAGGCGCTGCCCTTCGGCGCGCAGCAGTTCGCAGGCGGTGGTCCCGATCTTCAGGTGCGCACCGATCGCCTCTTCATAAAAGCGATTGGCCTGCCCCGGCAGCTTGATTTCGCCATGCAGCGGCTTGTCGGATACGCACAGAAGCGTGCCGTAAGGAACGCGGAAACGATAGCCCTGCGCGGCGATAGTCGCGCTTTCCATGTCGATGCCCACCGCGCGTGACAGGTTCAGCCGCCGGGCCGAATGGGTATAGCGCAGTTCCCAGTTGCGATCGTCGGTGGTGACGACGGTGCCGGTGCGCATCCGCTTCTTCAGGTCCGATCCGCCTTCGCCGCTGACGGTTTCCGCCGCCTTCTGGAGCGCGACCTGCACTTCCGCGATGGCCGGGATCGGGATTTCGGGCGGCAGGACCGGGTCGAGCACGTGGTCGTCGCGCAGATAGGCGTGCGCCAGCACATAGTCGCCGATCTTCTGGCTGGGGCGCAGTCCGCCGCAATGGCCGATCATCAGCCAGGCTTCGGGTCGCAATACGGCCAGGTGATCGCAGATCGTCTTCGCGTTCGAAGGGCCGACGCCGATGTTGACGATGGTGATGCCCGCGCGGTCGTTTCCAACGAGGTGGTACGCGGGCATCTGGTGCCGCCGCCACGCGCTTTCCGCCAGCATGGAACGCGCCGAATCGACCGGCCTTTCCAGCCGAAGTCCGCCGGCACCGGACAAGGCGGTATAGCCGTCCTTGCCGATCTGCTGGCCCGCCCAGTCCACGAACTCGTCGACATAGCGGTGGTAATTGGTGAACAGGATATACCGCTGGAAATCCTGTGGTGCGGTGCCGGTATAGTGCGCAAGACGGGCCAGGCTGAAATCGGTGCGCAGCCCGTCGAACAGCGACAGCGGCATTGCGTCGCCTTCGGCCTGCAGGTCGTAACCGTCGGCCAGTTCGTCTCCGATGTGGGCCAGTTCCGTTGTCGGGAAATGCTCTGCCAGTTGCGGCGGGCTGACCGCGCCGATCCGTGCGCCATATTCGCCATCCAGCACATAGGGAAACGGCATTTCCTGGGCGGAGTGGCCGACTTCGATCTCGACGTCGTAATCCGCCTGTATCAGCTCAAGCTGCTCGCGCAGGTAGTCGGCGAACAGCAGCGGACGCGTGATCGTGCAGGCATAGACGCCGCGCTGGTTCAGCCTTGCGAACGCGCGCGTAGCGGCGGCCGGGTTCGTCCGTCCTTCATAAGTGATGCGCAATTCGGGATAGCAATAGCTGCCATCATGCCTGCGCTCGGGCGGGGGAAGGGTGCCGTCGGCGGCGAATGCGGCGATATCGGCGCGCAATCGCGCCACGGCGGCGTCGTAAATCGCCGCAAGGTCTTCGATGATCTTTTCGGGTGTTTGCATCGTGAGCCAATAGCGCGGAGCGATGACGCTGAAAAGACGGCGCGGCAGGCCGTTGCGCGCGTGCCGTGGGCCGCGTCCGTTTGTCCGGTCTGCTAACGCTTCCTTAACCGCTTGGGCCGAGTCTTCGCAGCAGTCTCCGGGAGATTGCACGATGGCCATTACGGCCCATTTAGAAGACCTGTCCACCGGCGCGGAAAACCCGCGCGATGCACGTCGCGCGCTGCGGCTGGAGGCGCTTGGCGCCACCGCCGACGACGATTCCGCGCGTGTAACGCTTCACAACATTTCACGTTCGGGCCTGTTGCTGGAAACAGAGGCGGAGCTGGCGGAAGGCGAATCGATCGAGGTTGACCTGCCGCTTGCCGGCGTAACCTCGGCAACGATCATCTGGGCAAGCGGCCGGCTGTTCGGTTGCCAGTTCGATAGTCCGGTGTCCGAAGCGGTGTTGAGCGCGGCCCAGTTGCGCAGCGTTTCCGGAGAGCCGGACATCGCCCTTTCCGGCGACGAAGCGGCCGTGCGCGAAGGATCGTTCGGCGTGCGACTGAAACGTCTGCGCAAGGATCGCGGCCTCACGCTGGCGCAGATCGCATCGGCGATGAGCGTGAGCAAGCCCACCGTCTGGGCGTGGGAGCAGGGCAAGGCCCATCCGATCGAAAGCCGGATGGGGCTGCTCGCGCAAGTGCTGGGCGTAAGCGAAGAGGAATTGCGCGGCGGTGCGGACGACAATGCCCTGCGCGATTTTCTGGCGCGAAGCCGCGAACGCATCGCCCAGGCCGTTGGGACAACTCCCGACAAGATCAGGATAATGATCGAATTATAGCGTCCAATTCGCCTCATCGCGCAAATCACTCTTTTCATCGCCCTGAGAATCGATTAACATATTGATAAGGCGGAAGAAAATTAGGTTCGTTAATTTACGCGACTAACTTCCCCGCCTTGTGTGATCGAAGCGGGCCCCGGCCCGCGCGCGATTGTTTGCAAGACCGGCAAAGGACAGGTTCGACGGCCAGAATCGCTGCGGGAAAGGTATTGCGGCGATAAGACGTGTTCCTGTCCGGGGGGCATGAATGGACGTGAGAGTTACGCCGCAGGAAAGCACGGCGCTCTATATGCTGCTCAAGGACAGCACGCAGGACATTATCGTCCGGACGGACCGGGACGGGGCCATCCTCGATGCCTCTCCTGTGGTCGAGCGTTTCGGCTTGCCGTCCGCCGGCGAACTGGCCGGGCGCAAGCTGGTTGATCTTGCGGCGCCCGACTGGGCGGACGTGGTCGGCGAAAAGCTGGCCGCGGCCATGTCGGGCCGGAACGATACAAACTGGACGGAATTCGCGGCACGCACGCGTGCAGGCGGCGAATGCTGGTTCGAACTCCAGTTGCGCGGCGTGCCCGAAGAGGGCGGAGCCGTGGGCATCATGCGCAGCATCGACGAGCGCCGCCATTTCGAACGCGCGCTGTTCAACGCCAGCATGACCGACCCGTTAACGGGCCTTACCAATCGCCGGGCGTTCATCTCGATGCTCGAACACTTGTGCGACGAGGGCGGAAGCGGCTGTCTGGCGATGTTCGATGTCGATCACTTCAAGTCGATCAACCTACGCTATGGCTTCGGCGTGGGGGACGAGGTGCTGGTCGCGGTGGCCGACCTGGTCCGCACGCTTACCCGATCACGCGATATCATTTCGCGCATCGGCGGGCCGCGCATCGGGATACTGTTGCCGGGCGCGTCTATGGCCGAAGCGCAGGCGATTTGCGGGCGTATCGTGGGCACATTGTCTGAAATCCGGCAGTCTGCGGGCAGCAATGCCTTTTCGGTGACGGCAAGCGCCGGAGCGGCGCCCATTGCGGCGACGGTGGACGACACGATCAAGCGCGCCGAACTTGCACTGGCGATGGCCAAGGCGCGCGGCCGCAACCGGCTAGAGATGGATCGTGGCGGCGCCCTGCCGTGGAGCAAGACACCGGCGACCGGTTGAAGGTTGAACCCTGAAAAGTCCGGTCTGGAATGCGATGAAGTGCGCGTGTCCGGGCGAAGCGGTCCTTGCGGGACGGTCAGGCAGGCTCTATCGGGCATCAAGGGGTGCCGGAAGGCGGAATCGCCGCCTTTCTCTGTCCAAGCCGAGGTCCCTTGTCGCCACGTTCCGAAGACGCCTTTCAGACATCTCCGGTCGGTTGGCTTCGCGCGCGGATCGCCACGCGCGGTGCGGGCTTCGTGCTGGCGCTGGCGATCGAGGTGCTGCTGGTCCTTGTGCTGCTGACGCTTGGCCGCGCAGCGTCGCAAAAGGAAAAGCCGCCTGTCGCGATGGTCAGCGTAAATTTCGAAGCGGATAACAAGAAAGACGAGGCTCCAAAGGTGAAAGAGCCGGAACAGGCGGCCAAACCCAGGCACCGCACCGCCAGCCGCGCAGAGCAACAGGACCAGCCGCAGCCGAAACCCACCGAGGAACCGGCAACCGCGCCCACGCCGCCGCCGTTCCTGATGAACATGTCACGCGATCAGCTTGCTTCGGCCAACATCGCGTCGCTGCCGCACGCGCCATCCGCGCCATCACCGAAAAAATCGACGATGGGGCCTTCGGATAGCGGTGTGCCGGGCGATACGCCGCGCGTTTCCGGCAGCGGTCCGCATGGAGAGCCGCTCTACGCGGCGTCGTGGTATCGCGAGCCTTATCATGACGAGTTGTCGGGCTATCTTTCCACGGCGCGCGGGCCGGGCTGGGGGCTGATCGCCTGCAAGACCGCACCCAATTACCGGGTAACGGATTGCGTGGAACTGGACGAGTGGCCGCAAGGGTCCGGCATTGCACACGCCGTGGCGGCGGCCGCCTGGCAGTTCCTTGTTCGCCCGCCGCGGGTGGGCGGTGTTCCGCAGGTCGGGGACTGGGTCCGCATTCGTATCGATTACGGCATCAAGAAGCAGGCGATGCCGGGCTGATCGCCCGCTTTACAGATAAAGAAAAAGGGGCGCACCCCGAAAGGCGCACCCCTTGTTTCCTTTGCCACCGTTGCCGGCGGAAAGTCCGGACGATCAGGCTTGCGTCGCCTCTTCGTCGTTGGCTTCCTCTGCAGCCGGTTCCTCGGAAGCGATCTCGCCGGGCTCGGCGTTGGGATCCTTTTCCTCGGTAAAGCCGGTGGGCACGTTTTCTTCTTCGAACATCGCGGCCATGACGTCCACGCCCTGCGCCTGCAGTTCGGCCTCATCGGCCGAACGCGCGACGTTGACCTTGACGTTCACGGCAACTTCGGGGTGAAGCGCGACGCGCACGTCGTAAAGGCCGATGGACTTGATCGGGCGTTCGAGCACGATCATCGCCTTGGACACTTCGGCGCCCTGTTCGTTCAGGGCTTCCACGATGTCGCGGACCGAAACCGAACCGTAAAGATGGCCGGCGTTGGACGAAGCGCGGATCAGCACCACTTCCTTGCCTTCGACATTGCCCGCATGGTTCTGGGCGTCGTCGCGCTTGGCGGCGTTGTCGGCCTCGATACGGGCGCGGTTGGCTTCGAAGACCTTGCGGTTGGCTTCGTTGGCGCGCAGCGCCTTCTTGTTGGGCAGCAGGAAGTTGCGCGCGTAACCGTCCTTGACGGTCACTTCATCGCCGATGGTGCCCAGCTTCTCGATGCGTTCGAGCAGGATGATCTGCATGGTGACCGCTCCTTACTTCACGATGTAGGGAAGCAGGCCGATGTGCCGGGCGCGCTTGATCGCCTGGCTCAGCTCACGCTGCTTCTTGGCCGAAACCGCGGTGATGCGGCTGGGAACGATCTTGCCACGTTCGGACATGAAGCCCTGGAGCAGGCGCACGTCCTTGTAGTCGATCTTCGGCGCGTTCTTGCCCGAGAAAGGGCACGACTTGCGGCGGCGGAAAAACGGACGAGCCATGGATCAATCCCCTTCGCGTTCGCGGCGACGGCTGCGGTCGCGTTCGTTCTTGCGCATCATGACCGACGGGCCGGCTTCGTGCTCGTCCACGCGGATGGTCATGTAGCGGATGATGTCTTCGTTCATCGCGGACTGACGCTCGAGTTCGGAAACGGTTTCGCCCGGAGCTTCGATGTTCAGCAGCACGAAGTGCGCCTTGCGGTTCTTCTGGATCTTGTAGGCGAGCGAGCGCAGGCCCCAGGTCTCCGTCTTGGTGACCTTGCCATTGTTCTGCTCGACGATCTCGGTGGCGGCGGCAGCCAGCGCATCTACCTGCGACTGGCTGAGATCCTGGCGTGCCAGGAACACGTGCTCATAAAGCGGCACGGCAGCTTCCTTTTCTCTTCTAACCGATCGCTGGCTGATCCGCGGGATTGCGGGGCCCCTCCGGCTTTCTTCAAGCATCCGCACGGCTCGCAAGCCGGCGGAAGCGGTGGCCCTTAGCGGATTTCGGACGAAATGCAAGGCCGTGCGTGCTGTTACGGCCAGCCGGTCAGGCGACCAGAGGCAGGCCACTGCCGGGCGGATCGGGCCGCAGGGCCGGCAAGGCGTGGTCGCGCAACAGGCTTTCGTATTGTTGCGGGCGCAGCGGTTCGGCGAATTCTATACCCGCGCAAGGCCCGTTGCACCATGCAACAAACGCCAGAACAGGGGCCAGACCGGGAAAGGCAAGGCCGATCGCCTCGTCGCGTTGCAGCGCGCCATGGCCTTCGATCCTGGCCCCGTGGCGTGTCAGGTCTTTCAGCATGACGGTGCAGCGGCGCGCGCCGTGCCGGAAGTGGGCGAACATTTCCACGGCTTCGCGCGATTCGCGGCGACGGGGCGTGCTGGCGGGAGCGATGGTGGCGGCAGGTATCAAGGGGTGTCCCTTCAGGTAGTTAACCACATTTACCGAAGGACGGCCCGCCGCACGCAAAATTCACCCCTATCTTTGCGCGCGATCAACACGGATAATGCTGCAGGCGCTAACAAAGCTCCATTCTGGACAGGAGTTTGCAGAAATGGTTGCTACCGATAAGTTCGTTGAAGGCGAAAACGACGTTGTCACCCGTGCGGGCGTCCAGTTGAAGGTAAGGCCAGCCTATCCCGCCGACGAGACGGCCCTGGGCGATTTCTTCGACCGCGTCAGCGACGAGGATCGCCGGTTCCGCTTTCTGAGTGCGCATCGCCACCTGACGCACGAACAGCTTGTGCCGCTGACCCACGCCGATCACGACCAGACCGAAAGCCTGGTCGCGGTCGATGCCGAATCGCACGAAATCGTCGCTTCGGCGATGCTTGCTTGCGACAAGGACATGACCGGCGGCGAAATCGCCGTGTCTGTTCGCGGCGACTATCGCGGCAAGGGTGTTGGCTGGGCGATGCTGGACGTGCTGGCCCGCGAGGCCCAGAAGCGGGGTCTGAAGCGCGTCGTCTCGATTGAGGATCGCGAAAATCACGCCGCGATAGAGCTGGAGCGCGAAAAGGGCTTCGTGCCGCACGGCGTGGATGGGGACCCGCACCTGGTGATGCTGGAAAAGCGCTTCGACTGAGGCGTTAACGGGTCAGGGCAGGCGGGCAAGGATGTCGCGGGCGAATACGGTCAACGTATCGTCGCGCGCGCCCATGATCACGATGCGGTCTCCCGGCTGCGCGATTTCCACGATGCGGTCCGCGCAATCGGCGCGGGCCGGCACGTGCTGCGCCTGTCCGCCCGCTGCCACGATCATGTCCGCGATCCGTTCCGAACCAACCGAACGATCGACCGTTCCCCCGAAATAGACCGGATCGCACAGGATCGTCACGTCGTCGGGGCCAAGCCGCGTTGCCAGGACTTCGGCCAGTTCGTGCCCCATCTGGCGCAGCGGCCCATAACCGTGGGGCTGGAAGAACGCGATCACGCGTCCGGGATGGGCTTTCAGCGTGGTGAGCGTTGCCGCGACCTTTTCGGGGTTGTGGCCGAAATCGTCGATCACGGTGATTCCGGACGCGCTGGTGCCGACGATGTCGAACCGGCGCGCAAGCCCGGCGAATGTGCCCAGCGCCGCTGTGGCCTGTGCCACGGGCACGCCCGCAGCACTGGCCCCGGCAACGGCGGCCAGCGCGTTGGCAAGGTTGTGACGGCCGGGCAGGTTCAGCGAAATCGCGTGCCGCGCGTCGTCGCGCCGGTCGATCAACGTGGCCGCGATCCCGTTGGCCGCCTCTTCGATGGAGCCTTCGACTATGCCGATGTCCGCAGCATTTGCCGCGATGGCGAACGTAACCGCTGCACTGGCACGCGGAAGCAGGCCAAGGCTTTCCATATCGTCGAGGTTGATCGCCGATGCATCTGAAACTGCCAGAAAATCGCCGAACAGCTGGCGCAGTTCCTCAAGGCTCTTGTGGTCGAGACTGACGTTGTTGAGAACGCCGACCGTGGGCCGGTAGAGCGCGATCGAACCATCGCTTTCATCTACTTCGGAAATGAACAGCCCGCCTGATCCGACCCGCGCGCTGGCGAATGGGGACGCATCGCTGCGGAAATTCTTCATCACCGCGCCGTTCATGATCGTCGGATCGCGGCCCGCTTCGGTCATGATCCAGCCCAGCATGCCGGTAACGGTCGACTTGCCGCTGGTCCCGGCAACGGCGATGCGCGCGGGGGCGGCGTTGAACAGCGCGGCCAGCAGGTCGGCCCGGCTCATGCGCGGGCAGCCAAGGTCTTTCGCGCGGACGACTTCGGGCACGGTATCTTCCACCGCGGCAGAAGCGACCAGCGTCTGGCTGGCCGATACGATGCCGCTGCCGTCCTGCGGAAACAGCGTGAAGCCCCGCTGTTCCAGCCATGCGAACTTTTCCGGCGTTCTTCCCTGGTCGCGGCTGCGGTCCGATCCGGCGACTTGCGCGCCAAGTTCCTTCAGGATGGTCGCCAGCGGCAACATTCCCGACCCGCCAATTCCGCAAAAGAACCACGCGCGCGTGGCAAGCTCGTCAGGTTTCGGCATTCCCATCCCGTCCATTTCACGGCGCCTGGTGGATTGATTTTGACATTTGCTTCCCCCGACCGGATAGCGCGGTTGCAACTGCCAAAATCGAAAAATCCACTAGAATCATTAAATTGCTAGTAGCCCGAAGAGATTCTGACATTTTTCGCGACCTGCCCGGCAAGGATGCAAATGTCAGAATCGGATCACTAGTCGGGGACTCACAATTTGTGAAGCGGATGCTAGAGCAAGCGCATGGCAGCTATCGCGATATGCGCTCCGTCCACCCCGTTCACGCATGAGGATGCGGCGCGCGTCACCGCGCTCGCCAAGACGGAGTTTCCGGAGCATTCGCTCCACTTCCACCCGCAGTGCTTTCTTGCGGACGGCCATTTCGCCGGACCTGACGAGATGCGCCTTGCCGCATTCGTGGAATGCGCGAACGATCCCGCGTTCGATGCGGTTTGGTTCGTGCGCGGGGGATATGGCGCGGTTCGCATCGCGCAACAGGCGATGGAACGGCTCGATCACCACGCCGAAGGCAAGACCTATCTCGGCTATTCCGATGCCGGCACGATGCTGGGTGCGCTCTATCGCGCACGGATCGGCAGGCAGGTTCACGCGCCGATGCCTGCGGATATCCGGCGCCAGGGCGGGGAAGACGCGGTGCGCCGCACGCTTGGCTATCTTGCGGGCGACAGGGCCGGGCTTGAACCGTCGCTGGGCGAAACGCCCGCCGTTGCCTTCAACTTGATGACGCTGGCGATGTTGTGCGGCACACCGATCATGCCGGGCCTCGCCGGGCGCGTGGTGATGGTAGAGGAGGTCAGCGAATATCTTTACGCGGTTGACCGGTTGTTCTTCCACGTCACCGCGCACCTTGGCGGCATTGCCGGCTTGCGCCTTGGCCGCGTCAGCGACGTGCCGGAAAACGATCGCCCGTTCGGCACGGATGCAGATCAGATCGCGCGGTACTGGTGCCAACGGCATTCCATCCCCTATCTTGGCCGGGCAGATATCGGGCACGATGCTGCCAACAGGATTGTGCCCTTCGGGGTTGCAGGAGAGACGCGCGGGCAATAACCGCGCCGCCCATAGTCCTTCGAGAGGCGGCTGCGTGGCGGCTTCTCGGGATGATCGGAGGTTTTGAGATGAGAGCATTCGTTTTTCCGGGCCAAGGCAGCCAGAAGGTTGGCATGGGCGTGGATCTCGCGGCGGCCAGCGCAGTTGCGCGCGAAGTGTTCGAGGAAGTGGACGACGCGCTGGGCCAGAAGCTTTCCGCGATCATGGCCGAAGGCCCGGAAGAAACCCTGACGCTGACCGAGAATGCCCAGCCGGCGATCATGGCCAATGCCATCGCGGTTCTGCGTGTGCTGGAACAGGAAGGCGGCCTTTCGCTGGCTGACAAGGCAGACTTCGTGGCCGGGCACAGCCTTGGCGAATATACCGCGCTTTGCGCCGCCGGAGCGTTCAGCCTGGCCGATACCGCGCGCCTGCTGAAGCTGCGCGGCCAGTCGATGCAGGCGGCCGTGCCGGTGGGCGTGGGCGCGATGGCCGCGTTGCTGGGCGCGGATATCGACAAGGCGAGCGCCCTTGCCGAAGCGGCAGCCGAAGGGCAGGTCTGCACCGTCGCCAACGACAACGATCCGTCGCAGGTGGTGATATCGGGTCACCGGGAAGCGATCGAGCGCGCCATCGCGATGGTCAAGGATCATGGCATCAAGCGCGGCGTGCTGTTGCCGGTATCCGCGCCGTTCCATTGTCCGCTGATGCAGCCTGCCGCCGACGCCATGGCCGAAGCACTGGACCGGACGCCGCCGGGCGCGCTGGCCGTTCCGCTTTTTGCCAACGTCACCGCCGCGATGGTGACCGATCCGGCGGATGTGAAGCGCTTGCTGGTAGAGCAGGTGACGGGGCGCGTGCGCTGGCGCGAAAGTGCGATCGCCATGCGCGATGCCGGCGTGGACAGGTTCGTCGAACTGGGCGGAAAGGTGCTCGGGCCGATGATTACCCGTTCGGCAGGCGGCGACGTTGGCGTTACCAGCGTTGTAGGCATGGCCGATATCGAAGCCTTGGCGAAGGAGCTCTGATCGATGGAACACCGCATGTTCGACCTGCACGGAATGACCGCGCTCGTAACCGGGGCTTCGGGCGGAATCGGTTCGGCCATCGCCCGATCGCTTGCCGCGCAGGGCGCAAGGCTGGCGCTTTCGGGGTCGAACGCCGCGAAGCTTCGTGCCTTCCGTGACGATCTGGACGAAACCGATCACCACCGCCGCGACGGCGATCCGGATCACGTGGCCATTACCTGCGACCTGTCGAACCCGGACTCGGTCGAAAAGCTGGTTCCGGCGGCGATCGATTCGCTGGGCAAGATCGACATCCTGGTGAACAACGCCGGCATCACGCGCGACAACCTTGCCATGCGCATGAAGGACGAGGAATGGGACGCGGTGATGAAGGTGAACCTTGAAGCCGCCTTCCGCCTGATGCGCGCTTCGATGAAGCCGATGATGAAGGCGCGCTTCGGCCGGATCATCACGATCACCAGCGTGGTAGGCAGCACCGGCAATCCGGGGCAGGCGAACTATGCCGCCGCCAAGGCGGGGCTTGTCGGCATGTCGAAAAGCCTTGCGCAGGAAGTCGCCAGCCGCGGGATTACCGTCAACTGCGTCGCCCCCGGTTTTATCCGCACGGCGATGACCGATGTGTTGCCCGATGCGCAGAAGGACGCGCTGAATGCGCGCATCCCGATGGGCCGCATGGGCGAGGGTGAGGACATCGGCGCGGCGGTTGCCTACCTTGCCAGCAAGGAAGCGGGCTATGTCACCGGCCAGACGCTGCACGTGAACGGCGGAATGGCGATGCTGGGCTGAAGGTTTGCCGTCGGGAGGGGCGAAAGATGCTTCCTCCCGGCCCAGGCGCTTGCGGAATCTGCATTTATCCCCAGAAACGCCCTGATGTGGCCGGTTCGCGCTTGCCCGGCGGGACACTCGCGTTAAGGAAGGTAGTCCGCATTGACGGGTCATCGCCGATCCCGAGCGGGGTGGAATTGCCCAGGGGAAATGTGAGACGAGCATGAAGGCCACGATCGAACGCGCAACGCTTCTGCGGTGCTTGTCCCACGTCCAGTCGGTGGTTGAGCGGCGCAATACAATCCCGATTCTCTCAAACGTGCTGATAGAGGCGTCTGCCGGGGGCGCGGTGAAGCTGATGGCGACCGACCTCGATCTGCAGATCGTGGAAAGCATGGCCGCCGTATCGGTTGAAAGCCCCGGCGCGATCACCGTTTCGGCGCACCTGCTGTTCGATATCGCGCGCAAGCTGCCCGATGGCAGCCAGGTAAGCCTGGAAACGAACGACAATCGCATGGTGGTGAAGGCCGGGCGCAGCCGCTTCCAGCTTCCCACGCTGCCACGAGACGATTTTCCGGTGATCGTGGAAGGCGACCTGCCGACCAGTTTCGAACTGCCCGCCCGCGTGCTGGCCGAACTGATCGACCGTACGCGCTTTGCGATCTCCACCGAAGAGACGCGGTATTACCTGAACGGCATCTTCTTCCACGTTTCGGACGAAGCGCAGCCTGTGCTCAAGGCCGCAGCGACCGACGGGCACCGCCTTGCCCGCTTCACCATCGCCCGGCCCGATGGCGCCGAGGGGATGCCCGACGTGATCGTACCGCGCAAATGCGTGGCCGAACTGCGCAAGCTGCTGGAAGAGGCGCTCGACACCAACGTTCTGATCGACCTTTCGGCCAGCAAGGTGCGCTTCACGCTGGGCGGTGAGAACGGTGTTGTGCTGACCAGCAAGCTGATCGACGGCACGTTCCCCGATTACACACGGGTGATCCCTACCGGTAACGACAAACTGCTTACGGTCGATCCGCGCAGCTTCTTCGAAGGCGTGGACCGCGTGGCGACCATTGCCACGGAAAAGACCCGCGCGGTGAAGATGGCGCTCGATACCGACAAGGTTACGCTGTCGGTCACCAGCCCCGACAACGGCACGGCGGCGGAAGAGATTCCGGCCGAATACAAGTCTGACGGGTTCGAAATCGGCTTCAACGCCAATTACCTGAAGGACATCCTCAGCCAGATCGACGGCGAAACCGTTGAACTTCATCTGGCCGATGCAGGCGCGCCCACGCTTATCCGCAAGGACGAGAAAAGCCCTGCGCTTTACGTGCTGATGCCGATGCGGGTGTAATTGTCCCGGCTACTCCGCGGTAGTCGGGTCGATCACACTCTTCACTTCCTGGATGCTGTTCGCGGGGAATCCCGTCGTTTCCGCGTGCTTGCGGATCAGATCTTCGCTGGGCGCGCGATAGACGCAATAGATCTTGTTGTCGGTGACGTAGCTGTGCACCCACTGGATCTCGGGACCAAGGTCGCGCAGCACGCTGCACGAGTTCTGCGATGCACCCTTGAGATCATCGGGGCCAAGCGATCCGGCACCGGGCATTTCCCGTTCGATTACGAATTGCGGCATGATCCGTCCTCCATTCGCTGGGAGACGGGAAAATGCGCCTTGCGCGGCCGTGAGTCGAGTGGGTTTCCGTTCAGGCGCTTTTGGGCTGGCGGCGCTGATGGTCGTTCAGGTCGATCAGCATGGCCGTCTTGCCTTCAAGCCGGTCCAGATCGGCAAAGGCGCTTTCGATCTCGCCGCGCTTTTCCAGAATGCGCCGGGC
The DNA here is from genome assembly GCF_036784765.1 of Novosphingobium sp. ZN18A2. Taxonomy (NCBI): domain Bacteria; kingdom Pseudomonadati; phylum Pseudomonadota; class Alphaproteobacteria; order Sphingomonadales; family Sphingomonadaceae; genus Novosphingobium; species Novosphingobium sp. ZN18A2. Next base: position 2,540,025 of record NZ_CP136651.1, on the reverse strand, counting down.
AACGCCTTCGGTCAGGCCGCCTTCGTCCCCCACGCGCCCCATCGCGGCCGCAATATCGGCAATGATCGCGCTGGAAGGATCAAGGTGCAAGTTGCCCCTGGCGTCCTTGTAGGCTTCAATCACGGTTGCCATCACATTTCCCCTTTCAAAGGTTCGCTTCATAAGATGCGACCGGGTGTCAGTGCGTAACGTGACGTTTCGTTGCTGCAGGACGTTTCAATCCTTCAGGTCGCTGATCTTACCACTTCGCCAGTTTCGCGGCGAGGCGATTAACCACGACTGAAAGTTATTGTAAGAATTTGGAAATGTGAGGAGAATTCGGCCGGTGTGCTATTACGGGGCATGCCTTGCCCTGGCGGCGACACGCCCCGCAACGTGCGGATGGGACTCGGGAATGCCGGGCGACAGCCGGCACGTCCCGCCTGGGTCCTGACCCTAGATATCGACCACGATCTTGCCGAAGTGCTTGCCGCTTTCCTGGTGGCGGAAGGCATCGGCCAGCTTTTCCAACGGGAAATGATCGCTGATTACCGGCTTTATGCCGTTCGCCTCGATACCGGCGATCATGTCCAACTGGTGCTGGCGGCTTCCCACGGTAAGCCCCTGGACGCGCAGGTTGCGCGCCATCAGCAGTGCGGTCTGCACCGGGCCGGCAAAACCCGCCAGTACGCCGATCAGCGCAACGTGGCCGCCCACACGGCAGGCGAGCATAGACTGGTCGAGCGTGCCCGCGCCGCCGATTTCCACCACGGTATCCACGCCCGCGCCGCCGGTCAGTTCCAGCGCCCTGGCTCCCCAGGCGGGGGTTTCCTTGTAGTTGATCAGATCGTCCGCGCCCATGTCTTTCAGCCGCTCCAGCTTCGCGTCGGAAGAACTGGTGGCGATCACGCGCGCACCGGCCGCCTTGGCGAATTGCAGCGCAAAGACGGAGACGCCGCCGGTGCCCTGAACCAGCACGGTAGAACCCGGCTTCACGTTGTCGTCGACGAACAGCGCGCGCCACGCGGTCAGTCCCGCGCAGGTGAGCGTCGCCGCTTCCGCCGCGCTATAGCCTTTGGGAACGCGCGTGAACCAGTGCGCGGGGGTGACAACCGCTTCGCGGGCATAACCGTCGATCCCGTCGCCGGGTACGCGGGTAAAGGCGCTGGTCGGCGGCGCACCGTCGATCCAGTCGGGGAAGAAGATGGAAACGACGGTGTCACCGGCCTTGAATTCCGTAACGCCTTCGCCAACCGCCTCAACCGTGCCGGCGCCGTCCGACATGGGAATGCGGCCATCCTCGCTGGGCAACATACCGCTGACCACCGCATAATCGTGATAGTTGAGCGACGATGCCGCGAGTTTCACGCGAATTTCGCCGGGGCCGGGCTGGCCAGGATCGGCAATGTCGCCATAGGTAAGCGTATCAAGGCTGGCGGGATGGGTAACGCGGATAGCTTTCATCGCGGAAACGGTCTCCGAAGAAAAGGTGGTTGCCGGCAGGCAATGCTGCCGTGTGCTGTAGCATGGACGGGCGGGGCGCGCAGCGGCTGCGCGCCCCTGACAGGATTATTCGGCGGCTTCGGCCATGGGCACCTGTTGCGGTCCGCGGATCAGGCCGCCGGGCGTCTCGCCCGTCCATTGGCCGTTCCGGAACGTCACGACACCCGACTTGATCGTCGCGACATAGCCCTCGGCTTTCTGGAGCAGACGCTTACCGCCCGCCGGAAGGTCGAAAGCCAGCCACGGCTTGCCCAGCTTCACATTGTCGAAATCGATAACGTTCAGGTCGGCCGTGTATCCCGGCGCGATCAGGCCGCGATCGTCCAGCCCATAAAGCCGCGCGGTGTCATGGCACTGGCGCTTGATCGCGTTTTCCAGGGTGATGCGCCCGCCGGCCTTGCCTTCGCCGCGCTTGCGGTCGCGTACCCAGTGCTGGAGCATGAACGTGGGGCTGGCCGCATCGCAGATCGTCCCGCAGTGCGCGCCGCCGTCTGACAGCGAATTCACCGTGTCGTCGCTGATCTGTAGTGCTTCGAGGAAGTCCAGGTTGCCGTCTGCGTAATTGAGGATCGGCAGGTAGATGAAGCCCTTGCCGTCATCGCGGCAGAGCAGGTCATAGGCGTATTCCTCGGGCGAGACGCCCGCCGCCGCCGCGCGCGCGGCTATGCTGGCGTCCGCGCCGGGCTCATAGTCGAAATCGGGGTCCATTTCGAACTGCATGGTCCAGCCTCCCGCAACCACCATCAGCAGGCCGACGATGTCTTGCGGGGCTTCGGAAAAGTCGTTCTCTTCGGCCAGCAGCCTTGCCTTGAATGCCGGGTCCAGCAGCCTGGCCTTCTGTGCTTCCCAGGGCAGGTCCGCGATTTCATTCCAGCTCGGCCGGAAACGGAACGGGTGCACCGTCCCGCGCCAGGCCATGACGATGCCGTTCCCGCGCAGCGCGATTTGCGCGACGATATTGGCGCCATTGTCGTTTTCGGCGCGCATCGTTGCGATCTGCTCGTCGAGCGGGAGCTCCTTGGCAATCGACTGGAGCGCGGCGAATGTGACCGGAAGCCCGGTTTCGCGGCTCAACTTGCCCATCCAGTCGAACTCGTTCCACTCACGCTTGAGGTCGCTTGCCATTTCGAACACGCCGTGGCCCACGCGCCCCATCGCGCGGCCGATCTCGACGAGTTCCTGCGCTGTCGCTGTCGTGCCGGGCACCAGCTCGCCGTCGACCGACTTGTGCAGCACGGTGCGGCTGGTGGAAAAACCCAGCGCGCCCGCGCGCACGCCTTCTTCCACGATATCACCCATCCTGGCGATATCTTCGGCGGTCGGCACCGCGCCCGGCTGTTCTCGGTCGCCCAGCACATAGGCGCGCACCGCGCCATGCGGGACGTGCGTACCCACGTCCACCGTGCGCGGCAGGCGTTCCAGCGCGTCAAGGTATTCGGGAAAGGTCTCCCAGTCCCACTTCATGCCTTCAGCCAGCGCTGTGCCGGGAATGTCCTCCACGCCTTCCATCAGGCCGATCAGCCATTCATGGCGGTTTGGCGCTGCCGGCGCGAAGCCGACACCGCAATTGCCCATTACGACCGTTGTTACGCCGTGCCACGAGGACGGTGCCATCTCCGCGTCCCAGGTCGCCTGCCCGTCATAGTGGGTGTGAATGTCGACGAAGCCTGGCGCCACGATCTTGCCGATCGCATCGATTTCCTGCGAGGCATCGCCATCTACGTGTCCGACCGCGGCGATCAGTCCGTCCTTGATTGCAACGTCGCCCGTGAAGCGGTTCGCGCCGGTGCCGTCCACGATCGTGCCGCCCCGGATAATGAGGTCGTAAGCGGGCATTTGGGGTTCTCCTCTCGAACGACCGACTCGCGCGGCCTGATTTAACCGCGCGATTAGATCACGTGATAGGATAGGGGGCAAGCCGCCTTGGCGGGCGTCAGCCGCGCGCCTTGATCATCTCGTCCACGTCGACGAACTTTTCGCGCGGGGCGCCGTCTCGGGCGCGGTCTTCCTCTGCCTTTTCGATCTGCTTCCAGTCGTCGAACGTCACCAGGTCGAGCCCGCGGCTGGCCGCCAGTTCGTCAAACCCGGCGCGACCCCGCTTGCCCGAGGGGCGCAGATCCTCGGCCATGCGTTCAACCACGTGGAAGCTGTCGGGCCGGTTCGTGCCGATTGTGCCGGAAGGCCCGCGCCGTGCCCAGCCGACACAATAGAGGCCCGGAAGGATTCGCCCCTCGTCACTTGCGAAACGGCCCGCCCGCTCGTCGAACGGCAGGCCCGCGATGGGCGACGATTGATAGCCGATGCAACTGATCACAAGGCTGCACGGAGCCTTGTATGTTTCTCCGGTGCCGACCGCGCGGCCAGCCTTAACTTCGGTGCGTTCCACTTCGACGGCCTCTACCTTGCCATCTCCCAGAATGGCGCGCGGGCTGGCGAAGAAATCGAAGTCGATCTCCACCGCCATGTCGGCATGGTGGCTTTCGGGGATGGCGGCAAAGCTGCGCAAGTGGGTAACCGATTTGCGCAGTCCCGGCTCGAGCATCGCGTCGTCGCCTTCGGGCGGCAGGTCGCGCAAGTCGACACGTGGGCTGGCCCGCTCCAGCCGCGCCAGTTCGCCCAGTTCCTTGGGTGTCATCATGATCTGGTGCGGCCCGCGGCGCCCAAGGATTACGATGCGGCGGATGCGCGACTGCTTGAGCGCATCGAAGGCATGGGCGACGATATCGCTGCCGGTAAGCTCGTCCGTGGTCTTTGCGAGTATCCGTGCCACGTCCAGCGCGACGTTCCCCATGCCGATGACAACAGCGGTGTCCCCGGTAAAGTCGGGCGCAAGTTCGGCGAATTTGGGGTGCCCGTTGTACCACCCGACGAAGGCGGCGCTTCCGAACACGTTGTTCAGGTCCGCGCCGGGTATATCCAGAACCTTGTCGTTGGGCGCGCCGGTGGCCATCACCACCGCGTCGTACAATGACTGGAGTTCGGCGATCGACACATCGCGGCCGATCGCGACATTTCCGGTGAACCGGCAATTCTCGCAACAGGCGGTCGCTTCAAAACGCCGGGCCACGCCCTTGATCGACTGGTGATCGGGGGCAACGCCGGTGCGGATCAGGCCATAGGGGACCGGCAGCATATCGAATATGTCGATGGTAACGTCGTCGCCCCACTGCTTCTGGGCAGCTTCGGCAGTATAGAAACCGGCAGGTCCGGATCCGACGATCGCAATGTGCAGCATGGGCCCTCCCGGACTAGCGGCGATGCTGCAATGCTAAAGAGGCGTGCGCAAAAGGGAAGGGTCAGGCTGTCTTGGCTGTGGAACTTTCGTCAAGGAAGTCCTGAAGCAAATCCACGAAGCGGGCCATCTGCGAGAGCATGAACAGGTGTCCGCCGCCCTTGAACATCGCCAGCTTGCTGCCCGGAATCGCCTGGTGCAGGATATTGGCGTTTACCGGCGGAACGATCTGGTCCTCGTCGTCTGCCATGACCATCGTCGGAACGTCGAGTAACGGCAGAAAGGGCAGGCTGGACCAGCCGGCGAAGGCCCCGACCTGGCATGCCCAACCCAAAGGGGTGGGCGCTCGTATCGCATTGATGGAGAAGGATTCTCCGCCGCTTCCGCCACCTGCATAAAGCATCGCCAGATTGCGCTTCAACGTTCGCTCCACCGTGTATTCCCGCGGGTCGGCCAGATGGCTAAGCATCTTGGGGTTGCCGGGCACCATTGTCGCGCCGGGGCCAGTGGCGGCAAGAACCAGGCTGCCTGTCTTGCTGCGGTGCTGGAAAGCGAATTGCTGCGCCAGTGCGCCGCCCCAGCTTATTCCCAGGACATCCGCCTTGGCGATGCGGAGCCGGTCCAGCAAGGCGGAGCAGGTGAGCGCCATGCACGCCATGGTGTAAGGAAAGATCGGATCAGGCGATCCTCCGATGCCGGGCATGTCGAAACTGATGACGCGCCTTTCGGGAAGGGCAAGCGCCAACGGCTCGACCAGTTCCATGTTGATGCCGATACCGTTGAGTAGCAGCAGGGGGCGAAACGCCGATCCAGCGTCTTGGTGCGACGCCGGACCCCATTCCCCGATGCGGATGCGGCGGCCGGTGACACCTATTGTTCGATAGTTTGGTGATGGCCGGTTCAACCGGTTGTCCCCGTGTTGCAATTGCGTGCCGGTGAATCGGCGCAGGGTGCGCCTATCATGTTCGCATGTGCGGCAAAAGCGGCAAGGCGCATTGCGGCAAGTTGCGGGGGAGGGTGTAAGGTGGGCTGACAGGGCGGCTGCAAGCGTCTAACGGCGGGGCAAGGGCGCAGGGGCGCCGTGACCTTCGCAAAGACATTCGATGACAGACCTTTCAAAGATCCGCAATTTCAGCATCATTGCCCATATCGACCATGGCAAGTCCACGCTGGCCGACCGGCTGATCCAGCTTACCGGCGGCCTGACCGAGCGCGAGATGAGCCAGCAAGTCCTTGATAACATGGACATTGAGCGTGAGCGCGGGATCACCATCAAGGCGCAGACCGTCCGGCTGAACTACACCGCGCACGATGGCGAGACCTATGAGCTGAACCTGATGGACACGCCCGGCCACGTTGACTTCGCCTATGAGGTCAGCCGCAGCCTTGCCGCGTGCGAGGGGGCGCTGCTGGTGGTTGACGCGGCGCAGGGCGTGGAGGCGCAGACGCTGGCCAACGTCTATCAGTCGATAGAGCACGATCACGAGATCGTTCCCGTCATCAACAAGATCGATCTTCCCGCGGCCGAGCCCGAAAAGGTCAAGGCCGAGATCGAGGATATCATCGGCCTTGACGCCAGCGAAGCGGTGCTGACCAGCGCGAAATCGGGCATCGGCATCGAAGACGTGCTGGAAGCCGTGGTAAAGCGCATCCCCCCGCCCCAAGGCGACCGCGCCGCGCCGCTGAAGGCGCTGCTGGTCGATTCCTGGTACGATCCCTATCTGGGCGTCGTCATCCTTGTGCGCGTGATCGACGGGGCGATCAAAAAGGGCCTGCAGGTCAAGTTCATGCAGGGCGGCACCGAACACCTGATTGACCGCGTGGGCTGCTTCACCCCCAAGCGCACCGACCTGCCCGAGCTTGGGCCGGGCGAGATCGGCTTTATCACCGCGCAGATAAAGGAAGTTGAGCAGGCCCGCGTGGGCGACACCATCACCACCGTGAAGAACGGCGCGACCAAGGCGCTGCCCGGTTACAAGGACGTGCAGTCCGTGGTGTTCTGCGGGCTGTTCCCGGTGGACGCGGCCGATTTCGAAAAGCTGCGCGAATCCATCGGCAAGCTGCGGCTCAACGATGCCAGCTTCAGTTACGAGATGGAGACGAGCGCGGCGCTGGGCTTTGGCTTCCGCTGCGGCTTCCTGGGCCTGCTGCACCTGGAAATCATCCAGGAACGGCTGAGCCGCGAATACGATCTTGACCTGATCACCACCGCGCCATCGGTTGTCTATCGCATCCAGCTGCGCGCCAGCAAGAACGACGACGCGCGCGAAATCCTGCTGCACAACCCGGCCGACTATCCCGATCCCAGCCGGATCGAGACGATCGAGGAACCGTGGATCAAGGCCACGATCTATACGCCCGACGAATACCTGGGCGCGATCCTGAAGCTGTGCCAGGACCGGCGCGGCATCCAGCGCGAACTGACATACGTGGGCGGCCGCGCGCAGGTGACATACGAGCTGCCGCTGAACGAAGTGGTGTTCGATTTCTATGACCGGCTGAAATCCATCAGCCGCGGCTATGCCAGCTTCGACTATGAACAGATCGGCCTGCGTGAGGGCGATCTGGTGAAGATGAACATCCTTGTGAACGGTGAGCCGGTGGACGCGCTATCGCTGATCGTCCACCGCAGCGTTGCCGAAGAGCGCGGACGCGGCATGTGCGAACGGCTGAAAGACCTGATCCCGCGCCACCTGTTCAAGATCCCCATCCAGGCCGCGATCGGCGGCAAGGTGATCGCCCGCGAAACCATCGCCGCGCTGCGCAAGGACGTGACCGCCAAGTGCTATGGCGGCGACATCACGCGCAAGAAGAAGCTGCTGGAGAAGCAGAAAAAGGGCAAGGCGCGGATGCGCGAATATGGCAACGTGTCGATCCCGCAGGAGGCGTTTATCGCGGCTTTGAGGATGGGTGAAGAGTGAACAAAACCGGGCATTCAATCGACAAGACCTACAACTTGCAGGGAGCGCCTAAGCCTGCAACGAAGCGTTTCGCTGATCTCGACGGTCCCGATTTCTATCCAACTCCACCATGGGCAACTTTCGCACTAGTGGACAATGAGAAGTTTGACGGAGAAATTTGGGAACCTGCATGCGGCGATGGGACGATGGCTCGGGTAATTGAGGCAGCTGGCCATCGTGTCAGGGCAACAGACCTTTATGATCGAGGATTTGGTACTACGGGCATAGATTTTTTGAAAACAGATGTGGAAGTCGATAATATAATAACCAATCCGCCTTTCAACGCGGCCGAAGGGTTTGTGGCTAAATCGCTCCAATTAACACGGCGGAAATTTGCCTTGTTGCTTCGTCTAGCCTTTTTGGAAGGAGCAAATCGGCAAAAGACGATTTTTTTAAAAACTCCGCCGACGCGAGTGTGGGTATTCAGCGAACGGATTACATTTTACCCAGCAAATGCTGAAAAGAGAGGTTCTGGCACAACGGCGTACGCATGGTTTGTTTGGGACAAAGAGAGTATAGGCTCAACAGAACTAAAATGGATTCCGCTAGGGTATAAAGCCCGCTACGATCATGAGAATAGAAACCCTACGCTTTTTAGATAATTAATTCCCGCTTTGGTCACTCTAATGCCCTCATTTGTTCGAGTGGCAAAGCCGCGTGCAAAAATACTTTTTGAAGTTCCGGAGTGAGATATAACGTTTCCGACAATTTGCTGCCAAAGCTTCTCTCGAGGACGACTTTTTGACTGTTCCAAATCCTTCTCGGTGAGAGGGACAATTTCTGGAATTCTATTTTTGATATAAGTTGTCGTAGCCTCAAAATTTTTGCATTCCGCTGCTATTTTTAAGGCAAGAAGGCGAGCTTCAGATTCACGCAGTCTATCTTCGGCCCTGCGTGGCAACTTCCCGAATTCGAAGTCTTCTCCGCGGCGCCACGCTACTCCGGTTTCGGGAACTTCAAGGCCGGTGAGCACCACATCTACGGCCTCCGCGATTTCTTCGTTGGCGCGAGTCTCGATGGGAAGGTAAATGGTGACCGTTGATTCCGGATGGCCATCGTAATGCCTAAGGTCAAAAGAAATTTGATTTCCGATTGTAAACGATGCGCCATGAAATTGGTCCAATTCATCCTCGCAACGTTCGGGGTCAAGGGCAAAGCAATATATTGTCCGCCACAAGATGGCTTGAGGGATTACGTCCTCAAGGCAAGGGATCGGCTGCCGATGGACAGCTTGTTCATTCTTTTTCATGGCTGCTTATTCACGACATCTGCCGGAATGCACGCATAGATTTCGCCTGCTGAATCTCTTCGCTCCTCTACCCCAAGGGTGATGCCAAGGTACCATCTCGCTTCTATGGGGCAAGAACCAGGGTGAATGGATATGTCGGTGGTGAACTCTACACCTCTGCAAGCTGGCAGCATACCAGGATACGCTTGCACGGTTGGGACCATGCCGCCGTTTTTAGGTGTCGCTCCCCAAACCTCAGAAGATTGCGTCTGCTTGACGGCGACTTTATGCGTCTGAGTAGGGCTTTCTTTGCGATGGAAAGGACCGAATTTTCGCATATTCAGTTTGCCACTCCAATCTACTTGCTATTGCTTTGATCAAGCCTTGTGTTGAATGTCATTGTCAAGAAAAACTAGCAATATTAGGGTTGTGTTGGTTGTTTTGCGGTGCATCCGCTAGGAATTGAACGAAAGCGATCAAATGGTCTTCGGCGTTTTCATGCATAAGGATGGGTCGATCTACGACGACATTCCCGAAGTGCGCTACCAGTTCCCGAAGATCTACCTCAGCCGCGCCAAGCAAATGGTCGGCGATTGGATCGTGTATCGCGAGCCGGTGAAGGTCCCACAGTCCAAAGGCTTCTTCGCCGTGGCGAAGGTTGAGCAGATCATCCCCGATCCTGACAAGTCGGATCACTTCCGCGCCTCGATCGAAGATGGCAGTTATCTGCCGTTCTCACCAACTGTCCCGCATGTGGTGGATGGTGAACCTGTCGAACGGGATTTGGCCAATCAGCAAGCTGCGGTGCGTCCGCTGTCGAACTCTGATTTCGCGCGCATAATCGCGCTGGGACTGCCCGAAGATGACACGCTGCCGCGCACCGGCGAACTTGAACCGTTTGACCGATTGCATGACGAGCGTGTGCCTTTCGAAATCGAGCGCCCCATTGTTCAATCGCTCGTCAGCCGTCCGTTCAGAGACCGCGCGTTTCGGCGCGCTGTGCTCAATGCTTATGACAAGCGGTGTGCGGTAACTGGCTGGAAGCTCATCAACGGTGGCGGCAGAGCAGAAGCCGAAGCAGCGCACATCCGTCCGGTCGAGCAGGGCGGGCCGGACAGCGTCCGAAATGGCCTCGCCTTGTCCGGCACGGCGCATTGGATGTTCGATCGCGGGCTCATCAGCCTGTCGGATAACCTCGATATTCTGATCTCGCGGCAGGTCAACGACCGGCCCAGTGTCGAAGCGATGATAAATCGCTCGGGCAAAGCCCTCGCGCCTACGCGCGAAGCGGAACGCCCGCATCCGCAGTTTCTGGCGTGGCATCGCGAAAACTGTTTCAAGGACTAGCTTGCTCCACGTCCCCGCGATCCCTCATCGCCGGCATCCCCACGCTCATTCCCCATCTTCCCCACCTTCATCGCCATCCGCTCCGCCCGCATCGGGCGCGGGGAGGGCGGGGCGTTCTTCGGCTTCTATGCGGCAGAACGCGTCATAGGCGGCGCGGGTGCGCGGGGACATGGCGGAAAGCCAGTCGGCGCGCATCGCGTCCAGCCTGGCGTCGATCTCGTCGGTGGTGGCCTCATCTTCCTCGCGCGCGCGCTCGTCCTGTTCGGCCTGCCATTCCTTGCGCCACTTGCGCTTCAGCCGCGAAAGCTCTGTCGCGTGCGGGCTGCCCATGCTGCCGCTGGTGGGGCGGGCGTCCGCCGCAAAGCGGGCGGGGGCGCGGTTGCGCAGCATGAACATCAGCAGCCGGTCGTTATGCACCACGCGGTTGCCCACCAGCTTGCCATAGGAATAGACCGGCACTTCCACGCCATGAAGCGCCCGCTGCATGGCGATGTCTTCCAGTTGCATCACGCCCAGCGCCAGCGCGGCCTCCCACGCCTTGCGAAAGCTTTTCCCCTGCGGGTGGCGGCGCAGCAGGTAAGCGCCTTCGGGCGTCATGTTCACCGCGTGCGCGGCGGCCTTCACGCTGCCGGTATCGGCCAGCGCCTCTATAAAGCCGCGCTGGCGTTCGGGCGTCCAGCCGTCATGCCGCTTGCACTGGCGCGGGACGGGGGTGAAATCGGGCAGGGTGCCCTTGGCCGCGGGCTTGCGGCGCTTGTCGATCGTCATGGCCGGGGCTCCATGATAGACGGGGAAGGGCCGGGGAGCCTGCACCGAAGCGGGGCGTGTAGGACAGCGATTTCCGGATGTGCGATTTCTCGGTATGGACGCGATTTACACAAACGTGTAAACGCTGACGAAAGGCCGGCGCGCAGTGGATTCGCCCGGCCACGGGAGAAGGACGAACGCGCATGGCCACCCAGCTTGAACCCCGCGACGTGGAAGAAACCGCCCGCCAGGCGCCGGCGCTGATCCGCTATCTGGGGCCGGACGATTATGTAACGCGCCGCTATGTGAAGCAGGGCGCGGAAATGAACACGGGCGACTATTTCGATTATGAAATGGTGGTGCGTGACGGGATGCCGATCCGCGATCACTTCACGCTGGATACCCACGGCTTCATGATCGCGCGGCACGAAAGCGCGGTGACCGATTTCAACGACAAGGCAGACGTGGACGCGAAATACCTCGCCGAAACGGAAGCGGCGGTGAAGGCGCTTACCGGCGCATCGTGCGTGTCGGCGCAGGGGTGGATGATCCGCACCTCGGCCGATCTTTCGCAGCGGGCGGGGGAAAAGACGGAGAATTACCAGCACTCCGGCGGAATCCAGCCCCCGGCGGGCGAGGCGCACGTCGATTACAACGTGATCACCGGAAAGCGCGCGGCAGAGCGGATCTATGCCGATGCCTTTCCGCAGGGGCCGGGATACAGCCGCTATATCTGCTTTTCGTTCTGGCGCACCTTCTCGCCCGGCCCGCAGGACTGGCCGCTGGCCGTGTGCGACGGGCGCAGCGTGAAGGAAGGGACAGAGGCGAGCAATACGCTGTTCGTGGTGGACGAATTCCCCGAAGGCGATGCGCTCACCGCGCCGGTGGAGGGAGAGGACCAGATGATCGCGGCATCGATCTTCCGGCACGATCCCGCGCACCGCTGGTGGTATTTCTCGAACATGGACGCGGGCGACGCGCTGCTGTTCAAGTTCCAGGACAGCGACCATTCGGTAACCTGGCGCTGCCCGCACACCGCGTTCCACGATACCAGCCTGCCCGATACCAGGACGCGCCACTCCATCGAAGTGCGCTGCATCGCATTCTTCGAATAAGGCGGCCGCGATCCGGGGAGTGCGCCGCCGCGCGGGTTGACGGCGCGCGCCTTAACGGACAGGCAGGCGGGCGATGATCGACCCGCTCGTCTTCCGCGAAGTGCTTGGCTGCTATCCCACCGGCGTGTGCGTGATCACCGCGTCGGACGAGGCGGGGAACCGCTTTGGCCTGGTGGTGGGCACGTTCACCTCGATCTCGCTCGATCCGCCGCTGGTGGGCTTCTTCCCCGACAAGGGATCGGGCAGCTGGCCGCTGATAGAGGCGACCGGGCGCTTTTGCGTGAACGTGCTGGGATCGAACCAGCTGGAACTGTGCCGCCGCTTCGCCGCGCGGGGAGAGGACAAGTTCGCTGAGCTGGCGCATGGGCACAGCCCCTCGGGCATGCCGCTGCTGGAAGACGCGCTCGCCTGGGTGGACTGCACGATAGAGCGCGTGGTCGAGGTCGGCGATCACTACCTGGCGGTGGGCGCGGTGGAAGCGCTGGGCAAGGGCGCGGCGGGAACCCCGCTGACCTTCTTCCGCGGCGCCTATCACGACCTGGCCTGCATCACCGGCGATTGACCGGCGCTAGAGCGCTGCGCGCGCCGCCGGTCCGCCGCATTCCCACACCGAAATCCGGCCCGAACAGGCGCGTTAGTGTCGGTTAGGTTTACAACCTACCGATGCGTTAACCATCATAATGGTTGGATTTCCGCGTTTGGCACACCGTTTGCTTATCTGATCGGTAACCAAAAGGTTAGCGACAGGACGTAGGGGAACGACGTGAACAGCAAGCTTGTATATGGCCTGGCGGCATTGTCCGCGGTGGCATTTTCGTCTCCGGCCTATGCCGATGCGATCACGCTCGGCTCGGGCGACATCGGTTCGAGCTTCACGCTGAACTATGACGGGTATTCGAGCGGGACGACCATCGACGGGCTGACCGGGGCGACCACGTTCACGCTTACCGGCATTTCGGGCAACGATTACACGTTCGATTACAGCGTATCGAACACCAGCTCGGACCCGGTGACGGCGTCGCGCCTGTCCGGCTTCGCGTTCAACACCGATCCGAACATCACCGGCGCCACAAGCACCGGCGCGTTCAGCTATACCACGACGGGCAAGAACTATCCCAACGGCATCGGCACTGTCGACGTCTGCTTCAAGGACGCGAACACCGGCAGCTGCTCGGGCGGCGGCAGCGGCGGGCTGGACCTGGGCACCACCGGCACGGGATCGTTCACGCTCAGCTTCTCGCAGCCGGTTTCCTCGCTGACGCTCAGCGATTTCTATGTGCGCTACCAGTCGATCTCGGGCGTTCCGGGCATCTCCTCGGCCAGCGGCTCGGGCACGATCACCTCGTCGTCGAGCGGCGGCACCCCGGTTCCCGAACCGGGCATGCTGACGCTGTTCGCGCTGGGTGTGCTGGGGCTTTATTTCGGACGCAAGCGGCTGCTTCCGCTGCGCCAGGAGCTTCGCCCGGCCTACGCCTGACGCGGCCAGATCCTGTCGGTTCACGCAAGAAGGGGGTCAGCAATGGCCCCCTTTTTCGCGCCGAGGTGGGTGTTGACCGAAAGGCGGGACAGCAGGCGCAGACCGGACCCCGGCCGATTGCCATCACGGTTTTGCGCCTTTGCCGGGATGGCGAGTGGAGGACGGGGCGACTTTGCCTGAAATGGTCCGAAAGAGGACGTTCTGGAGACGACGCAATTGCGGACGTTGCGAATTTGCCCGCCCCCAACCCCTCCCGCAAGCGGGAGGGGGGAGCGAGATTTGCGCCGCCGAAGGCCGTGCCAATCGCAGCCGAGCGGTCAGGCGTCCGCTTGCACCGCGGCCAGATGCCTTGCGATCGTCTCGTTCTTCGGGGCCTTGGCGGCCGCCTTGCGCAGCAGGGCCAGCGCCTTCGATTTGTCCGAGCCCGTCTCGAACATGAGCCACGCGGCCGTATCCATGACCGATGCGTTGCCGGGTGCGTATTGCAGCGCCTTCGTCGCGTTGCGCAGCGCGTCCGCCTTGTTGCCCAGCTGGCTCTGCGCGAAGGCCAGGTTGTTCAGAACAAGCGGATTCTTGCCGTCGGTTGCGGCAAGGATGCGTTCGTAGATCGCGGCCGCGTTGCCCCAGTTGCCCGCTTTCAGCGCGGTATCGGCGCTCGCCATCGCGGCGCCCAGCGCTTGCGGGTTGGGGAAGGTGGCGCTCTTCGCCATCGCGTCGGCATCGGGAAGCCCGGCCGCCTTTGCCGCCTGCGCATAAAGCCGCTTGTCCGCGGCGGAGGCGGTGGCCGCCTTTGCCAGTGGGGCGAGCGTTTCGGCGGCAGCCTTCGTATCGCCGAGTTTCATCTGGATTCCGGCCAGCAGGCGGCGCGCGGGCGCGTTATCGGGCGAACCGTTCACCAGCGGAACAAGATGCGCGCGCGCCTGTTCGGTCTGCCCCACGTGGTCCAGCGCTTCGGCATAGAGCAGGGTCGCTTCCGGCCTGCCCCTGATCGACGCTTCGTTCGCCTGCAGGATCTTGCGCGCCGATTTCCAGTCGTTGCGCGCGGCAGCCAGCCTCGCCTGGAGATAGGCGAGCTTGCCGTCGCTGCCGATCATGCCCCTTGCGCCGTCCAGCGTCTTTTTCATGTCCGCCGTGCGGCCCAGGTCGCCCAGTGCGGCGGCCTTTCCGGCGATGGCCGCAAGGCTGCCGGGATAGGCCGATTGCGCCTTGCTATAGGCTGACAGCGCCTTTGCCAGGTCGCCTTCGGCGGTTGCCACTTCGCCGTCCACCAGCAGCGCGTCTATCGATTGCGGATCGGCGTGCAGCGCCTTGTTTACCAGCGTCCGCGCCTTCGCGGTGTCTCCGTTCTTCAGCGTGAACAGCGCATAGTCCGAAAGGAAGCGGGGATCGTTCGGCCCGGATTGCGCGCCCTTCGCGAATGCCTGCGCGGCGCCTTCGCGATCGTCCTTCGCCAGGTAGGCGAGGGCGCGGATGCGTTCGGCCTCGGCGCCGTTTGCGTCGCGAACGGCCTTCAGCGCCTCGTCCGGCTGGTTCCGCAACAGTGCGGCTTCGCCCAGAAGCAGCGCATAGTCGGCGGGGTGGCCGGATGCGGGAATGTTTTCCAGCGCGGTCCGGGCGCCGTCTCCGTCTCCCATGGCCAGCACCGTGCGGGCAAGCAGGACCTTTGCCTGAAGCGGTGCGTCCTGTTCCTGCGCCAGATCGACAAGGTCCAGCTTGGCATCCAGGTACTTGTGCGCCTTGTAGGCCGCGTTGGCCCTGTCCAACTGCTCGCCGGGGCTGAGCCCGCATCCGGCAAGGGCCAGCGCAAGGGAGAGAGTAAGCGTATTCTTCACTTGTACCTCGGTGCTTCGCGAAAGCGGCAATCGGGTGCTTCTTGCACAAAGGGATTAAGATTCGGTGGGATCGGGCCGCCTGCCCGTTGCTTTTGTTCGCACGTGGCGCGCCATTGCCGCGTTCGATGAAACGGCAATGATGGCGTTCTTGCGATCGGACCCGCGCCGCCGACCGTTGTCTTCATTCCGGAGCGAAAAAATACCGTAAAGTCCTTGAAACTTGACCGCAGTCAAAGTCATTTCCGTGGAGCGTGCAAGAAAGAGCACTCGGCGGTTGGAAACCGGCTGTTCGCAGTCTTCCATCTGGCGAATTCTCCCCGACTTGGGCGGTCGCATTGGCGTGCCGCCCATTTTTTTGGTCTCTTTTCGCGCGCGTTTCGATTGCCGATGGCCCACTCCGGTGATAATTGCGGCAATCATGTCGTCTTGCGAAACATGCGTCGTGCGTAACCGGGCCATCTGCTCGGCGCTCGACACACAGGAAATCAACACGCTGAACCAGCTGGGCCGCCGCCGCGCGGTTTCGGCCGGGGAACCGTTGATCTGGGAAGATGACGATTCGCTTCTCGTCGCGAACGTGATCGAAGGCGTCCTGAAGCTGACGACCAGTACGGAGGACGGGCGCGAACAAATCGTGGGCGTCGCCTATCCCTCGGACTTCATCGGGCGGCCCTTTGGCCAGACCACCAAGGCCAGCGTCGTGGCGCTGACCGATGCGCGCGTCTGCGTGTTTGCGCGCAGCGATTTCGATCGCTTCGCGAAAGACCATCCCGAACTTGAACACAAGTTGCTGGAACGCACGCTGGCGGAACTGGACCGCACGCGCAGCTGGATGATGCTGCTGGGCCGCAAGACGGCAGCGGAAAAGATCGCCACGTTCCTGCTGGAAATGTCGGACCGGCTGGCGGAACCCGGCTGCATCCCGCTGGGGCCGCGCAGGCGCTTTACCCTGCCGTTCTCCCGCCAGCAGGTGGCAGACGTGCTGGGCCTGACGATCGAGACCGTAAGCCGCCAGTTCACGCGGCTGAAGAACGAAGGCGTGATTGACCTGCCTTCGCGCCGCGACGTGGAAATCCTGAACCACGGCGCGCTGGTCGATCAGGCGGGCTGACCGCGCAGTCTTACTCCGCCGCCATCAGGTTTGCCTGCAACTGCTGGTAAACGCCAAGCCTGTCCGTGATCTGCCAGTGGCCGGTCAGCCGGTCGTCCCGGTCGAAGCCATAAACGGTGGCGCCCGACATACGGATCGTCCTGCCCGTGGCGGGAAAACCGGGAATGTCGCCGCTGTGCGTGGCGGACCATAGCCAGGTCATCACCACGCTGTCGCCGTCGGCGAACATCGCCTGTGTGTGAAAGCGCTGGTCCGGGAAGGCGGCGCGCGATTTCACCAGCCGGTCCCTGAAGCCCGCCCGGTCAAGCGTCTGCCCGTGCCACGGATCGCCGGGATCGTGATGGATCGTATAGGTTTCAGCGATGAAGCGGTCTGCGGCGTCGGCATCGCCTTCGTCCCAGATCGCGCGGATGAATTCGGCAAGGCGCTGCTTGCGCGGGTGCGGCGTGGTCATGCTGTGTCCTTCGGTGTTGTCGCCCCGGCCAGTTTCAGTGCGTGGGCGCGGATGTCTTCGGGCCAATCGGCCATGCGATGCGCGAATGCGTCGTCGTCACCGGCAAAAAGGGCGCGGATCGCCTCTTCGTAGCCGGGCAGGTCGCCCGCCAGCGCGGACAGGAAGCGATAGGCGGCTTCGCGCGCGGCCCGGGCGCGGGTGTGCCAGCCATCGGCGCGGCGCGCGTGCTCGACCAGGCGGCGCAGCGCCTGCGAAGCGCCGCCGGGCTGGGCGGAGAGCCATTCCCAGTGACGTGGCAACAGCGTGACCTCGCGCGCGACGACGCCCAGTTTCGGCCGCCCGCGCCCGCGCGGAGCGGATGACGAGGTGGGCGGCGGACTTGGGGACGATGCGGGCGAGGGGCGGCGGGCGGTGCTGGCGGCAAGCGCCACAAGCTCCGCGTGTTCGGCAAGGCGGGTGACGATGTCGGCGGTCGTCCCGCGCAGGTCGAGGTCGATCACAGCGCCGGTCGCATCGTCGAAAGTGAGCACCGGCCCGTCTGCTTCGCCTTCCGCCTTGATGGCGAGCGCAACGTCCGCCAGCGATCCGCTGGCGATGCGCCGCGTGCCGGCAAAGGCGGTGCAGGGTCTGGACAGGGTATCGGTCATGGACGGTCCTTTGTTCGCGGAGTTTTATATCCGGATAAAAATGTGTGAGTCAATATTATCCGGATAATATTGTGCGGCGCGCCTCGTCGCGCTATCGCGCCCGAAACCGGAAGGAACGATTCGATGAAGCAGGAAGACCGCAAGGCGGCCGTGCGCGGTTACAAGGAACGCGAGGTGGAAGCCGGCATCTATGCGGTGCGCTGCGCGCCGTCCGCGCAGGTGTGGGTGGGCAGCGCGCCAGACCTTTCCACGATCCGCAACCGCATCTGGTTCACGCTGCGGCAGGGGCGCAACACGCACCGCGCGCTGCAACAGGCGTGGAACGAACACGGGGAGGGCGCCTTCGCGTTCGAAATCCTGGAGCGGCTTGGCGAAGAGGACAGCGGCCTCGCGCGCGAGCGGGTGTTGAAATCCTTGCGCCTCGACTGGACCGAAAGGCTTGGCGCGCTGCGGCTTTAGGCGGCGGAGGAAGCGGCGGACAAAAAAGGGCCGTTCCGCTGTCTGAGCGAAACGGCCCCTTGATGCCTGACTCCGGGTTCATCGGATCAGGGTGGAGACGGGCCTGCCGGCGGTGATCCCAGAACCTCCGGCCGACCCGCCCCCGGTTCCCTTCGCCGCTCCCCCCGTGCCGGGCGGGGATAGGCGAAGGAAGCCTGCGGATCAGAAGCGATAGGCGATGCCCGCGCTCAGCACCCAGGGATCGAGCTGGTGCTTGGTCCTGAGCAACAGGCTGCCCGATGCGTCGTAGAAGCTGGCGGTGGGCTTCACGAAATACTTCTTGGCATCGAGGCTGAGGCCCAGGCCGTTCTGGTTGAGCGGCACGTCAACGCCGCCCTGCAGCGCGACGCCGAAGCTGTTCGACATCTTCACGCGCGTGGCGCCCAGCGCGGCGGTGGCACCCGAACCGGGGCGTTCGTCGAACACGAAGAACACCGTCGGGCCGACGCCGACATAGGGCTTAATCGGACCCGCGTTGAGGTGATACTTCAGCGTCAGCGTGGCAGGCAGGATCATCACGTGATCCACCAGGCGCGCGCCTGCAAGATCGCCCGTGCCATTTACGTGGTGCGTGGTAAGGCAGCAGATCGTTTCGATCGAAACGTTGGGCGTGGCGAAATATTCGATCGCGACGGTCGGGACATAGTTGTCGTTGGCCTTCGTATCGAACGTCAGGCCCGAAACCGCAGTGGCGATATCGGGACGGATTTCCTGGATCTTGTCGATCTTGCCATCGGGCAGGACCGCGGTGCCCATCACCTTGACCTGAAGCTTGCCGTCCGGCGAGCCGGCCATGGCGGGCAGCGGGGTAAGGCAGGCGGCGCAAAGCGCGGCGGCGATCAGCTTTTTCATTGCATTCATCCTGCACCAGGAGTGGCCCGCCCCTCGCGGACCCGTGTCGAATGTGTTGGCCCCTGGCTTGGCTCGCCATTTGCACCCGTGCGAATCGGTTCACATTGACGAAGCGCAAAAATTTCGCCGCCGCGAAACTATCCACCGGAGAAAGTTCATTTTTGATGCGGGTCAATGAGGATGGACGCGGGGCGGCGCAGGGGGCATCCTGTTCACTCCAAGGGGGATCAAGTCATGGAAGGGAAGGCTCCATGGAATCTGTAGTCATGCGCACGGGCATCCTGTTCGTTGCGCTCATTGCCGCTGTCGCAGCGGCCGCGCTTGCGGCCGACGGCGGTTTCGCCATCCACATGGGCATCGTGGCGGCCGCCGCCGCGCTGGCCATATGGTATACCGTCAGCCGCGCCGACTATCAGGGGATCGCGCGCGGCATCCTGAAGCCGCAGGACCAGTCAAAGTACGATGACGAGCCCATTCGCTGGGGTGTCATCGCGACGGTGTTCTGGGGCATGGCCGGCTTCCTTGCCGGCGTCTATATCGCTGCCGAGCTGACCTGGCCGCAACTGAACATCGCGCCCTGGTTCAACTTCGGACGCCTGCGGCCGCTGCATACCTCGGCGGTTATCTTCGCATTCGGCGGCAACGGGCTGATCGCGACCTCGTTCTACGTGGTCCAGCGCACCTGCCGCGCGAGGCTGGCCTTCCCCGGCCTCGCCCGCTTCGTTTTCTGGGGCTACCAGCTGTTTATCGTGCTGGCGGCGACCGGTTACCTGATCGGCATTACCCAGTCGAAGGAATATGCCGAGCCGGAATGGTACGTCGATATCTGGCTGACCATCGTTTGGGTCGCCTATCTCGTCGTGTTCGTGGGAACGATCGTCAAGCGGACGGAGCCGCATATCTATGTGGCCAACTGGTTCTACCTCTCGTTCATCCTGACCATCGCCATGCTGCACGTGGTCAACAACCTGTCGATCCCGGTCAGCCTGTTCGGTTCGCGCAGCTATCCGGTGATGGCGGGCGTGCAGGGCGCGCTCACGCAATGGTGGTACGGCCACAACGCGGTGGGCTTTTTCCTGACCGCGGGCTTCCTG
Source organism: Novosphingobium sp. ZN18A2 (assembly GCF_036784765.1). Classification (NCBI taxonomy): domain Bacteria; kingdom Pseudomonadati; phylum Pseudomonadota; class Alphaproteobacteria; order Sphingomonadales; family Sphingomonadaceae; genus Novosphingobium; species Novosphingobium sp. ZN18A2. The sequence continues at coordinate 2,519,949 of NZ_CP136651.1, read as the reverse complement.
GGCATGATGTACTACTTCGTGCCTAAGCAGGCCGAACGACCGGTTTACAGCTATCGCCTGTCGATCATCCACTTCTGGGCGCTGATCTTCCTGTATATCTGGGCGGGTCCGCACCACCTGCACTATACCGCGCTGCCCGACTGGGCGCAGACGCTGGGCATGGTGTTCTCGGTCATGCTGTGGATGCCCAGCTGGGGCGGCATGATCAACGGTCTGATGACGCTGAACGGCGCATGGGACAAGGTCCGCACCGATCCGATCATCCGCCTGATGGTGATGTCCATCGCCTTTTACGGGATGAGCACCTTCGAAGGCCCGATGATGTCGATCAAGACGGTCAATTCGCTGTCGCACTATACCAACTGGACCATCGGGCACGTGCACTCCGGTGCGCTCGGCTGGAACGGCATGGTGACGTTCGGCGCGCTCTATTTCATGGTTCCGCGCCTGTGGAAGCGTGAACGGATGTATTCGGTCCGCATGATCAACTGGCACTTCTGGCTCGCGACCGTGGGTATCGTGTTCTACGCGGCATCCATGTGGGTGGCCGGGATCACCCAGGGCCTGATGTGGCGCGAATACGGGCCGGATGGCTATCTGGTGAACAGCTTCGCCGAAACGGTGGCCGCGATCCATCCGATGTACATGCTGCGCTGGGGTGGCGGTATGCTCTACCTCGCCGGTGCGGCGGTCATGACCTACAACGTGTGGCGTACGATCGCCGGAAGCACGCTTCGCGAGGAAGCGCCCATGGGCGGCGCGACCTACGATGCCGCGGCCGACGTTCCGCTCGCTCCCGCAACCGCGCGCTGAAGGGAAAACCACAATGGCAAAAACTATCCTGGAGCGTCACGCGACGATCGAGCGCAACATCACGCTGCTGGCCATCTGTGCCTTCATCGTGGTGGCCATCGGCGGGATCGTGGAAATCGCCCCGCTGTTCTGGATCCACAACACCATCGAAAAGGTGAAGGGGATGCGTCCCTACAGCCCGCTCGAACAGGCCGGTCGCGACATCTATGTTCGCGAAGGGTGCTATGTGTGCCACAGCCAGATGATCCGTCCCTTCCGGGACGAGGTCGAACGCTATGGCCACTACAGCCTTGCTGCGGAATCGATGTACGACCACCCGTTCCAGTGGGGGTCGGAGCGTACCGGGCCGGACCTGGCGCGCGTCGGCGGACGCTATTCGGATGCATGGCACGTCCAGCACCTCAGCAACCCGCAATCGGTCGTGCCGGAATCGATCATGCCGCACTACGCCTATCTCAAGGAAACGGCGCTCAGTTCCGGCGACATGGAAGGTTCTATCCGCAAGGAGATGGAAACGCTGAAGGAAGTTGGCGTTCCCTATTCCAAGGAAGACCTCGATAACGCGGAAGCCGATCTCAAGGCGCAGGCCGATCCCAACGCGGACAGCGCGGGGCTTCTGAAGCGGTATCCGAAGGCGCAGGTGCGCGATTTCGACGGCAATCCGGACAAGCTTTCGGAAATGGACGCGCTGATCGCCTACCTGCAGGTTCTTGGCACGATGGTCGACGTGAACGACGCCACCGCGCAGGAAGACCTGGCCAAGGAGACGGGGCGGTGACCGGGTTCGAACACTCGATCTACGAGGGGCTGCGGCACTTTGCCGACAGCATCGGCCTGGCGTTCATGGCCCTGGTTTTCCTGGGTCTGGCCGCCTGGGTCTTCCGGCCCGGTTCCACGGAAAAGAACCGCGCCGCCGCGAACATGATCTTCAACGACGACGAACCCGGCGAAGAAGATCCGAAGAAGGAAAACGACGATGGCAGATAAGCGCATCGACGAAGCCACCGGTACCGAGACCATGGGGCACGAATGGGACGGTATCGAGGAACTCAACACGCCGCTCCCCAAGTGGTGGCTCTATACCTTCTATGCCTGCATCGCCTTCGCGATCGGTTACGTGGTCGTCTATCCGGCGATCCCGCTGATCAACGGCGGCACGCCGGGGATATGGGGGTGGACCAGCCGCGGCCAGTTCGACAAGGAAATGAAAGCCGAGCAGGCCGAACGCGCACCGATCCTTGCCGCTCTTGCCAAGACCCCGCTCGACCAGCTTCCGAACGATCCGAAGCTGATGCGCGCGGCGATCGAAGGCGGTGCGGCCGCGTTCAAGGTGAACTGCGTGCAGTGCCACGGCGCGGGCGCGGCGGGCAGCAAGGGCTATCCCAACCTGAACGACGACGACTGGCTGTGGGGCGGCACGATCGACCAGATCGATTACACGATCACGCATGGCGTGCGCCAGGCGGCCGATCCGGAAAGCCACATGAGCCAGATGCCCTCGTTCGGCAAGGACGGCATCCTTACGGCAAGCCAGATCGACCAGGTGGTAACCTACGTCCAGACGATCAGCGGCCAGCAAAAGCCCAGCGCGGCCTCGCAGGCCGGTGCGGCAATCTTCGAGCAGAACTGCGCGGTGTGCCACGGCGCGGACGGCAAGGGGAACCAGACGCTTGGCGCGCCGAACCTGACCGACGCGATCTGGCTTTACGGCGGTGACCGCAAGGATCTGATCAACACGGTGACAAACGCCCATTACGGCCAGATGCCGAACTGGGGTGGGCGTCTCGATCCGGTTACGATTAAGATGCTGGCCGCCTATGTCCACTCGCGTGGCGGTGGCGTGGCCAGCCCGGCTGCGGCTCCGGCCGCGGCGGATGCCGCTCCCGCCGGTGAAGCGCAGTAAAAGCACAGGTCGTCTGACATGAACCGCCCCGATCCCGTCGCCGTCGATCACTCGAATGAAATCGGCTTGTACGAAAAGCGCAAGCAGGTTTTCCCGAAACAGATCGACGGCACATTCCGCCGCCTCAAGTGGGCGATCATGGCTTTCTGCCTGCTCGTCTATTGGGGGACGCCGTGGATCCGATGGGATCGGGGCCCCTATGCGCCGGACCAGGCGGTGCTGATCGACCTGGCGCACCGCCGCTTCTATATGTTCAATATCGAGATATGGCCGCAGGAATTCTATTTCGTGGCCGGGTTGCTGATCATGGCGGGCATCGGCCTGTTCCTGGTCACCAGCGCGGTGGGCCGGGCGTGGTGCGGCTATGCCTGCCCGCAAACCGTGTGGACAGACCTGTTCCAGCACGTGGACCGCTTCCTTGACGGGGACCGCAACGCCCAGTTGCGGCTGGCCAAGGCGCCGTGGGGGCCGGCCAAGGTGGCACGGCGGGTTTTCAAGTGGTCGATCTACCTGCTGATCGCGTTCCTTACCGGCGGCGCGTGGATCTTCTATTTCGCCGATGCGCCCACGCTTCAGCACGAATTCTGGACGGGGCAGGCGGCGCCCGTCGCCTATGCCACGGTGGGCGTGCTCACCTTCACCACGTTCTGGCTGGGCGGCTTCATGCGCGAACAGGTGTGCGTCTATATGTGCCCCTGGCCGCGCATCCAGACCGCGATGCTCGATGAAAAGAGCCTGCTGGTCACGTATAAATACTGGCGCGGAGAGCCGCGCGGTAGCGTGAAGAAGGCGGAAAAGAACCCCGATGCCTTTGGCGACTGCGTGGATTGCAACCAGTGCGTCGCGGTTTGCCCCACCGGCATAGATATCCGCGAAGGTACGCAGGTGGGCTGCATCACCTGCGCGCTGTGCATCGACGCCTGCGATCGCGTGATGGGGCAGGTGGGCCGTCCGCGCGGCCTGATCGATTACACCACGCTTGACGATACCGCGCGCGAACTGCGCGGAGAGCCGCACACGCCGATCAGGAAGACGCTGTTCCGCCCGCGCACGTTGATCTATTTCGGCATCTGGGCGGCGCTGGGCCTTGGCCTGCTGTTCATGCTGGGCCATCGCACCCGGCTCGACCTGTCGGTGGCCAAGGACCGCAATCCCGAATACGTGCTGCTGTCCAGCGGATCGGTGCGCAACGGCTACACCGTGAAGCTGCGCAACATGGAAGACCGCCCGCGCAAGATGGAAGTCACGCTTGACGGGCTTGCCGCTGGATCGATGTATACCGACGAGATGGAAGCGACCGACGCGTCCCGCAAACTCACCTTCGAGGTTCCCGCCGACGAGACGATGCGCCTGCGCGTCTATGTGACCGAAAAAGGCCCCGGTGCCGAGGGCGGAGACTTCTCGTTCAACTTGCGCGCGATGGACAAGGAAGGCGGCACCGATACCGAACGCACCACCTTCACCACGCCGGACTGAACCAACCAGGAAAAGAGACAGGCCATGATCCCCGAAAGCCGCTCTACACCCCGGCCGTCCCGCAAGGGTCAGTTCACGGGCCGTCACATCACGATCATCCTGGTCGCCTTCTTCGGCGTGGTGATCGCGGTGAACGTATTGATGGCGCGCTTCGCGGTATCGACATTCGGCGGGCTGGTGGTGGAAAACTCCTATGTCGCCAGCCAGCACTTCAACACGTGGCTGGCCGAAGCGGACCGCGAAAAGGCGCTGGGCTGGAAAGCCTCGCTTGAACGCAACGGCGCCGGCGCATTCCAGACGCGGCTTGTGGATAGCGCGGGCAAGCCGATCGCTTCGGCAAAGGTCCGCCTGTTCGCCGAACATCCGCTGGGCCGCAAACCGCCCGTCAACATCGCGCTGGTCGAAGGCGCGCCCGGCACCTATTCCGGCGCGCTGCCCGAAGGGCGCTGGTACGTGCGCGTGCTGGTAAAGGCCGAGGGACGGTCCTGGCGGACGGCCGGGGAAGTAAAGTGAACGCCCCGGCGCGGGAAGAGGCGCCGGGAACCTGCAGCGTCCTCAACGTGCCGGGGATGCATTGCGCGGGCTGCATGGCCAAGGTGGAACGCGCCTTCGGAAACCTGCCCGGCGTGACGTCCGCCCGCGCGAACCTGACCGCGCGCAGCGTGGAAGTGATCCACGACGGGCAGGTGCAGATACCGCAGATCGTGGACGCGCTGGCCGCCGTGGGGTTCGAGGCCCAGCCGCGTGAAGACATCGCGCCGCCGCCTTCCGCGGTGAAGCCGCTGCTTGCGCCGCTGGCGGTGGCGGCCTTCGCAGGCATGAACGTGATGCTGCTTTCGGTCAGCGTATGGGCGGGCGCGGGCGGCGCCACGCGTGACCTGTTCCACTGGATCTCCGCGCTGATCGCGGTTCCCGCCATCGCCTATTCGGGCCGCCCGTTCTTCACCTCTGCATGGGCGGCGCTGAAGAAGTGGACCACCAACATGGACGTGCCGATCTCCATCGGCGTGATCCTGGCGACCGCGCTCAGCTTTTACGAGGTCGTGACCGGCGGCAAGGACGCGTGGTTCGACGGCACGCTGATGCTGCTGGTGTTCCTGCTGATCGGCCGCGTGCTTGACGCCATGATGCGCGACCGCGCGCGCGCCGGGGTGGATGCCCTGCTGCGACAGGCCGCCAACGGCGCGACCGTGGTGGACGATAGCGGGCTGACCGGATGGGTAGAGGCGCGGCGGTTGGCGCCCGGCATGGTGATGCGCGTGTCATCGGGCGAACGCCTTGCCGCCGACGGCACGATCCTGTCCGGCACCAGCAGTTTCGACCAGTCGCTGCTGACCGGAGAAAGCGCGCCCGTTCCCGTCGGTCCGGGGGCGGATGTGCTGGCGGGTACACTGAACCTGGATGCGCCGGTGGACGTGCGGGTTACCGCCACCGGCCACGGCACCGCGCTTGCGGAAATCGCGCAACTGATGGAAGCGGCGAGCCAGTCCAAGTCCGCCTATGTCCGCGTGGCAGACCGCGCCGCGCGGCTTTATGCCCCGGCGGTGCACACGCTGGCCGCGCTGGCCTTCGTCGGCTGGATGATCGCGGGGGCGGGGCTTTACAAGTCGCTGGTCGTCGCCATCGCGGTGCTGATCATCACCTGTCCCTGCGCGCTGGGGCTTGCCGTTCCGGTGGCGCAGGTCGTGGCGGCGGGCGCGCTGATGAAGCGCGGGATCATGGTGAAGGACGGCTCCGCGTTGGAACGCATGGCGGGGGTCGACCGCGCGCTGCTGGACAAGACGGGCACACTCACCATGGGCCGCCCGGTTCCCGATCCCGCCACGATAGAGGCGATGGGGGTGGAAGAGGCCGCCGTGGCGCTGGCGCTCGCCAGCAACAGCAAGCATCCGCTTTCGCGCGGTCTGGCCGCCGCGCTTTCCGCACGGGGCGTTCGCGCCGAGACGCTGGCAAATGTGCACGAAGAGCCGGGACGCGGACTGACCGCGCTGTGGCACGGGCGCACCGTTTCTCTCGGTCGGCCCGAGCGGGGCGAGGGGACGGCAAGCGTGCTGGCGATAGACGGCTCGCCGCCGCGCCTCATCCGCTTTGCCGATGCGCTCCGGCCCGACGCGGCAGAGGCGCTGGCGCGGCTTTCCGCGCTGCACGTGGAGGCTTCCATCCTGTCGGGCGATGCGCCCGAGGCCGTGGCCGAAGTGGCCGGGCAGACGGGGCTTGCGGGCAGGGGCGGAGTATCGCCCGCCGCCAAGCAGGACGCGACGATCGCGTTGCAGCAGGCCGGGCACAAGGTGCTGATGGTGGGGGACGGGCTGAATGACGGGCCGGCACTGATGAAGGCCGATGCATCGATGGCGCCCGGTTCGGCCAGCGACGTGGGGCTCCATTCGGCGGACCTTGTGTTCACCGGGGATTCGCTGCTCGCCATCCCGCGCGCGGTGCGCGCGGCGCGGGCGACGATGGCGGTGGTGAAGCAGAACTTCGCGCTGGCGGTGATCTATAACGTGCTGGCGGTGCCGCTGGCGATGGCGGGAATGGTGACGCCGTTGATCGCCGCCGTCGCCATGTCGGCCAGCTCGCTGCTGGTGGTCGGCAATTCGCTGCGGCTGGTGCGGGCGGCGAAATGAACAACCTGCTGTTCCTTGTGCCGATTGCCATCGGAATGGGGCTGGTCGGGCTGGCGTCGTTCTTCTGGGCGATGCGCAACAGCCAGTTCGACGACCTGGACGGCGCCGCCGCGCGCATCCTGATCGACGACGAGGACGAAGACGAAATCGACAGTTCCGGCAAGCGGACCGGCGATTCCGGCTGACGACCCGCGGAAAACCAACGCATTCGAACGGATCAGTGCAGGTTGGTATTATCCGTGCGCGCCGAAATAGTTCGCGATGGCGACTGCTATGCGCAGATTGAGCGTGTGGGCGCGTTCGATCGGGTCGATGAAGCGGGCACGCACCGCGCCATAGTCTTCACCGGGATGATCGGGATAGTCGCTAGGTTCGTCCACCGCGAAATCGCCCAGTTCCGGCGCGGCCACCGGATAGGCGCGGCGCAACTGGGCCAGCGCATCGTCCACGCGCAGCGACAGCACCATTTCCAGCACGTCATCGCGGCTTACGTCGTTGGCGCGCGCGAAGGGCGGCACTTCCACGGTGCGCAGGAACATGTGCATCAGCAGCGAAAGGCGCAGCGCCTGGAGCAGGCCGATGATGCGCCGGTCCTCGTTCCCGCGCGCATCGCGTTCGCGGCTGCCGCCCGGCACCAGCGCCAGCAGGCGGTGCAGCTTCATCCAGTCGACCCGCAGGCGAGAGGCAAGGCGGCGGAAAACCCCGGTGCGATCGTCGCGCGTCAGGTGCTCGGCCAGCGCCAGGCAGGCGGGTTCAAGCTGTTCCTCTGTTCCGCGATAGGGGCGGCTTGCCCAATAGGCGGAATTGAACAGTTCGCCATGCGCGGCCACTGTCTTGATGCTGGCCAGCGCATTGGCGGATTTCAACAGCCGAACCAGTTGCCGCCCGCGTTCGGACGCGGCGAGCAATTCGGCAATCGCTTCGGTTTCTTCCCCCGCGGCCGTGCCCACTCCGGCGATCACGTTCACCGGATAGCCCAGTTGCTGGAGGATGGCGTTGTGCGGGATCGCGCGGATCTGGCGCAGGCTCATCGACCGGTCCGAACCGATGTCGGACTGGCGGCGCGAAACGCGGCTGCCGGTGGTTTTCAGCAGGCCCAGGCCGAACGCGGTCAGCGCGCGCGAATAGGTCGCGGATTCCAGGTGGTCGCGCTGCACGCGGCGAATGGAGCGATAGAAGTCCAGGCTAAGGTCGGTGCGGTCGTAAAACGGATCGTCGCCGTTGCCGCCCGCCAGCGCCACTTCGGCCTCTGCAATGCGCGTCAGCGTGGCAAGCGCCAGCGCGCGGTTGCGGAAGAACAGATATCCGTCCCCGCCCTGGAAGCTCGCCTCCGGTTCAAGCGCGATGCCCGCGCGGGCAAAACGCTGCCGCGCCCAGCGCGAAAGCGGCCAGGTCAATCGGTCGGTAAAGCCCGAAGGATGCGCACCGCGCCCCATGCTTTCGCCGTGGGTGTTGAACACCAGCGCGGCAACGTCTGTCAGGCCGTTGGCCTTCATCGCCTGGGCAAGCCGGCCCTGCAGCCGCTCTATCGCCAGCGCGGCGGGTATCTGGCCGATGAAGCGTCCGGCATCGGAAAACCCGGTCTGTATCGCCACGCGCCCGCGCTGCCGGGCATATTCGCGATAGGCATCTTCTGCCAGCAGCGCGTTCAGGAACCGTCCGCCGTGTTCCAGCGCGGCTTCGGTTTCGAACAGCGGCGAAACGTCCACCTTGCCCGCGATGCCGAACAGCTTCGAGAAATAGAGCGCGGCCAGAACCGTCTGCGGCTGTTCGCACTCGGCGATCAGCATGCGGATCGGCGCATCGGCATCGATGTGGTGCAGGATCTGCGCCATCGCCAGGAACTGGCGCATCGCGGTTGACGTCTCCAGCGCCAGCGCGGCGAAGTTCACGCGCAGCGGCTCAACTTCCGCCAGCAGTTCGCGCAGGCGCGAAAGCGCGCTCTTGCTTGCAAGGTCCAGAACGCCCTCCGGGTCGATCCGGCGGCGCAGCGCGTTCAGCAGTTGCGAGGAATTGACGCGGAAATGAATCCAGCCCAGCCCCAGCCCGTCTGCCCGCATCGCGGCGGCCAGCGTGGCCAGTGCCAGCGCGCGGTCCTCGTCCTCGCAGTCCTGCGCATCGCGTTCCAGCGCTTCGATCAGCGGGGCAAGGCTCAACAGCTTGTCCGGGTGATCGGCGGTCAGCGTGTTGGCGGCGTCGGCCAGTTCCGCCGGATCGTCCAGCGGGCGCGAGAACGCCTCCGCCATCTCGCCGGCGCGTGCCTGCGCCCTTGCCAGCGTGTCGATCAACGGGTGCGCGGGATCGGCCTGTTCCAGCGACGCGCGATACCGCGCGAGCCGCAGCGCCTTTTCGCGCAGGCGAAACGCGATGGAGGTGGTCCACGAAATATCGGTGCGGCCGTCCATGTCATAGCCGACCCAGGTAGCGAAGCGGAACGGCAGCGGCCTGAAGTCCAGCCAGCTTTTCGGCCAGCGCTGCCGCGCATGGGCATAGAGCCTGCGCACCATGGCATCGCGCGCGGCCGCCGCTTCCCCGATCGCGTGGCTTACTTCGCCATGTTCGAATTCCAGCGTAACCTGCGGGCCTTCGCCCGGCCCGGTGCAGGTTGTCGCGTCTATCTCGTCACCGCTGGATGCGGCGGCGGCCACGGCATCGGCCTGCGCGGGGGTGAGCAGGAAGGTGGGGTGCGCGGTGAACACCGCGTGCATCAGCGGGCGTTCCCAGCGCGCGCGGAACTGGGCGAAGCCGTCCTCGTCAGGCAACAGGCCATCCAGCGCGGCGGCGTTCTCAGCGTCTCCGATCGGGGCGACAAGGCGGTGCAGCCGCTCCGCGCGGGTCTTCAGCGCGCGGCATTCCAGACCGGCCACCAGCGTTTCCACATCGTCCAGCGTCGACCGACCGGCTTCCAGTTCGCGCGAAAGATCGTGGCTGAGCTGGAACACCGGGTTGAACAGCGGCGTTTCCGCAGTCTGGCGGTGCAGTTCCTGCAAGCGATCGCTAAGGGCTTCCAGCGACTTCATGCGGCCAGCCCCGCCGCTTCGCGCGCGGCGGCCTCGATCCGGGCCTCGTCCGGCGCGCCTTTGGGCACCACCCAGCTTCCGCCCACGCAGAGCACCGGATCGAAGCCCAGCCATTCGGGCGCGGACTTGGCGGTGATGCCGCCCGTGGGGCAGAAGCGGCACTGAAAGAACGGCGCGGCCAGCGCCTTCAGCGCGGGAAGGCCGCCGGACGCCATGGCCGGGAAGAACTTGAAGTGGGTAAGGCCCAGGTCCAGCCCGCGCATGATGTCGCCCGCGTTGGCGATGCCGGGCAGGAACGGGATGCCCGCCCCCACGGCGGCCTTGCCCAGCGGCTCCGTCAGGCCGGGGGAGACGATGAACTCGCTGCCCGCGGCAATAGCGGCGGCAAGGTCTTGCGGAGAGATAACCGTGCCCGCGCCCACGATGGCGCCTTCCACCGTCTTCATCGCCTCTATCGCGTCCAGCGCGCAGGGCGTGCGCAGCGTGACTTCCAGCACGGGCAGCCCGCCCGCCACCAGCGCGCGGGCGACGGGAACCGCGTGTTCCACATCCTCGATCACCAGAACCGGGATGACCGGGGCGGTCCGCATGATGGTTTCGATCGCGCTCACGTGCCTGTCCCTCTCGCTGTTTGCGACAGAAGGGTAACGCGCAACGGATCGTTTCGCACCCGCAAAACGCGGGTCGCGGGGCAACGAATAGCTATTTCCTGGAAGCGATCAGACCGCCGAACTGAACTTGTGCGGCCCTGCGCGATAAGCATCGAACAGCGCGGCGATGGTCCGCGCATAGGGTTCCGAGCCGCATTCCAGCGACAGATGGCGCCCGTCAAGCCGCGCCAGCCCGCGCGCGATGAACGGTTCAAGCCGGTCGCGCACGCCCGAAAGCAGTTCGGGATCGACCATCGCCTGCCCCTGGCACAGCAGGGCGGAGATCACCGCGCCGCGCCGGCGGTCTTCATCGGTGCGCCGCACGCCGCGCCGCCCCGTCACCTTGCCGGCGGCCGACAGCATCCTGTATCGCCCCGCGTTCTTCTCGTTCTGGACGAGCAGGCCGGGAAACTCGCTGATCGCGGTCGCGCCAAGCCCGATCAGCGAAGGCGCCTGGTCTTCGGTGAACCCCTGGAAGTTGCGGCGCAGCGTTCCGCTGTCGGCGGCGCGGGCCAGGTCGTCGTGCGGCAGCGCGAAATGATCGAACCCCACCGGGCGATACCCCGCGCGCGCCAGCCGCGCATAACCTTCGGCCGCCATGCGGAAGCGCGCCACCTGTCCCGGCAGTTCGCTATCGTCGATCTTGCGCTGGCGCGCGATCATGTGCGGCACATGGGCATAGCCGAACAGCGCGATGCGTTCGGGCGCCATGCCGATCGTGGCGTCCAGCGTTTCGGCCAGCACCGTGTCGTCCTGGAAAGGCAGGCCGTACATCAGGTCGAAATTGAGCGAGGCGACGCCCGCTTCGCGCAGATTTTCCACCGCGCGTTCGATATCCTCGCGCGGCTGGATGCGCCCGATGGCGGCCTGCACTTTCGGATCGAGCGTCTGCACGCCCAGGCTGGCGCGCTTCACACCCACGCCGCGCATCGCCATCAGCCATTCGCGCGTAAGGCTGCGCGGATCGATCTCTATGGAAATATCGGGCGCTTCGGTACGGAAGTGCAGCGACAGGCAATCGATCAGCCGCACGAAATCGGTGGCCGTGATGGCGTTCGGGCTTCCCCCGCCCAGCGCGATGCGGGTGATGCGCACCGACGGATCGAGCAGGCCGGAAACGATCTCTATTTCTGCCAGCAATGCTTCCAGATAGCTGGCGACGCGGCCGGTGCGATTGGCCGCGCTGGTATTGCAGCCGCAGTACCAGCAGATCTTTTCGCAAAACGGGATGTGGACATACAGCGAGGCAGAGCCGCGCAAGTCAGCCAGCGCCTGCCGATGCGCGGGCGCGAAATCGCCGTCGGTAAATTCGGCCGCCGTGGGATAACTGGTATAGCGCGGAACAGGCGTTGCCAGCAGCTCGGGATAGTAATCCCAGCCGGCATAGCGTTCGGGCCTGGCCTGTGCGTGCGTCATGGAAATGGCCAATGCCCGCCAAAGCGCGTCCGCTCATTGAGATAAGACAAAATCGGACCGGTTCATTCCGGACGCGATAAAAAATGTGCAGCAATCGCATCTGCTATGCGTCAGCGAGCCTTCGGCAACGCATCCGCCGGCGCACGAAAGGCGGATGCCCGCGACTTGGCGTATGTGCTATATTGCTTTTCCGTCCACCGGACCCATTTTCCGCCAGGCCCATTTTCGAAGGGTAGCGGGGCAAGCGGGTTGGGAGAAGCCGCCATCCATTTCTTCGTCATCAAGGTTCAGGATCTTCCGGCGCTCAATTACCTGGCGGCCGGCTATCCCAGGCCCGTGGCGCTTGCGTGGATCAATCGCGGCACGGATCAGGCGCTGAGGCCGTCGACGGTGGAGCAATTGCTGCGCACCATGTTCAATCCCGACCTGTCGGACAACCTCAGGCGGCTTCAGGCCAATGCCGGGCTGCGGGCGGAATTCGAAACCGAAGGCAGGCGCAACGGCTTCCACAAGGCATTCAGGGCGGCGCTGGACGATTACGTGTCGGCCTGTTCGCACATCGTTGCCGGCATATTCCCCGACCGGAGCAGCGCCGAAGCGGCCATCATCGGCCTGAAGGCGAACCGCGTGCCCGAACGGGCGATTTCGCAAATGTGGCGCACCGGGCAGTTCATCCAGCCGGGCAGTATCATCCCGAAAGGCCACAGCAAGACCAGCATCGCCAGCGCGGCATCGGGCGGGGGGATCGTCGGCGCGCTGCTCGGTGTCGGCCTGCTGCTCGCCCCCGGAATAGGCGGCCTTGCCGCGGCCGGCGGCATCGCCGCGCAGGCGCTGGGCAGCATCGGCGCATTCGGATCGGCGCTGGGCGCCACGGGCGGCGCAATCGCCCGGATGCTGACAGATATAGACGTGGATGGCCGCGAGGCCGAATTCTATGCCGCCAGCGTGCTGAAGGGATCGGTCGTCGTGGGGGTGGACTTGCATCGTTCGGGACTGGAGCGGCATTTCGTGCAGGAATTGCTGCACAGGCACGGCGCGCGCTGGCCGTTCGGGGCGGGCATGGAAAATTGACCCCACTGCGAAATCCAGTGCGGGGTGGAGTGCCCTGTTCGCGCGTCTCGCGTCACCGTGAGCGATCCCGGCTTTCGCCGGATTGACGATCTGGCGCCGGGATGACGATCTGTCTGCTGGCAGCTGTCCGCTTCGGGACCGATCGGCAAACCGGCCCGGATTAGCGATTTGTCAATCCGCGGCTGGTTACCCCTGTCTCCGGTTATCCGGGGGGAAACGATGGCCACGACCAGAAAACGATCGCGCAAGCGTGCGCGTGTTCTTCTGCACGGGCGGCTGGATGGGCTGTCCGGCCCGCAGGATGTGCGCGTGCGCGATATCTCGCGGGAAGGGGCGCTGGTCGAAGTGTCGACCCGGCCGCACGTGGGAGAGATCGTGGAACTGACCTTCGGCGATACGCGTGTCACCGGCCATGCCGCATGGCGTGACGGTTCCTGGGTCGGCATGACCTTCGCCGAGCCGCTGGACGGAACCACGTTCGTCGATGCGACAGGCAACAAGCTGCGGGTAACGGCGCCGCGTTCCTATCGGCACGACAGGATCGCGGATGGGGACGAGGAGGCGGAAGCGCCGCTTCCGAAGGTCAGGCTGGGCGACCGGCTGAACTGATCCAGGCGCGGCGGTGCGCCTCTGCTCAGCCGGCCTTTCCGAACACCTGATCGAACGCGGCTTCCAGCCGGGCGAGGCTGGCGGGCACATCCTTCAACTTGTCCAGCCCGAACAGGCCGATCCGGAAGCTTTTGTAGTCCGGGCCTTCGTCAACCATCAGCGGCACGCCCGCCGCGACCTGAAGGCCCAGCGCGGCAAACTTCTTGCCGTTCTGCACGTCGGGATCGTCGGTATAGCAGACCACCACGCCCGGCGCGCCAAAGCTTTCGGCGGCGACCGACTTCACGCCGCGCGCGGCCAGCATCGCGCGCACCGCGTTGCCCTGTTCCCACTGCGCGGCGCAAAGCCTTTCAAAGCCATAGGCCTTGCTCTCCAGCATGGCGTCGCGGAACGTGCGCAGCGCGTCCGTCGGCATTGTCGCGTGATAGGCGTGGCCGCCGTTCAGGTAGGCTTCCATGATTGAAAGCCATTTCGCCAGGTCGATCGCGAAACTGGTGGAGGTGCGCGCCTTGCAGCGTTCCAGCGCGGCTTCGTTCAGCATCACCAGCCCGGCCGAGGGCGGGGCGGACCAGCCCTTTTGCGGGGCGGAGATCAGCACGTCCACGCCGCAGGTCTTCATATCCACCCACACGCAGCCCGAAGCGATGCAATCGAGCACGAACAGCCCGCCGTGTTCGTGCACCGCGTCTGCCACGTCACGGATATAATCGTCTGGCAGGATCATGCCGCTGGCCGTTTCGACGTGCGGCGCGAAGACCAGCGAGGGTTTGCCCTTGCGGATCGCGGCGATCACTTCGTCAAGCGGGGCGGGTGCAAACGGGTCGGCCGGCCCGCCGTTGCCTTGCCGCCGGGCTTTCATCACCGTCTCGCCCGAAGGGATTGCGCCCATTTCGAATATCTGGGTCCAGCGATAGGAAAAGAACCCGTTGCGGATCACCATCACGTCTTCGCCGGTGGCAAGCTGACGCGCCACCGCTTCCATCGCGTAAGTCCCGCCGCCCGGAACCACTACCGCGCGCGAGGCGTTGTAAACTTCGCACAGCGTCTGATGGATATCGCGCATGACGTGCTGGAAGGCGCCGCTCATGTGATTGAGCGAGCGATCGGTGAACACCACCGAGTATTCGAGCAGGCCATCGGGATCGATGTCGGGGCGCAGGCCGGGCATTCGGGTCTCCAGGTAAGGTCAGGCCCGATATCCAGTAAACGGCACGCTCGTCAAACCCGCCGTTCGTTCCCGGTCAGCGTGCCCATCGCGTGAAACGCGCGTGCATGGCCAGGGAACGGGGCCAAGGAGCGGAACCAAGGAACGGAGAACATCATGAGCGACCATGTCTACAAGCTGACAGAGATCGTCGGCACGTCCCACGACGGAATCGACAAGGCGATTGCCGTCGCACTGGACCGCGCGCACAAGACGCTGCGCAACGTGCGCTGGTACGAACTTACCGGTACGCGCGGTTATATCGAACCCGATGGCCGGGTTCACCACCAGGTGACGCTGAAGATCGGCTTCACGCTGGACGAATAATCGGGGACGAATAATCGGGGGGACGAATAATCGGGGGGCGAATAGGCGGACGGCGCCCGCCGGTGACAGAACGGCGCGTCAGTCCGCCCGGTTCTGCCGCCAGTCGCGCTTGATCTTCTTGGCAAGGCTCCACTTGTGAACCTCGGTGGGGCCGTCATAGATGCGGAAGGCGCGCACTTCACGGAACACCTGTTCCACGATGGTCTTGTCGGTCACGCCGGTGCCGCCCATCATCTGGACGCAGCGGTCCGCGATGCGCATCAGCGCTTCCGACACCGCCACCTTGGCCATCGAGCTTTCGACCGTGCCAAGCGAACCGGTATCCAGCACGCCTGCGCACCAGTCTATCATCAGTTCCGCCTGCTTCAGGTCGATCATGTTCTCGGCCAGCATGAAGCCCACGCCTTCGTGATCGACCAGTTGCTTGCCGAAGGCTTCGCGGCGGCAGGCATAGTCCGAGGCGATCTCGTGCGCGCGGATGCAGCAGCCCAGCCAGCGCATGCAGTGCGAAAGACGCGCGGGCGACAGACGCACCTGCGCATATTTGAACCCTTCGCCCGCTTCGCCCAGCATCTGGTCCGCCGGTACGCGCAGACCGTCTACCAGCACGGTTGCGTGGCCGCCGGGCATGGAACTGTCGATGGTGTTGGGCACGTGTTCTATGCGTATTGCCGGATCGGGCAGGTCGACCAGGAACATGCAGGCGCCGCCGCTATCGTCCTTTGCCATGACGATCCCCACGCTGGCACCGTCTGCCCCGGTGATGAAGGCCTTGCGCCCATCGATCACCCAGTGGTTGCCGTCGCGCCGGCAGGTGGTCTTCATCAGCGACGGGTCCGATCCCGCGCCGCCTTCTTCCGCCGGTTCGGTCATGAAAAAGGCCGAACGGGCGCGGCCTTCCACCAGCGGGGCAAGGAAACGCTCCCTGATATCCGGGCTGCCGACCTTGCCCAGCAGGTACATGTTGCCTTCGTCGGGCGCCATCGTGTTGCAGGCCAGCGGGCCGAGCGGCGACAGGCCGGACCGGATCAGGACATGGGCGGTTTCGCGCTGGGTCAGGTGATCTCCGTCACCAAGGATATGCGGGGTAAGGACACCGGCGGCGCGGGCCTTTTCGCGCATTTCGTAAACCAGCTCGTCGGTCGGCGCGCCGTGATGGTCGCGGCGCGGATCGGATTCATACGGCACCACGATGTCGCGCACGAAGGCTTCCACGCGTGCCCCGATGCCCTTCGCCCGTTCGCTGATCGTCATGCCCTTGTTTCTCCCGGCCAACCGTTCGTTTCCGGGCTGCCCTAGGGGCGGAGGGCGGGACTGCCAAGCCTTTACACGGGTCCGGTGCGGAAGCCCCGCACCGCCGGTTGCCGGAAAGGACAAAGGACGGCGCGGGGCCAGATTGCGTGCCGGCCCGTTAAACCGCGGCCAATGCCTGGTCGAAATCTGCGATCAGGTCTTCGGCGTCCTCTATGCCGATCGACACGCGCACCAGGTTGTCGGTGATGCCCAGCTTCGCCTTGCGCTCGTCCGGCACGGAAAGGTGCGTCATCGCCGCGGGGTGGCTGGCCAGCGTTTCGGTGCCGCCAAGGCTGACCGCCAGCTTGGCGATCTTCAGGCTGTCGAGGAAGCGGAAGCTTTCCGCCTCGCCGCCCTTGATGAATACCGAAAAGGTGCTGCCCGCGCCGGTGCAGTGGCGCGCGAAGATGTCTTTCTGCCGCGCGTCCTCTATCATGCCCAGATAGCCCAGCCCCTCCACCTTTGGGTGGCCTTTCAGGAAGGCGCAGACTTTCGCCGCGTTTTCGCCCGCGCGGGTCATGCGCAGCTCCACCGTTTCAAGGCTGCGCAGCAGCATCCACGAGGTGTTGGGATCGGCGATACCGCCCATCGTGTTGCGCAGCATGCGCACCGGGTCGAGCCACGCCTTGGCCCCCGCGATGCCGCCCGCGACAAGGTCCGAATGGCCGCCGACGTACTTGGTCAGCGAATAGACCACGATATCGGCCCCGTGGTCGAGCGGGCGCGACCACAGCGGACCCAGGAACGTGTTGTCTATGACGATCGGGCATTCGCCCTTGCCCAGCACCGCGTCGCGGGCATCGCGCACCGCTTCCACGTCGACCAGCGCATTGGTCGGGTTGGCCGGGCTTTCCAGATAGACCATTGCCACCTTGCCGCCCTGTTTCGCGGCCATGTCCTTCGCCTGTGCCAGCACCGCGTCGATTTCATCGCGGCTCGCCCCCGCCGCGAAGTCGAGGTAGGTCACGCCGAAGCGCGTCAGCGTCTTGGCGACGAAGCCTTCGCTTGCCGCATAAAGCGGGCCGGAATGCACGATCACGTCCCCGGCCGAGCAATAGGCCAGCATCAGCACGCAGATCGCGGTCATGCCGCTGGAAAAGCACAGCGCGTCTTCCGCGCCGTCCCAGATCGACAGGCGATCTTCCAGGATTTCCTGGTTCGGCCCGTTGAAGCGCGAATAGACAAGCCCTTCCGCGCCGCCGGGACGCTTGCCGGTGATCCCTTCGAAATGCCGTTTTCCAGCCGCCGCGCTCTCGAAGGCGAACGTGCTGGTCTGGAAGATCGGCGGCTTCAGCGATCCTTCGGAAAGCGAGGGATCGTATCCGAAGCCCATCATCAGGGTGGCGGGTTTCAGTGGCCGGTTACCGATGGTAGTCGCTTCGGGCTTGGGCTTGCGCCGCGGCGTGGGCGGGGTTGTGGGGGTGACAGGATCGTTCATGGCTATCCTCGCATCTGTCAGGCGTTGCCCGGACGCTCGAAAGCATCGCCTGCAACGCTCCCAGGCAGGCGGGAGCCGGAATTTTCAACCGTGGCCAGGGTTCCTAACCTCCGCAGGAACGCATCTCCGCCGGATCGTCCACGCGAATAGGAAATCGCGCCCGCAGAGGCAAGGCGGTTGCCGGTGCAACCTGTTGAAGCGCGATCAGAAAAGCGCCGCCATCGCCCACACCAGCGCCACGATCATGAAGGCGCCGACCACGTCCAGCATGAAGCCCGCGCGCAGCATTTTCGGCAGCGCGATGTGCCCGGTGGCCCAGGCGATGGCGTTGGGGCCGGTTCCGGCGGGCAGCATGAAACCCCAGCTGGAAGCCAGCGCGACGGGCAGGGCCAGCAGCACCGGGTCAAGGTGTAGCGCCGCGATCATGCTGGCGACGACGGGCATGATCCCGCTGGCCGTGGCGACGTTGCTGGCAAACTCTGTCACCACGATGACCAGCGCGACAACGGCGACGGCCATCACCGGAAGCGGCACGGCTTCCAGCGGCAGAAGCATATCTCCGATCCAGCCTGCAAGGCCGGACGCGCCCATGCCGGCTGCCAGCGCCAACCCGCCGCCGAACATCATGATCACGCCCCACGGCGCGCGGTCCGCCTCTTCCCAGGTCAGCAGCGGGCGGCCTGTCCCGTCGGGCAGGATGAACAGCAGCAGGCTGCCGATAATGGCGATGGTGCCGTCCGTCAGCGCGCCGGGCGGGAACAGCGGGTCGAACAGCGGGCGGCAAACCCATGCGACCACGATCAGCACCACCAGCGGCACAAGGCGTCGTTCGGGCACCGTCCAGTGGTGCGACTGCGCGATGGCGTCGCGCGCGGCATGAAGGTCGAACCGGTCGTCCGCCAGTTTCTGCGTGCGCGCGATGATGAAGGCGGCAAGCGGGATGCCCACGATCACCACCGGCAGGCCGAACGCCGTCCACATCGCGAACGACACGTTGAAGTCCAGCGTCTGGCGCAGCAGCGCGACCGAGATCGCGTTGGTGGGCGATCCCACGATCGTTCCCAGCCCGCCGATCGTCGCGCCGAAGGCGATGCCGATGGGCAGCGCGCCCGCCAGCCCGCGCGTCTCGTCGGGCCTGATCCCGCCGCCCGCCATCACGGCCAGCGCCATGGGCATCATGATCAGCGTGGTGGAGGTGTTGGAGATGATCATCGAAAGGATCGCGGCGGAAATCATGAAGGCCAGCAACAGCCGCCCGCTGCCGCCGCCTTCGCCCACGTGGCGCAGGATCGCCAGTGCAAGGCGGCAATGAAGGCCCGTGCGTTCAACCGCCAGCGCGATGAACGCACCACCAAGGATCAGGAACAGCACCGGCGAATAATAGGCAGAGGCGGTATCGGCCGCGGTCATCGTGCCGGTCAGCGGCAGGACAAGAAACGGGACAAGCGCGGTGGCGGTAAGCGGTATCGCCTCGCTCATCCACCAGGCCGCCATCAGCACCACCATTCCCGCAACCGGCCACGCCTGCGCGGGCATGGAGCCGGGCGGCGGGACAAGCAGCGTCAGCAGGAAGGCGCAAAGGCCGATCCAGAAGCCGATACTGCGTGCGTTCATGCGCCGGCTGGTCCCCGTTTCCCCGATTGCAAGAGGCTATCAGGCGCAGGGCGCGGCGCAAGCGGCTTTTGTGCAGTGCGGGAAGGGGGAGGGCGTTTGTGCCCGGTCCGCGCCAAAGCAAAAGGGCGCGCCGTGCGGCACGCCCCCTCGCGAATGTCCGGATCCGGGCGCAGGCCTTACTTCGGCGCCAGCACCATCAGCATCTGGCGGCCTTCCATGCGGGGGAAGGCTTCGATCTTGGCGATTTCGGCCACGTCTTCCTGCACGCGGCGCAGCAGGTCCATGCCGATCTGCTGGTGCGAAAGCTCACGCCCGCGGAAGCGCAGGGTAACCTTCACCTTGTCGCCGTCCTCGATAAAGCGGAACACGTTGCGCATCTTCACGTCGTAGTCGTGAACGTCGATGTTGGGACGCATCTTGACCTCTTTGATGTCCTGGGTCTTCTGCGTCTTGCGGGCAAGGTTCGCCTTCTTCTGCGCCTCGTATCGGAACTTGCCGACATCGAGGAACTTGCAGACCGGCGGATCGGCATTGGGCGACACCTCGACCAGGTCGAGGCCGACGTCGGCCGCCTGCTCGATCGCTTCGCGGGTGTACATGACGCCCAGGTTCTCGCCGTTCTCGTCGATCACGCGCACTTTGGGCACGTTGATCATGTTATTGTAACGGGGCCCGCTCTTCACGGGGGGCGTCATCATGCGCCGGGGTGGGGGAGCTATAGTGCTTTCTCCTGCAGGTTGCTTCCAAACGACTAGCGCGCGCTCATATCACAAAGTGCCATGCGATAAAGGGGGCATTGCCTGCCATGCGCGACTTTCCACCCTGCAATGTGGGGTTTCGGGCACGGTTTCGCAACTTTTTGATGATGCGGGCCAATCCGGGGCCACCCGCCAAACAGGGACCAGCCGCGGCTCCGGGGGGCGATTGCCGTCAGGCCGCGGCGCGCCAGCCGTCAGGCTGCGGCGCGCCATAGGGGAAAGCGGACCAGCCGCCCCGCCGCGGGAACGTGCGCGTCTATCGCCCGCGCGGGTTGCAGGGCGGAAAGGATCGCCGGGTCGGCCGCGTCCATCCCGCCGGTCAACGCGCCGAACGCGGGCAGGATCATGCGTCCGCCCGCGCCGCCGCTGCCTTGCGAGGTGACGATGCAGGGGCGCACCACCCTGCGCCCGCGCGCGGTGATCCGCATCCGGGGGTGATAGTGGCCCGAAATCTCGCTCCGCGTCTCTCCGGCGCGGGCTTCGTGCCGCAGCACCACGCCGCCCAGTTCCAGCTCTTCGGCCAGCGTGCCGCCCACCGTCTCGCCCAACGCATCGGGCATGGCCGCATCGTGGTTTCCGGTGATCCACACCCAGTCGGTCGCACGGGTAAGCGCGCACAGCATTCCGCGCGCGTGCGGCTCAAGCCGGTCGGGACCATCCGAGTCGTGGAAATTGTCGCCCAGGCAGAACACCCGGCGCGCGCCGGTTTCCCGGATCGCCAGCGCCAGCCGTTCCAGCGTTTCCCGGCTGTCGTAAGGCGGCAGCATCTGCCCCGTGGTGGCGAAGAAGCTGGCCTTTTCAAGGTGCAGGTCCGCCACCAGCAGCGCGTTCTCGCGCGGCCAGAACAGCCATCGGCCCGCGTCCGTGCGCCATTCTTCATCCGCGAACGAAAGGGGAACCATGGGCTTTCCCTTGCCGCAGCGCGCGCCATTTGGCAAGCCGCGCTGCATGACCGACTGGACCCCGTACACCGCCCGCGCAAAGGACTGGTTCGAAGACCTGCGCACCCGCATTTGCGATGCATTCGAAGCGATAGAGCGCGAAGCCGGCAGCGATGCGTCGTTCGAATACCGGCCGTGGCAGCGCGAAGCCGATGCGGACGGTGACGGCGGCGGCGGCGTGCAGGGGCTGATGAAGGGCAAGGTGTTCGAAAAGGTCGGCGTGAACGTTTCGACCGTGCACGGCACTTTCGCGCCCGAGTTCGCGCGCACGATCAACGGCGCCAGCGCGGAAAATCCCGGATTCACCGCCACCGGCATCAGCCTTGTCGCGCACATGGCCAATCCGCACGTGCCCGCCGTGCACATGAACACCCGCTTCCTGACGACGACGGCGGCATGGTTCGGCGGCGGGGCGGACCTGAACCCGCCGATTCCCTATGAAGAGGACACGGCCGATTTCCATGCGGCGTTCCGCGCCGCCTGTTCGCGCCACAACCCTACCTATTACGATCGCTTTTCGAAGTGGGCGGACGAATATTTCTTCATCCCGCACCGCGGCGTCGCGCGCGGGGTGGGCGGCATATTCTACGATCACCTGGAATGCGCGGACGAAGCGGCGTGGGAACGCAACTTCGAATTCACGCGCGACGTGGGGAAGGCGTTCCTCGAGATCTTTCCCGAATTGGTCCGCCGCCGCATGAATGCCGAATGGACCGGAGAGGACAAGCAGCGCCAGCTTGAATGGCGCGGCCGCTATGCCGAATTCAACCTGGTCTACGATCGCGGCACGCTGTTCGGGTTGAAGACCGGCGGCAATATCGATGCCATCCTGATGAGCCTTCCGCCCGAAGCGACCTGGAGTTGACGTCACGCCGTCGGGTTGGGTTCCGCCCGTCGCGGAGCGCCCACGGCTTGCCGAAAGACGCGGGCGCGAAAGGTCCGGAACGGTCATCCCCGTCCCGACAAGAGGGAAGGGTCGACACATGAATCTGGACGGGTTTTTTCCCGCGAGGCTGACGGTCCTCGCGGTGGTGACGGGCACTGTTTTGCTGGGTGGTTGTGTGGGGTCGCGGCGGCCACCGCCGCTGGCGTCGCGTCCGCCTGCAAACGCGCCTTCGAACGGATATGTATCGCCGGGCCGCGCCGCGCCCGCTGTGTGGGAATTGCGCTCTGGCCTGAACGTGGCGGCGCTCACGTGCCGTGGCCGTTCGCGCGCATCGGTGGCGCCCGCCTATCGCCGGATGCTTGCCCGCCATCGCGCCCTGCTGTCCGCGGCCTATCAGGAAGAGGTGCACCGCTATGGCGCGCGCGCCTTCGATCACCAGCAGACGCGCGTTTACAACCGCTATTCCAACCAGCGTTCCCCCGAACGGTTCTGCCGCACCGCCGCAAGCGTGGCGCAAGAGGCCGGCGGGATGCCGTCGTCGCGGCTCAGTCCCGCCGCGCGCGGCCTGGTGGCGCAGTTGCAGCGATCGCTGCGCTGATCGCTTGCCCGCCGCGCGCGGGCCGGGCAGGAACGGGAGCGATACGGTCCTGCCGCGTTTCGGCGCGCGGGCGACCGTCCTGCGTTGCGCGCGCATCTCCTCTTGCCCCTTCTGCAAATAATTCGCACATCTAGGGCGCAATGCTGCGCCAGTACGAACTTGTCGAACGCGTCAAAGCGTATGAACCGGACGCCGACGAGGCGGTGCTGAACCGTGCCTATGTCTATACCGTCCAGAAACACGGCACGCAGAAGCGGGCCAGCGGCGACCCCTATTTCTCGCACCCGGTCGAAGTCGCCGGCCTGATGACCGAACTGAAGCTCGATTCCGACACGGTCGTGACCGCGCTGCTGCACGATACGGTGGAAGATACGCTGGCCACCACCGAGGAGATCGAACGGTTGTTCGGCGGCGATGTCGCGCGGCTGGTCGATGGCGTTACCAAGCTCTCCAAGATCGAGCAGATGACCGAGAACGAGCGTGCGGCCGAAAACCTGCGCAAGTTCCTTCTGGCGATGAGCGAGGACTTGCGCGTGCTGCTGGTGAAGCTGGCGGACCGGCTGCACAACATGCGCACGCTCCATTTCATCAAGCGCGAGGACAAGCGCAAGCGCATCGCGCGCGAGACGATGGATATCTATGCCCCGCTGGCCGAGCGCGTGGGCATGTATGAATACATGCGCGAAATGCAGCTGCTCGCCTTCGAACAGCTTGAGCCCGAAGCCTATGCCACGATTACCGGGCGCCTGGCCGCGATCCGCGAGGAAAGTGGCGCGCAAGTGGGGCAGATCGCGCTGGAAGTGAAGCAGGCGCTGGCCGAAGCCGGGCTGACGGTGGAAGTCTCGGGCCGGGAAAAGCATCCCTATTCGATCTGGCGCAAGATGGCCGAACGCCACGTCAGCTTCGAACAGATCACCGACATCATGGCCTTTCGCGTGCTGACCGACAGCGCCGACGATTGCTATACCGCGCTGGGCGTGCTCCATCGCCACTGGCAGATGATTCCGGGACGCTTCAAGGATTACATCTCGACCCCCAAGATGAACGGCTATCAAAGCCTGCACACATCGCTGATCTATGGCGGGTCGATGCGCGTGGAAGTGCAGATCAAGACGCACGAGATGCACCGCACCAACGAATTCGGCCTGGCCGCGCACTGGGCCTACAAGCAAGGCGGCAGGCGGCCCGACGGGCAGGTGGGCTGGCTGCGTGACCTAGTCGAGATTCTCGATGCGAGCAGCGACGCGGAAGAGCTGCTGGAAAACACCAAGATGGCGATCTACCAGGATCGCATCTTCGCCTTCACCCCCAAGGGCGCGCTGTTCCAGTTGCCCAAGGGCGCGACGCCGATTGACTTCGCCTTTGCCGTCCACACCGATCTGGGGGCGCAGGCGGTAGGCGCGAAGATCAACGGCCGCCACGTGCCGCTGCGCACGCAGTTGGGTAACGGCGACGTGGTGGAAATCATCAAGAGCAACAGCGCCGAACCGCAGCTTTCGTGGCTGGGCTTCGTCGTTACCGGCAAG
Source organism: Novosphingobium sp. ZN18A2 (assembly GCF_036784765.1). Taxonomy (NCBI): domain Bacteria; kingdom Pseudomonadati; phylum Pseudomonadota; class Alphaproteobacteria; order Sphingomonadales; family Sphingomonadaceae; genus Novosphingobium; species Novosphingobium sp. ZN18A2. Next base: position 2,495,782 of record NZ_CP136651.1, on the reverse strand, counting down.
GCGCGCGCCGCCATCCGCCGCGCGGTGCGGATGAAGGAACGCGCCGAAGTGGCCGCCATCGGGGCCAAGCTTTATGAGGAAATCGTCGAGCGCCTGCCCGGAAAAGTGGGCAAGAAGGCGTTGAAGGACGCGATCAAGCGGCTGAAGCTGTCGTCCGAGGAAGAACTGATGCATGCGATCGGATCGGCCAAGCTGGACGATCGCGACGTGATGGAAGCGCTGATGCCGGGCAGCGCGGCGGACCTGCCCGATCCCGACCAGTGGCCCAAGCAGAAGCGCGCCATCGCCATTCGCGGATTGACGCCGGGCATGGCATTCAAGCTGGCCGATTGCTGCCACCCGGTGCCGGGCGACCGCATCGTGGGCCTGCGCCTGCCGGACAAGGGCGTCGAGGTTCATTCGATCGACTGCCTGACGCTGGCCAACGGTATCGATGCCGACTGGATAGACCTTGCCTGGGACAAGCGGACCGACGGCGCGATCGGCCGCATCCGCGCGGTGCTGTTCAACCGTCCGGGCACGCTGGCGGAAATGGCGGGTATCTTCGCCAAGAACCACGCCAACGTGGTGAACCTCGAGATGACCCAGCGCGACGACCCCTTTCACACGTACGAATGCGACCTTGAAGTGCGCGACCTTGCGCACCTGACCCGCATCATCTCCGCGCTTCGCGCAAGCGACGCGGTTTCGCAGGCGGAAAGGATCTGAGGCGATGACGGACGCGAAAACCCGCGTGGGCAGGGTGGTCGGCCTCGATCACGTGCAGATGGCCATGCCCCACGGCGGAGAGGCCGATGCGCGCCTGTTCTATGGCGAAGTGCTGGGGCTGACCGAAGTGCCGAAACCGCCGCATCTTGCGCTCAACGGCGGGTGCTGGTTCGAAGGCGGCGCGGCGCACATCCACATGGGCGTGGAGGATTCCTTCTTCCCCTCGCGCAAGGCGCACGCGGCCCTTCTGGTGGATGACCTTGCCGCACTTGTCGCCCGGCTGGAGGCGCGCGGGATCGACTTTTCCGAAGGCAAGCCGCTTGACGGCTATATCCGCGGTGACATCCACGATCCCTTCGGCAACCGCATAGAACTGATGCAGAGGGTTTAGGCCGCGCGGACGGATGCGGTTATCGCTATCCGGTGTTTCCGACCGAAAGCGAAAGTTGCGCCGGCCCACCCCCAACCCCTCCCGCAAGCGGGAGGGGAGCGAGACTTGCGCCGCCGCAGGTGGTGCTAGTCGCAGCGGGGTAGGCAAATGTGCGAGGGCAGCCAACCCCGTAATTTCCGCCGTTCGACCTGACCCAATTGCTCCCGGATAGCCGCTGCTATTTCCCCGCCGCTAAAGCACCTCCAGCGTCACCGATACCTCGTCGCCCTCGGCCACATCCTCGGCCTTGCGTATCGCCAGTTTGACGGGGAGCAGCCAGGTGGTCTGCCCGTCGTTCTTCTGCGGGAATACCGATGTCGTCCAACGGCTGTGTCCCAGCGTTGCCGTGACCTTGAGCGAACCCCAGCCGCGCGTCATCCCTTCCAGCCGCCGCATCAGCGCGGTGGCCGACAGTTCCTCGCCCGCGGCGCCGTCTATCGACAGAAAATGCCAGCTGCCGGTGCCGCTCTGGCCGGTCCAGCGCCACAGCGGGCCGGCGTGGCAAAGCGATTCCCGATTGCCCTGAGCTTGCCGAAGGGTCACGGCGCGCGGCGGACGGGGACGGGAACGTTGCAGATGTCCGCGCCGCCTGCCGGATGGATAAAGAACGGATCGCGCCGGTTCGCGCGGGCGTCTTCATATTTAGCGAAAGCGGTGCTTTCGGTGGAAAGGTATTGATAGGCGGGCAGGCCGCTTGCTTCGTAGCCCAGCCGGATCGACCGGATCGGCACGCGGTGTTCGGGGTTGCGGTAGAACCCCAATAGCCCATGCCCGCGCGGCAGGCTGGAGAGGTATTCCATCCCCTCGATTACCCGGCCCACCAGCGCGATGTTGCGATCAAGATGGCGCGGCGGTGTGCCGATCACGGTGTAGAGCTCGGCGCCCGATCCGGTGTCAGGTGAATAGTTCCGGCCGACGCCGACCATGCCGTAGCAGTGGATGGGCCACATCCGCCCGCCGTCTGTTCCGATTGGCCAGCCGTGCCAGTCCAGCGAAGAATCGGCATAAGGATCCTTCAGGACAACCGGATGTGCAGGCGGCGGCGTTCCAATCGTTTCATGTCCAATTGCGGATTTGATGATCGGCCAGATCTGTGACGAAGAGGATGAATATTCGCTCTCCGGCACGCTCGTCAGGCCCGCCGGCAACGGCCTGGCCTTCGCCTTGTCCTCCGCATCGGGATCGCCCCATTGCACCACGTAATTGTCCTGCACCCGCGTGATTGCGGTGCCGTCCCACCAGTGCGCTTCGGCCAGTTTGCGGATGTTGCCGATCCACCCTTGCGAAAATGGCGGCGGCATCAACTGGATCACCACGCGGCGCTTGTTGCCGTCACGGTCAGGCGCGAGGTCCATCACGATGAGGTCAGACGGCGCGATCGTCACCCAGTCCGAGGCGGGAGCGGCCTCGACGATTTCATTGGGGGAGGGCGCAGGTTTCGACTCGTCAGCCAGCGCGGGAGCGGTGAGGGTGAGCGCGGCGAGGGCAAGCAGCGGTATCTTCATGGCAAGAGTTCTGCCACGCCCACCCCGCTGCGACTAGCCTCGCTACGCTCGACAAGTCTCACAGCCCCTCCCGCAAGCGGGAGGGGAGAACACGCGACCGAATTTCCCCTCCCGCTTGCGGGAGGGGGCAGGGGTGGGCAAACGCACGGGCGTGGCGATTCCGCCCGCGCCCTACTCCGGCTCGTCCTCCAGCCCGTACATATCCCCGTCCGAAAGGCCGAAGTGGTGCCCCACCTCGTGGATCAGCACGTGGGCGACCACGCGCTCCAGCGTTTCGCCGGGGCGCGAGCGCCAGTCGGCCAGCAGCGGCTGGCGGAACAGGCGGATACGGTCGGGAAAACGGCCGGTCATGCCGATGCTGCGCTCTGTCAGCGGGATGCCCTGGTACAGGCCGATCAATTGCCAGCGGCTGGCGATGCCCATTTTCTCAAGCGTTTCGCGGTCGGCGAACTCTTCCACCTGCAATACGATTTCGTCCAGTGTGCGCTGGAATTCCAAGGGAAGGCCCAACATCGCCTTCCTCGCGATGCGCTCTATCTCGTGCGCGGTGGGATCGTGGGGGAAGAGGTGCGTCACCGCGATAATCTGGCGCGCGCGGACCCGCTGTTCAAGATGTGCCTGCAAACCATGCACGGCCCCGCTTGCCAAGCCGCCCGCACGCGGCTAGGTGCGCAACCCTTGTCCCGGTGGCCTTGGCCGGAAGGACATGCGGAGCGGTGGCCGAGTGGTCGAAGGCGCACGCCTGGAAAGTGTGTATACGGTAACCCCGTATCGAGGGTTCGAATCCCTCCCGCTCCGCCACCTAGCCCCTTGGCTCAGCTACCAGTCCGGAGAGCGCCAGAGAAGACCGCGAAATTGCGCGGGCTTCGGGCAGCAGATTGACTGTCAGAGAGCAATCAACTGCGACGCTTCCGACGCCTGTTCTCCGCGCACCCCGGCAGAGAGAATGCGCCCTTCCTGCGCGAGCCCCACAGGTCGAACAAATGTCAGCCATCGGCGCCGTTATCGGTGGGGCGAGGGCCCTCCACAGGCGGTGGAAAATGGCGCTGCGACATTGCAGCGCAGTTGGTTGTCTCGGAGGCGGAAAAGTTGACCTGACAACCACGGTCAACATAACCGAAGTTGTCGGGTCAATAACGGTCAACATGATTGGGGGCGCCACCCTGATGTCGAAAAAATGGCAGTTTTGCTGGCCTCGTGGCGCTCCCAGCGCTCGAACGCCGCTTTTTTGTCTTGAGTTATAACCCGGACGGGTTGACCGTTCGGCGGACAAAAAAAGGGAAGAGTCAACATGGCGATAGTGGCGACAACTACAACGCTGCAATGACGCGATCTCGCGCTTGCGGGGTGATGGCCTTTCTGGAGCCGGGATTTGGTGATTGTGCCGACCGTCGTGCGGATCTGACAACGTGTGCTGATGAGTTTCATTGCCGAGACTCGATCACACAGCATCACATGCGGGCAAGGTCGCGGGCAGTCCAGCAGATAATTGATTTTGCAATGTATTGCGTGCAGCGACGTGATCTGCTTGATCAATGCACTGACCCAACCGTAGTTGCAGAGGGCAATCTCCGCCGTGTCGCCGCTGCAGCTTTCAATCGAGATTGTTCTCCTCACCGTGCATGAAGGCTCGCTCCATGTGGTGATGCGAGAGCGAGAAGATGGGCTGTTCTATCTTCCTGGCGCGTTTGTCCAACGACCGACCAGGCTTGAACATCAGGCCAACAGCATTCTCATGGACCAGGTTGGACCGGTCGATGTGAAGGTGGAGCAATTCCACACCTTCGCCGATCCCGGACGCGACCCGCGGGGGTGGATGGCAAGTGTCGGCTTCCTTGGAACCGTGCAGTCAGCATGGATCTTGCCTCACGTGGGCGTGTCCCACGAAATGCAATTGATCGAAGTCGAGGTTCACGACGAACTGGCCCAGCCACACCTGAGCCTTGGTGGGCTGAGTGTCAGGGCCGGGCTCGATCATGACGAGATCATTGTCGAGGCCGTGCGCCATCTGCGCCGGATCCTCGATTGGTCGATGCTCGGTTTTCAGCTTGTTCCGGGATACTTTACGCTGCTCGAGTTGCAGCAGGCGCACGAGGCGGTGCTCAATCGCAGCTTGAACAAGCCTCTCTTCCGCAAGCGAATGCTCGAGCGGATATTTTCGGACGGCAGCAAACTCAAGCCCACGAAATATGTCCGGGGCGGTGCGCATCGGCCGGCCAAGGTGTTTGAACTGGCTAAACCATGATCGGCCTGCGCGATCCAGCCAATTTGTTGTCGCAAAGTTGACGCTCGCTCGAGCGCGAGGTTGCCGCTGAAGGCCGCAGAAGTCCTGGCATGCCCGGGGTTCAACGCTTTCCAATTGCGGCTGTTTAGTTGTCGCATTTGCGGGGAGTTTTTGACCGGGCGGACCGACGGAGGAGAAATTCCCTGATCCAGTCAACTAGGGTCAACAAAATTGAGGCCGTCAACCAGACTGAGCCGCTGACCAGCAAGGATCGATTTGCCTCTATTGGCCGGGTGATAATTCTGGTTCACGGTTAAAAATGAACCAGAATCGCAGGTGCCGTCAACGTGTCATCACCGCAGCAAGGCCTGGCCTTGCTCGACCCAGTCGCCTTGTATCGTTCCGGCCTTGAGCAGCGCGGTGATATCGATCCCGGGCTTCAATTTCCCCGCGACGATGCCGTCGACGACCTGCGGGGAGAGGAAGGCCAGCCTCACGACACGGCACAGGTAGGAATCGTTGACCCCTTCGCGCCTGGCGAGCGTGGTCACGTCGAACTCGCCCTCGGCGAGCATCGCCCACCATTCCCGGGCGCGCATCAGGAGACGCAGGAGCGCAGGGTCCGGCTCGCCGGTCCTGATCGGGACGCCGTTGTCGTGAACCAGCCGCACCGCACGTCCGGTGCGGGTGAGGCGGACATTGCAGGTGAGGGTGAGCGAGACAGCGAGGTCTTCAGCGTCGGGCAGGTCAAGCGCGGCGCGCAGGCCTTTGGCGGAAAGCGCGATCTCGACGCTCCGGGGCAGGATGCGCACTTGCGACAGTAGCGGGCGCAGCGTGCTGGTGCGCGAACGGCCCAGCTTCTCGGCCAGCGCCTTGGTCCGCGTCACGAACGGGGCGAAGGCATCGGGATCGAACTTGAGCCGGGTTCGTTCGCAAAACCGGATCGGGTCCTCGATCAGCCGCGTGAGTTCGCCGGTCACGAGGTCCTCGATCTCGCGCGCGGGAATGCGCATGCCAGAGTCGGCTGCATCGCGTGTTCCGTGCTGGAGCACCTTGCTGACATAGTAGGTATAGCGCTGCCTGCCCTTGCGGGTGTGCGTGGCAACGAGTGGCTCGCCGGCCTCGTCGACCAGCAGGCCTGCCAGCGGGGCCGACGCCGCGCGCGGCGTCCTGGCCTGCTTGCCGTTTCCATTCCCGTCGAGCTGCTTCTGGACCTTGTCCCATTCCTCGCGGGCAATGATCGCCTTGTGCGCGCCGCGGTGCAGCTTGCCATGGTGCGCGATGTATCCTGCATAGATCGGGTTCCTGAGGATCGCATAGAGCTGGCCGCGCGAGAACCAGCCGCCGCCGTAGGTCTTGCCCGCTGCCGTGTTGCGCAACGGCTTGCGGATAGCCTCGTCCACCAGCTGGTCGGCCACGAGCCGCACCGCGCCGAGCTTCCTGTAGCGCGCATGGATATCACGGATCAGCGCGGCATGGTCCTCGACGATCTTCAGGCTTCTCCCATCGGGCTCGTAACCCAGCGGCGGGATCCCGCCCATCCACATGCCCTTGGCCTTCGAGGCCGCGATCTTGTCGCGGATGCGCTCGGCGGTGACCTCGCGCTCGAACTGGGCGAAGGACAGCAGCATGTTGAGCGTCAGGCGTCCCATGCTGGTGGCGGTGTTGAACGACTGGGTGATCGAGACGAAGCTGGTGCCGGCCTTGTCGAGCGCCTCGACCAGCTTGGCGAAGTCGAGCAGCGAGCGCGTCAGCCGGTCGACCTTGTAGACGACGATGATGTCGATCTTGCCCGCCGCCATGTCGGCAAGCAGCTGCTTGAGGGCAGGGCGCTCGAGCGTGCCGCCCGAGATGCCGCCGTCATCATAGTGTTCGGGGCACAGTTCCCAGCCTTCGCTCGCCTGACTCATCACGTAGGCGGCGCAGGCCTCGCGCTGGGCATCCAATGAGTTGAACCCCTGTTCGAGGCCCTCGTCGCTCGACTTCCTTGTATAGATCGCGCAGCGCACCGGGGTCATGCCGCATCCTTGCGCGTCTTCAATCCGAAGAACGCCGGACCCGACCAGCGCGTGCCGGTGATGGCGCGCGCGACCTGGCTCAGCGAGTTCCACTGCCTGCCGTTCCAGCTGATGGTCTCGTCTTCGGCAATGGTCACGGTGTGCAAGGTTCCGTGCCATTCGCGCACCAGCCGGCGCTTGGCCGTTCGTGTCGCATCCTTGCCGCCGGCGGCGAGTTCCAGGCGCCTGGCGCTGCGCTGCGACATCGTACCGTGCACCGCGGCCTGCAACTCGTAGGCGAGCGCAAGGCGCATCAGCCCTGCGCTGACGCGCGGGGCAGGGCCGCCGGTGAGGTCAATCCAGCGCTGGCGCAGCTGGGGGCGCGACATATGGGGAAGGGCGGTGAGTTCGGCGTCCAGGTCGAGGGTCTGCATCGCGTTCGGGTGGCTCCATCAGCACAGGATCAATCCTGCTTCTCACCACCATGAGCTCCGGACGCTCGGCGCCGGAGCGGACCGGGGCACCCATGCCCCGGTGCGAATCTGCACCGGCACACAAGCCGCAAGGCGGCCGGCAGTCCAGCGGAAAGAGGGACGACGTCCGACGACTTGTGCAGCGGTGAGCGGGTATGCCCACGATGCCTTGGCTACTGTGTATGGGGTTGATCCGACAAAATGGCCGACCCGCGTGTCGATGCGATTTTTGGGTGCCGCGCCGCAGGTCGTGACAGCACGCTTGCTGCGAAACGACGCGGAGCAAGTGGCAATGGACAAGCATGACATTCCTGGCAGGTTCGAGGAGCCTACCTATTCTGGGCTGGGCGACACGGACCGACAGCCGTCCCGGCAGGGCAATGGTGCCGGCGACGGACCGGCAACCGACGGCAAGCCCGTGCCCAGGCACAATCCCTACCGCGATGTGGACTGGGAGGAAGATCCGCCGCGCACCAAGCCCAGCATCGAGGACGTGGAGCCCCGCCGCCGCTTCCAGCTCGAGGGCGCCTCGGACGGCGAGGTCTGCTCAGCGCATAAACAGATGCTCAAGCAGCTATCCTGCGAGACGTATGACTTTGCCATGGACTGCTTCGAGACCGCACGCGGGATCAGCGACCGCGTCGCGGGCCGCTCGCGCAAGCTTGCCATGGCCTGCAGGCTCGCAGGGCTCACCGCGCAGCTGATCGCTGCCGTTGACAAGCACAACGAGGAAGGGTGAGGCGATCCGCGCCATGGCCTCGAACCATCCACGCAACACCGAACCCATGCTGGGGTCTCCGCGTTGCGGGGCGCGCACGCGAAGCGGTGCGCCTTGCCGTGCGCCCGCCATCGCAGGCGCTACCCGCTGCCGGATGCATGGCGGCAAGGGCTCCGGGGCGCCCAGGGGCAACCGCAATGCGCTCCGGCACGGGCTCTATACAAAGGCGTCGCTGGCACAGGACCGCGACGCGCGCCTGCTGATCAAGCGCGTCAAGGAAGAGCTTGCCGCGGTGAAGTGAGCGCCGTCGGTCCAGCGGGCTGATGTTCGAACGAGGATCTTGTCCAGCAGCGTTGATCGCAGACGTTACGCGACGCGCCGGATGTCATGATCGGTCCCAGCTGCTAGGAGGCCTCCATGACCGATTGCGGCTGCGCACCTCCACCTCTCGAAAGCGACACGCAAAAGCGGGCCTTGCGCATCGCGCTTGGCTTGAATGCCTTCATGTTCCTGGTCGAGACTTCGTCCGGCATCTTCGCGAATTCAGCAGGGCTGATCGCGGACGGGCTCGATATGCTCTCGGATGCAGTGGTCTATGCGATTGCCTTGGTTGCCATCGGCAATTCGCTGCGGTTCAAGGCCAACGCGGCGATGTTCAGCGGTCTGGCTCTGCTCGCGCTCGGCGCGGGCCTTTTTGTGGAAGTTGTCAGGCGGTTCATCGACGGCGGCTCGCCGGAAGGTGGGTGGATGATCGCAATCGCTGCCCTGGCCCTGGTCGTGAACATCATCGTGCTGCGCCTCCTGTCGCGTCAGCGCAATGACGAGGTTCATTTGCGCGCTGCATGGATATTCACCCGGGCGGATGTCATCGCGAATGCCGCGGTTATCCTTTCTGGCCTCGCCGTAGTGGCGACCGGCTCGCGCTATTTTGATCTCGCGGTTGGCGCAGCCATCGCAGCATATGTCATGCGCGAGGCCTTCGAGATCATCTCGGACGCGCGCGGCGCGCAGCGAGCGATTTGAGCGCCTACGTCGCCATCGGGCACGCCGAATATTTGGACGATGTTCGTGTCGCTCTTGCCGCAGACCTCAAGAGCAGGAAGAGCTGGTCTGAGCCCGAAGTTTCTACCAGTTATCAGTAGAGCCTTGGGCCGTTTTGATGCCCTTCGCTGGGCGTAATGGCAACAACCATATTGGGGGCATGCCCCCAATATGGTTCGCCGCTTGATCCTGCCCCGATCTCAGCCGGGGTTCTGTTCCCGAGGCTCGAGTGGGGCCGAAAGTGGTTGTAGTCGTGTCGCCAGGCTTCCAGTTCCTGGCGGGCATGGGCGAGGCTGGTGAAGATCGTCTCGTTCAAGAACTCGTCGCGCAGGCGTGCGTTGAAGCTCTCGATGAACCCGTTCTGGTAGGGCTTGCCCGGCGCAATGTAGTGCCACTCTACATTGCGGTCCTTCGACCAGCGCAGGATCGCCATGCTGGTCAGTTCGGTGCCGTTGTCGCTCACGATCGTGTGGGGTCGTGCCATCCTCTCGAAGACCGCTGCGTCAAGCTCACGCCCGACCCGTGCGCCGGAAATCGACGTATCGGCGATCAGGCGCACGCACTCCCGGCTGTAGTCGTCGACAACGGCGAAGATTCGGAACCTGCGGCCACATGCGAAGGCATCCGATACGAAGTCCAGGCTCCAGCGCTGGTTGGGGCCTTGCGGGATCGTCATCGGTGCCCGCGTGCCCAAGGCCCGCTTATCTGAACGAACGGCCAAATGCAGATCGCGTACCCAAAACCCGTCGTTCCGGAGTGTCCAAACAAGCGGTTGTCGGCTTCACGACAAGCAGCTCGAACCCGCGGTTAGCGTGCTGATGCAGAAGCTACAGGGCAAGTCGTTCGCGCCGCCCGCGCCGCCATTGCTGCCGGCCTATCCGGCCGAGGGCATCGTGCCGCCCAAGCCCTGAACCATGCCGGTGCACCGTCAGAGCGAACTCACCTGATTGACTTGTGAGGCATTACGCGGGCAGGGCAGGGCGCTCCCTGGCTCCTGTAAGGCTCGAATATGGAGATGCCTGCCGTGCCGACAATCCGAATATCCACGCGCAACGGCCTGACCATCGCTGCCGACATAATGGGCCCGGAGGAGGCTCCGACCGTCGTGCTTGGTCATGGGGGTGGGCAGACGCGGCACAGTTGGTCGCGTGCCGGGGTGGAACTGGCAGATGCCGGCTATCGGGTCATAAACTATGACCTGCTCGGCCACGGCGAGAGCGATTGGGACCCTCAGGGTCGCTACGATCTGGCAGGGCGGGCGGCTGATCTCAGGTCTGTCGTTGCGGCCGGGAACAGTCCCTTTGCCCTCGTTGGCGCCTCGCTCGGTGGGGCGACATCGCTCAAGGCAGCGACTGAGGGGCTTGATCCCGCGGCTCTTGTGCTGGTGGACATCGTGCCGCTCGTCTCGATTGATGGTGTCGCGCGCATCCGTGCCTTCATGACCTCACGCCCCGAAGGTTTTGTCGATCTTGAAGAAGCGGCAGACGCAATTGCCGCTTACAATCCCGGCCGGCCGAGGCCGGACGATCTTTCGGGCTTGGCCAAGAACCTGCGCAAAGACCCCGACGGTCGGTGGCGCTGGCACTGGGATCCGCGCATCCTGGATGGAGCAGAAGGCCAGCCACGTTTCCTGCTCAGCGTGATGGACGAAGCGGACTGGACCGACCGGATTCCAACGATGCTGGTCCGGGGGCTAAAATCTGACATCGTCACTGACGAGGGTGTTGCCGACCTCAGGCGTCGGATTCCCGCGCTTGAAGTCACCAACATAACGGGCGCGGGTCACATGGTCGCGGGCGACCGCAACGATCAGTTCAACGCAGCCGTGCTCGAATTCCTGTCCCGGACAATGCCTGTCTGAGTTTTTGCGCGGGCGTCTGACTAAATCCCCATAAAATCACATAAAACCATATATTTGTTGTAAGTGCAGGCAAGCTATGGATCACGTGCCCCTGTCATACGGAACAGGGGAAAGTCCATGCGCACCAGCACCAGCCATCCATTGCAGATCGCCGAAGTCCAGGCTGGGGAGGGCCAGGGGCTGATCGGGATCACGTTCTGCCCGGGCAAGAAGCAGGCGAACGCGGCAACGGGGGCGTGGAACCGCGACCTTGCGCTCGACGTCGAGGCGATCCAGCGCTGGAACGCAGCGGCGGTGGTGACGCTGGTCGAGCCCCACGAACTGGTGAGCCTCGGCGTGCGCGATCTCGGCGCGACTGTGGCCCATGCACACATGGCCTGGTACCACCTGCCGATCCGCGACGCGGGCGTGCCGGGCTTTGCCTTCGAGCATGCCTGGCGCGAGAAGGGCGAAGAGCTGCGCGCGATCCTGCGCGATGGGTTCAACGTGCTGGTGCACTGCAAGGGTGGACTGGGCCGGGCAGGGACCATTGCCGCTCGCCTGCTGATCGAACTGGGCGTGAGCGACATGGAAGCGAAGGACATGGTCCGCGAAGCCCGGCCCGGTGCCATCGAGACCGCGGAGCAGGGCGCGCATCTCCTCTGCCGCGAGGAGATCCCCGAGGAGACACCCGACCGCAGCGATGTCGCGGTGCTCGACCGCGCACGCGGCGCGCTGCTCGGTCTGGCCGTCGGCGATGCCATCGGCACCACGCTCGAGTTCACCCGGCGCGACAGCCACCCGCTGATCGAGGACATGACAGGCGGCGGCCCGTTCGGGCTCGAGCCGGGCGAGTGGACCGACGATACCGCGATGGCGCTGGCACTGGCCGAGACGTTCCAGTCCGTGGGTCCCTTCGAGGACGAGCTCATGGCGCGCTTCCTCAAGTGGTACGAGGAAGGCGAGAACTCGTGCACCGGCACCTGCTTCGATATCGGCGTGACCACCCGGCAGGCGCTCATGCGATTCAAGGCCAGCGGCGATCCCATTGCCGGATTGACCGATCCGATGAGCGCGGGCAACGGCAGCCTGATGCGGCTGGCGCCGGTGGCGCTGCGCTACCTGTGGGATGCAGACAAGCGCCGCGACCATGCCGCGCGCCAGAGCCGCACCACGCACGGCGCGCCCGAGGCGGTCGATGCCTGCGTGGCCTTTGCCGATGTGCTCGCCGATGCCATCGTCGGTCAGACGCGCAGCCACGTCCTGAGGACCCGCAATGGACCCTATGCCGGGGCCATCGCACCGATCATGGCGGGCTCATGGCGCGGCAAGGCGCGCGATGCGATCCGCTCCTCGGGCTATGTCGCGCATTCGCTCGAGGCAGCGCTGTGGTGCGTTGCGCGGACCGGCACCTTTGCCGATGCCGTCCTTCTCGCGGCCAACCTTGGCGATGATGCCGATACCACCGCGGCGATCACCGGCCAGTTGGCCGGTGCGCTCCATGGCCTCTCGGGCATCCCGCCGCACTGGCTCGAGCGGCTCGCCTGGAACGACCTGCTGCTTTCCACCGCGAACCTGCTCCACACCATGGCCGACATGACCGCACCGGATGGAGAGGGCAGCTAGGTCGCAAACCAGCGCCGGGTTCGTTTGCAAATCGCGCGTAGCGCAACTGAAGGGTGAGCGACGGGAAGGGCACCTTCACCGCCTACTTGAGCTCAGGCTGCCCCGATGGACCGATAAAGGAAATGCCCTCGTTCTTGAGCGCGGCAAGGATCTGGCGCGAGGCATAGGCGCTCGGCGTCCCGTTGCCGGTCTCGAAGCGGCGCAGGGTCGACACGCTGACCTCGGCCAGCCGGGCGAGATCGGCCCGCGAGAGCCTGAGCAGGTCGCGCGCAGCACGGCAGCTCGCAGGCGACAGCATGTCAGGGGATAGCTGCGGCCTCTGATCGACTCAGCGGCCCTCGATGTCCCCGGTTTTGAGCAAGGCGCTGATGAGCCCGCGTTTGAGCCGGCTTTCCTTTGGTGCATTAACGGGAAAACACCGGACTTGCTTTCTTCTGCGATAGGCAGATGAATCTTTTTACTGAAGGCAAAGACCCATGGCACGAGGCTTTGCGGATGCGATATCGACATCAAGCCATATTGTTTTTTGCGGGTTGGTTCCTGCTTGGCGCGGCGGTCGCCACGGCGACGCTCTGGGAGTTTGTCATCGCCTCCATCGGCGGAGTTTTTGATCCGCCTGTTGTCTGGACACTCGCGCGCGACATCGGCTCTCTGGTGCTGCCGCTTTTGCTTTCGCTTGGCGGGATTCCAGCCGCCGTTCAAATTTGGCGCCGAAGGCCATGGAAGATGGCCGCGCTGGTCTCCTTGGCAACCTGCGCTCTTGCCTGGTTCGTGTTCGTTTTCCTGGTGCTGTGGGCTCCCGGGGTTTTTGGATGGACGTGGTAATGTCCGGCATCGATTGGCGCGGTGGGGAGTTCTGGCGCTGCTCGGTCAACTTCGGGCGGTTTGATGGCGGTCAATGAGCCGGATCGCACGTCGAGGCATGGCGCTACAGGTTGGATGGGAAGGGACAATGTGGCTCGACAAGCACATCGTATTTGGCAGTGCTCAACTTAACTTGCGTCATCAACGTCCGCGACGTCTTGTGCGTGGTCTGGCTGGAGTATTGACCATGGTCGCCGCGACGGCAGCATATGGCAGCACGGTTACGCCCACCCAGGAAACCGTGAACCAAGGCGGGGAAGGACTGGAACGCGCGGGCTACGTCGAACGCACGGTCTCCGAAATTGGCCCCTACAGTTCCGAACACCGCTTGCAGATTTACGGCGCAATCAACGATTTGTTCGATCGCTTATGGCTGAAGCCGGAAGGCAAAAAGGTCCTGAGGAAGGCGGTGCGGTCGAACCTCGACGGCATGGAATTTCAACTCGAGGATCGCGATGCTGACGGAAAGGCGGATTTCTATGTTTATTATCGGCCGAACAGGTACAAGCAGTCTCAGGATTTCGGGGCATTTTTTGACCTGAACGGCGATGGGCGGCCGGACTGGATCGTCTTTTACGGCGGGTCGCTCGTGACGAGGGACAAGTCGGTCCTTTGGTGGCACCAGCACGGCGTCGATACCAATGGCGATGGACGCTTCGATCTATGGATCATCGGGGCAATTGACATGGATGGCGATGGCTATCCGGACAAAGGCGCAACGGCATGGGTGCAGGACGTCGATCACGATGGCCGGATCGACAGGGCCGAACATATCGTTGATGGCAAGGTGATACCTATCAAGCCAAAGGGCAAGCGCCTTCCCCTGCGGTGTGTCATGTCCTTCGCACAGGCCCGCATAGGGGAGTCGATAATCGACCTGTTCGACAAGATTTCACGAGATATCAACGCCAACTTGCAGGGCGATTAGGGTCCGTCCGTGGGTAATGCTGGTCGCGAGCGGCAGTGCGGAATGGCCTAACCCATCCGCAGCCGCTCGCCTTTCGGGCAGCGTCCGTGGCTGCGGGTCATGTTGGTGGCGGTCCAAGTCTCGTCGATGAAGACGAGGCGCTCGGGTTCGAGGTCGATCTGGCCGTCGAACCAATGCCGACGTTGCTTCAGGACGTCGGCACGGTCCTGCTCGATCGCGCGCCCGGTCTTTTTTTGCGCGTGATCCCGTGACGCACGAAGAAGCGATGCACCGTGCCGATCCCGACCGGGGCGCCGCGCTCGATCAGCCGCGCCTGAACCTCGACCAGGGTCATGTCTCCCTGTTCGGCGATCAGTTCCCGAATGAAGCCGCCATGCGCTTCGATCTTGCCCGAATGTCGGTCACCGCCGCGCGGCTTGGCCACGGCCTGACCATGCTCCAGGGCAAGTTATCGCCAGCGGATCGCGCTCGACGCACTGACACCGAAGCGGGCTGCCGCCGCACGGCAACTCAGGCCGCCATCAATCGCTGCAACGACCCTGTCCCGAAGATCCTGTGAAAGCGTTCGTGCCATCCATGCTGGCCTCCTGCCACCAGCAGGAAGTCTGAATCACAACGCAGCCGCAATGGGAATCCCTGCCGAGTCAGATCGTGTGGAACCCGCTCTAGCCTAACTCCACAGTGTACATAAGGTCGAAGGTGCCAACAAAGCGGTCTTCCAGTGTTTGGATATTGATCCTCGAAACCGGCCATTTGTTCACTCAGCGAATTGTGGCGCCTTCTGGGCCGCGTAGCTTCTTACAAAAAGAACCAGCCAGTGGGTTGATTGGATTCGTTGATCTTCCCTCTTTGACGCTCTGCTTTGCTATAAGCAGGGCCAAAAGCGTCTTTCCGGGCTCTTCGATCATGGGCAAATGTCCAGAGTACGCAAACCAGCAAATGGTCTTTTGGGGTGCGGACAATTTGCTTAACCAGCGGGCGGCAATACTTGAGGGCGTTGTGTTGTCGTGCCGTCCCAATAGAAACATCACCGGCACGTCGAGCTTGTGAAGCTTACTAAATGATACGTTCGCAAGGCGTGGCCACAAGGTAGTGACAGTAAATTCGCTCCCTTTTCCCCATGCGATACGATCTGCTGGGGTGTAGAGAGGCGAAAGTTTTGTCGAATCAAAATAAAAATCCGCGTTTGGCCGCAAGCCCGCCAGCGAACCGTATTTATTTGCCCAAACCCTCCATGCGTCCGCCTGCTTAATCGTGAAGGGGCCAGCGTCTGGATATGGCGCTAAGGAGGTGATGGCTTTTACGGCAGGCTCATCACCGCGTTCGCGAGCGATTTTGAGGGTATGCTGCATGCCCACACGCTCATTTTCACGGAAGTCGATCAATTGTCCCATGCCGATATAGGCGTAGAGCAAGTCGGGCCGCTTTTCTGCGACGGCAAGGCCGATGGCCGATCCGAAACTGTGACCTAGAACGAACACTTTCTTTTTGCCGAACTTTGCTCGCAGCTGCTCGATCAGTTCGATCGCATCGTCCCGATAGCGCTCCAATCGCAGTGTCGGAGCGATCTTCTTGGGATCGTTGAGCGGATAAGACCGTCCAGCGCCTCGCTGGTCCCACTGCACGACCGTGAAAAAATCTTCCCAGGGATGTTGGAACGTCCATGCCATTGGCATTTCGACAGAACCCGGCCCACCGTGAATGTACAGAAGAATTGGGTTGTCGCGATTTTCTCCACGAATATTGATCACCTGCCGCGAACCGCCTAGAACGACGACGCTTGTTTCGTCTATTCCATTTGGCGTGACTATCTTTTGCACGTCGGCAATAATTGACCGTGCTTTTGCATAGCTATCAGGCGGATTTGCGGCGCCGTTTCCAGTCGTGATCCCAGCATTTGCCGAGGATTGGCTTGACAGGGCGCAGGACAGAAACAGCGCCAGCGCGAGAAAGAACCTGTAGGAAATCCTGTTATACATCAAACACCTTGCATCAAGTTCAATCTGGGTTCGGCTCTTGGTTCTTTGCTGCATTCTGGTCAACCGCACCAAAAGTCAGAATGCGATTTCAGTCACGACGGTGTCCTAGGCCTTGTGAACAAGCCCAAACCACGACAACGGCTCTCACTGACCGGTTAACTTCCGTTCGGTATCGCCTGTGGACAAATAGTTTACAGCGCAACCCGCCGGACACAAAGGCTTCGCTGGAACGATGCCAGGCTTTAGGCGTGGGTCCGCGCCGAGGCCCGATTTTCTTCCATCCATCGCCGCTCGTCAGGTGTACCCTCTTGAGGGGGGAAATGGCCCTGAATTGTCCAGAGGTCGAAGGGCGTCTCGTCGACATGCATTTCCCAGTCGTAACCGCGACTTTCGATCCATGGTTCCAGCAAAGTATTTATTCTATTAAAGAATGTAATCTTCAAATCAACAGATTGAAATGTTCGCGCGATATGGTCAATCGAAATTCGTATAAATTCAGAATGAGGCTCGCCGCCGATATAGATGTTGCTTTCCGATACTTCCTGAAAAGTCACACCAACGTAAAATCGCGGCATAAAATTTTGGTAAACACTTGTAATGGCCTGCGCAATTCCCTTCTTGTCGACATCGGAAAAGGCGTTGACCGGATGATAAATCTTCCACAGTGGCATAACATTGTCTCCAAGAATGGAGCTGGACCGCTCGTGGATGGGTCTTAGCTGTTGTGCCCCTTGGCTGAAATGTCATAAAAACGGCAAAATGAGCCATAGCAATCAAAGAATGAAGACGATTGGAATTGTTCTGCAGGACCACTTTCAACTCATGGGCCTAGCGGCCGTCACACCCTTCGATTTCGCTAATTTTGTGCTGCAAATCCAAGCTTATCGATGTAGAATTCTGTCCGAGTATGGCGGACCGGTTTGTTCCTCGTCAGGGGTATCTGTTGTTACAGAACCCCTTGGGACCGTACCCGACACACTGATGGTAGTGGGGCAATCAAGACCACGGCCAGCTAGTCCCTCACTATGCGCCTATATTGCAGGCGCGGTAAATCAGGCGCGACGGGTAGCAGGTATCTGCACCGGAGCTTTTGCACTCGCCGAAGCAGGCGTTCTCGACGGACGCGTAGCAACGACCCATTGGGGGCACGCTGCGACCCTTCGCAAGAAGTTTCCTGCAATTAAGGTGGATGACGATCGGATCTTCGTTGCGGACGGCCCGGTTTGGACATCCGCTGGGATGACGGCGGCGATTGACCTGGCCTTGGCTCTAATCGAAGAAGACCACGGCAGCGATACCGCTCGCTGCGTTGCGCGCCATCTAGTCGTCTATCATCGTCGGCCGGGCGGCCAATCGCAATTTTCTGCGCTTCTTGAATTAGAACCAAGATCAGATCGCATTCAACGGGCCTTGATATATGCCAAGGAGCACCTGGCAAATCCATTATCGGTTGAGGAACTCGCTCATGTTGCAAGCCTCAGCCCGCGTCAGTTCAGCAGAGCATTCCGGCAAGAGACCGGTCATTCGCCCGCCAAAGCAGTTGAGCGTCTTCGTCTGGAGGCAGCGCAGATCCTTATTGAGAATGGACGACATTCGCTGGAGACTGTCGCAAGCGAGTCCGGTTTTCAGGACCGCGATAGAATGCGCCGGGCCTTCATTCGCGCTTACGGCCACTCGCCGCGAAGATTTCGTCAGATTCCTCACAGAAGCTATGATGATGCATCTCAGTGACGACAGTTCCGCTTTGGCGACTGAGAGACTGAAGTCGCTCATGCATCATGCACGCTGCAAATTTTCGATATCGCTAAACCCAGCCGCGGCTCCCATCATGCCCAAATCAGGGGCGTCGAACCAAAGCATCGCTTGGACAACCGCCAATCAGCGCAAGTCCGACGTTTCGAGCCATAGACGTGCTCACTCAGCTACTGTTTGAACTCCTGAGAAATCCTCCCGACCTTCGTTCTAAAGGCGCAATCAATCTTCAATTATAGCAATTGTTGGAGGCTGGAAAAATGCGTTCCCTTACCGATCTTGCATAGGCATCGGCAGCCTGGTCTATCCGGTGCGCCAGGTTATCGAACCGCCTCACAAACTTGGCGTTCTTTTCAAACATTCCCAGCATGTCGTCGACGACGAGTACCTGACCATCACATCTTGCCGAAGCGCCAATCCCGATAGTTGGGCAGACGATTGTATCTGTAATTGAATCGGCGAGACTTTCTAAGATTGCTTCAGTCACGACGGAGAAGGCACCCGCTTCGCTGACGGCTTTCGCATCATCCAAGATACTGGAAAACTCCGAATTCCCTCTCCCGCGAACTGAATATCCCCCGAGCACATTTACAGCCTGCGGGGTCAATCCAACATGAGCCATGACCGGTATCCCGCGCTTCGTGAGGAACTCGATAGTCGGCGCCATGGCTTGGCCACCTTCAAGTTTGATGGCACCGGCACCAGTTTTGTCGATCAGCATAGATGCCGACCGAAAAGCTTGCTCTATGCTTTCTTCATAGGACCCAAACGGCAAGTCGACTACGACCAATGCCTTTTTCGATCCACGCACGACAGCCTGTCCATGCGCGATCATCATTTCAAGCGTAGCCGGCAATGTCGAATCGTAACCGTAGACAACCTGGGCGAGACTATCTCCCACCAGCAATACGTCGCAATGGTGATCCAAGAGTTGGGCCATTCTGGCCGTGTATACCGTAAGCATCACAATCGGCTGGGCATTTTTTCGTGCAAAAACATCCGGTGCAGTCAACCTTTTGAGATTTGATAACTTTGACATCATGAAAATCCTTAAATCTTAGCTCGACAACCACATGGTGCAGCTAGGGCCATTGCTGCTGCTGAATTGCTCTATTTCAAGGAGTCGAGATTGATGGATCCACATCATTTTAGAGAAAGGGCACAAAAAACCTGCAACGGGTGGGGGGAACCCTTAATGTTACCTGTGCCGCATAGCAGTCACCGCCGAAGACGATGCGGAAGGCCAGACGAATCCTGCCTGCCTGCGCGTAGCCGAATGCAATCTTGCAATCAGCTCCGCACTAACCGATCCCACCATTGCCTTGACAGCTATCGAGCAGTTCGCGAACGCGAGTTTTCCTTTCGCATTTGAGCGTGGAGGCGATGACAAACGCTTCCGGCATGGATGTTGCCCTTGTCGCTTTGGCTCCATAGTCCAGATTGTTGATTTCCGTTGAGAGTTGACCCGGGAGAGGCATAAATTTCCACTGAGAAGTGACCCATGTTCTGACCTTTCCCCTGGCTTTGGCGTCGGGGGATTATGGAGTGATCGACATGGCGTTACTGAGCGTAATCCGGCGCTGGCATTTCCGTGATGGGATGCCGATCCGGGAGATTGAGCGACGGACCGGTCTCTCGCGTAATACGATCCGCAAGTATCTTCGCAGCGGTGCGGTTGAGCCCAGGTTCAAGGTGCCCGACCGGCCAAGCAAGCTGGACCCGTTTGCCGAGAAGCTGGCGGGATGGTTGCGGATCGAGGCTGGCCGCTCGCGCAAGCAACGGCGCACGGTGAAGCAGATGCACGCCGATCTCGTCGCCCTGGGCTTCGATGGTTCCTACGGCCGTGTTGCGGCCTTTGCGCGCAACTGGAAGGCCGACCGGCAGCGTGATTCCCAGACCAGCGGGCGCGGGACCTTCGTGCCGCTGGTGTTCCAGCCAGGCGAAGCGTTCCAGTTCGACTGGAGCGAGGACTGGGCGATCATTGCCGGCAAGCAGACCAAGCTGCAGGTGGCGCACACCAAGCTGTCGCACAGCCGGGCGTTCATCGTCAGGGCCTATCTGCTCCAGACCCACGAGATGCTGTTCGATGCGCTGACCCAGGCCTTCCGGGTGCTCGGCGGTGTGCCGCAGCGCGGGATCTTCGATAACATGAAGACCGCGGTGGATCGGATCGGCAGTGGCAAGGCGCGACAGGTCAACGCCCGGTTCGCGGCCATGGCCAGCCATTACCTGTTCGAGCCCGAGTTCTGTAATCCGGCTTCGGGGTGGGAGAAGGGGCAGGTCGAGAAGAACGTCCAGGATGCCCGCCGCCGGCTATGGCAGCCGATGCCCAGCTTCCCCGATCTCGATGCGCTCAATGCCTGGCTCGAAGAACGCTGCATCGCGCAATGGGGGCAGATCGCACATGGCGCGTTGCCCGGCAGCATCGCCGATGTGCATGCCGCGGAGGTCGCCAGCCTGATGCCGCTGGGGCGGCCCTTCGACGGCTTCGTCGAGCATACCAAGCGGGTATCGCCGACCTGCCTCGTAAACTTCGAGCGCAACCGTTACTCGGTGCCGGCCTCCTTCGCCAACCGCCCGGTGAGCCTGCGGGTTTACCCGGACCGGATCGTCATCGCCGCCGAGGGCCGGTTCCTGTGTGAGCACGAGCGGATCATCGAGCGGGGCCATCATCTTCCCGGGCGGACCATCTATGACTGGCGGCACTATCTGGCGGTGATCCAGCGCAAGCCTGGCGCTCTGCGCAACGGCGCGCCGTTTACCGAGATGCCCGATGCGTTCCGCCAGTTGCAGGGATATCTGCTCAAGCGGCCCGGCGGCGACCGGGAGATGGTCGAGATCCTCTCGCTGGTCCTGCACCATGACGAACAGGCAGTGCTGTGCGCCGTCGAACTGGCGCTGGAGGGCGGTGTTCCGACCAAGACCCATGTGCTCAACATCCTGCATCGGCTGACCGACGGCAAGGCGCCGCCAGCACACCCATCGACGCGCCACAAGCCCTGCGCCTTGCCCAGGAGCCGCTCGCCGACGTCGGCCGCTATGATAATCTGCGGGGGCTGCGCCATGCGTCATGATCCCGCCAGCGCTGCCGTGGAGGTCATGCTGCGCGGCCTCAAGATGTACGGCATGGCCCAGGCGGTGAGCGATCTCATCGCCCAGGGCGCCCCGGCCTTCGATGCCGCCGTGCCGATCCTCTCGCAGTTGCTCAAGGCCGAGATGGCAGAACGCGAGGTCCGGTCCATTGCCTACCAGATCAAGGCCGCCCGGTTCCCCGCCTACAAGGATCTGGCCGGGTTCGACTTCGCATCCAGCGAAGTGAACGAGGCCCTGGTGCGCCAACTGCACCGTGGCGAGTTCATCGATGGCGCTGACAATGTCGTACTGATCGGTGGCCCTGGAACCGGCAAGACTCACATGGCCACTGCCCTGGGTATACAGGCCGTGGAACATCACCGCAGGAAGGCACGGTTCTTCTCCACCGTCGACCTGGTCAACATGCTTGAACAGGAAAAGGCCATGAACAAGGCTGGCCAGCTTGCCGAGCGCCTGCTGCGCCTCGACCTCGTAATCCTCGACGAGCTCGGATACCTGCCGTTCAGCCCGTCAGGCGGGGCGCTGCTGTTCCACCTCCTCTCCAAGCTCTACGAGCAGACCAGCGTGATCATCACCACCAACCTCAGCTTCAGCGAATGGGCTGGCGTGTTCGGCGATGCCAAGATGACCACCGCACTGCTCGACCGGCTCACCCACCACTGCCACATCCTGGAAACCGGCAACGACAGCTTCCGGTTCCGGGCCAGCTCCGCGGCTCCCAAAACCAGAAAGGAACAATCACCCGCTTGACCCTACCCGCTCATCGCGGGAAACACACATCCAACCGGGTCACTTCTCGATGAAAATCCCGGGTCAACTCTCAACGGAAATCAACATCAAGAATTTAGTTGCACAATCGAAGGCCATCCATGGTGAGTTTGTGACAACGACAGCACCTGGCGGGCGACGTTACGGCTATCTCTGACCAGAACTACTCGTGTCCCATCGCCCATCGCATCGGCAACGCCCTGCTCTCGCCTGTGGAAATCCGTCATACTGCATTCATTGAGCAGAGATATCGGAGCGCCGATCTTGAGGCCGAAAATTCGCACCTGCCACACGCTGGCGTTCCTCCGGCACAAGGAATCGACGCAAACATTTCAGGAATGACGAGCTAACCCACTCGAAATGGTTTTTCCCCCAACATGTGCATGATTAGCGCAATGGCAAAGAATGCATCACGCTCCAAGATTTCAAGGAAATGCGCTTTTTCGGTCATTGACCGGCGGTCAACGTGAGAGGGATCGTCCAAGCTACGATAGTGGGCGAGCGGATTTCGCAGGTTTGCGAGCTTCTTGAGCTCAGCACTGTCGTGGCCGGTGAGATACCCCTTGCCCTCGCAAAGACGCAAAGTCTCGGCAAACGCCACGCGATTTGGAACCGAGCCACCGTCTAGTTGGATAGCCGCAGCGAGCAGATTCTCGGCCATCGCCTGACAAAGAATGATCGTTGCGGCATAGTTGCCGTTCACAAAGGAGGATCGGGCTTCCGCGAATGCATTATAGGCGGGTGAACCGCCCAAAATTATTGTGCCGGCAGACCCCAAGGTGCCTGCTTGATCTCCGAGGTAGCGCATCCTTGTGATCCGGCCAGGCAGATCATCATGAAGGTCACGGAGCAAAAGCTGCAAGAACTCCATTTCGGTCAGTGGTGACAAAAGGTCTCCTGCCCCGGCATCGAAGTCGTCATCGCCGTGCATCATTCCAGAGCTGTCCGGCGTATCTCCACAAGTGACAGAAGCGCATCGTAAATCCGTTGCCGGTCGATGCCCAAGCCGAACGCTGCGATGATTACATCGTCAAAGGCCTGCCGGTCAGCCTGCTCCAGTTCGTCAGCGACGTTGAGAACGTCACGCGCGAGCAACGGCGAAAATGCGGCCTTGATCGCGTCGATCCCCGCCTGATCGAGCTGACCCGGATCGAGGAGCTGCATATAGTCCTCGATCCGATCCTTATTCAAATCGAGAGCTCCAAGCCCTCGACCGAAGCCCATACCCTCAATGATAAACATCGAGATCGTGGAATTGAGCAGCGCGTGGGCAAGGTCGATATCCACCGCGCCCTTTGGCTCCAGCCTGACCAACCGTTGGTCAGCAAAGGCTGGCGGATCGACCCGGCCAACGAACAAACGATCACCGTAATTTATGAACATCACAAGATCAGTCAGCGTGTCCGCCTTCATCTCATACCAAAGCAGACCGTTGGTCCCCAGCTTCGCCATGTTCTCCGGCGTCTTGAATCGCCTGATCCAATTAAGCGCACCGGTGTGCCCGAGCGCAGCAAGCTCCTCTTCGGTGCGAGAGCACGAAAACGCTTCCTTTGCTGCGGGGCAGCGCAGCCGCGAGAAGTCCGTGGGGCTTTTGGCCAAAGGCTTGATATACTCGGCCTCGATCCCGTGGCCGGCACGCGGATAGAACAGTGCGTTCATGCCTCGCCGCTCCCCCCGACGCACCGTGAACAGGTCCTTCAACGGCGTGAGAGGCAGTCCGAGGACCCAATCGCAGTCAGAAAACTGCGCATTCCCGCCAAGACCAATACGCCGAAACCGATCAAGATCAGCAGGGCTGATCGCGCGGATGGTCATGGTATCGTTCTGAGTCTGGCCAAGTTCGATTTGTGCGGCCGCGATTTGCACCGCCTCTTCGTCGGCCAGTTCCTCCAGTGGCCGGGTCAGCACGACGAACTTGATATCCCCACTTGGCTGGGCCGGATCAGTCTTCTTTTCCATCACCAAAATGTTAGTGACGACCTCGCTATTCTGAAACCACCGGCCCGCGCCCGAAGTCACGACCGCCTTCAGATCATAATAGCGGCCAAGCAGGTTGTAGAAGGCATCACCCCAATCCGTTCCAAGCCAGGCGTTCGTAATGATGATGCCAAGGCGCCCGCCGTCCACGAGGAGCGGATGCAGCGAGAAGGGCAGATAAGCAGCAACGTCAGCGCGGCGCGTAAACCGCTCCCCCTCTTCGCCCATCCCTGCGGTCACGCGATCGAGGGCATTGCCATACTGCTTGCGGCCCTCCTGGGCGACGAAAGGCAGATTGCTCGTTATCGCCTCGAAATTACCCAAGGCTTCCGTAAAGACCGTCCCGTCGGTTGGATTGCGGAAGTCAATCGCCGTTGCTGGCTCCAGCGTGAAGGCGTCCCGCTGAAAGATGCGCAGCGGCATATGCATAAGGCTCGGCTTCGCGAGCGCGAACGTCGCGATCTGCACGGCCTGGGGATCTTGATCCCCCGCAAAGACTGTTGCCGCCACACGATCAGCGGCCACCCCTGCGGTAATCTTTTGTTCCATCGCAGCCCGCGCGATCGTGCCGCTTCCGCAGCACGGGTCGAGCACCCTGTCATCGACGGTATCGCGGACACACAGATGGACTAGGAGGCGAGCAAGCTCGATTGGCGTTGGATATTGGCCACGCAGTTTGCGCACGGCCACTTCCACCGTCGCCTCAAGAACACCCGATAGCTGCCCTTGGTCGACGGAGCCCACGCGCAGGTCAGACAGCAGCTTGTTGAATTGCTTGAGCTGATCCCAAACGACATTCGGGATCACCGACAAACCAATGCTGTCCGAGAAGATCGTCCAGAAATTGCAATCTTCGGAGAGCTGACGGAACAGTGCCAGCGCTTCCTCTGGCGTCGTTTCATCGTCGATTGCGGCAACCCGCTGCGCTCTGGCGTCCTTTTCGCGCAAAATATGCCCGAACAGAATCTTTCCGATCCAGTTCGAGATCACGGCCTGCGCAAGCACCTGCTCCATTGTGCCGCCAGCGTATTCAGCTCGCGAGCGATCCCACCAAAGCGCCATTTCCGCGCGCAAACGCGCGTCCCTGCGGGCTGCGGCGATCAGCACTTCCGCGACAGAACCTGCATTCTCCATGATAAGCGCAGTGACGCCACCGCTTCGATAGGCGTCGATGAACTGACGACCCTGAAGGGAGCCACGGTCAAAAAGGTCATTAAGGTGGCGGAAGATTTCGCCGGCCAGCGCTTCCCAGCGTTTACGGTTTCCGACAACGGCAGTGCGCGTCGTTACGTCGGCCAGATCGTCCCAGGCGTGGCTGCGCACATATTCATCCGTTGCCGCATCGCGGACATACAGATGAGCATAAGAGACATTCCAAAGCAGGAAGCTATCGAGACCGAGCGCACGGGCCTTCGTTTCGGCGTTGTCGCGAAACTCGAAATCATCAATGCCCGTGTCGGGCATCTTCAATTCCCAGCCTTGCAGAATCCGCGCTGTGGCGCGGTCCCCGAACAGAAGCACATCGGGGAACAGGCTTCCCCCTTCCGCCTTCACGGTCTGCTCCCCGCCCGCATCCTTAATGGAGCGGTTATTGGCCGTGGCCAAATGTTTGAGGTGGCCGATTAGGTCTATCGCCCAGGACCTCTCGTTGTAGGTCGCGGCCCCGCCATTCATACCGCTTGCCTCTCGGCATCGCGGATCACGGCATCAACATCTACCATACCGCGTCGGTTGGGCTGGCCAGCTCTTGCCGCCGGCTGCAAGGCAGAAAAGAGCGGCGGCGGCGGCTGCATTGCTTTCATAGCTGCCTCGACCTCAGCAAGCCGTTCTTTTGCCACATCGATATAGTCGATCCGCTCTTCCTTGAAGAGGTGGACTTCTTCATTCCTTTCAATCCCGATAAAGCGCCTCCCCTCAAGTGCCGCGGCGACAAGAAAGCTTCCGCTGCCGAATGCATTGTCGAGCACCACATCCCCTTCGCCTGTGAACATTCGAATGAGGTATCGCCCGAGCGCCACAGGCTTTTGGGTGGGGTGCCAGACTCGGCCACCAGCTTCGCTTTCAGCTGTCTTGCAGTAGAGAGTATCTGTCGGAAACCGCTCGCCATCACTCTTCACCTGGACAGGCTTAAAGTCCCCGTAGCTTCCGGTATACTGCGCCTTGCGCGTGCCTTTGTCGTAAGGTTCACCTTTCGACATGACTGGCCTGTAATCCGGCTGCCTGCCGTAGAAAATACAGATGTCCTCGTGCTGTCGAAGGGGTTGCCGACGCGCGTTGAGGAAGTTCGTCGGCTTGCTTTTCACCCACACGAATTTGTATTTGAACCAAGCCTCATTGCTCAGCATCAGTCGCGCCGTAAAGATGCCCTGCGATGACAAGGCGATCACGCCTTTTGGCTTGATGATCCTTCGATATTGGGACCAAAGCTCGTCTAGCGGAATAACGCTGTCCCACTTATTTTGCGTGGTGCCATATGGCAGATCGCAAAGGATTAAATCAACCGACTGATCGGGCAAGTCAGCCATAACATCAAGGCAATCACCCTGGTAAATGTCGCCGCCGAGATACTTCATCCCTTCGGCTTTCCAAGGAATGAACTGCCCGTTCCTGCAGCCGCGAGGAGGGGCACTTCCTTCCTTTCTTGAGACGCTAGGAACTCCACGATTGCCTGCCTTCCAACCCACGCAATCGAGCGATCGGCTCTCGTCGCAACGTCGACGAGGGCTTCGTATTCTTCGTCCTCAAGATTGACCGTGACACGATTTTTGGCTGCCATCGCGATTCCCCTTTTGCTGCACCTTGCAGCACACTGAGGCACTTTGCAATAGGGCAGAACAAATAACGAACGTGGACGATGAGGTCGGGGGTGTGCAAGCTCTGTCGCT
The DNA here is from genome assembly GCF_036784765.1 of Novosphingobium sp. ZN18A2. Classification (NCBI taxonomy): domain Bacteria; kingdom Pseudomonadati; phylum Pseudomonadota; class Alphaproteobacteria; order Sphingomonadales; family Sphingomonadaceae; genus Novosphingobium; species Novosphingobium sp. ZN18A2. Next base: position 2,468,974 of record NZ_CP136651.1, on the reverse strand, counting down.
TCTCGCCGTTGGCGCTTTTAGCTCGTGTCCACGTGGTGGCTATTTGGTCCCCATCTTGGAACATCTCGCCTTGCGAACTGCCGCGGCGCGCTGACGAAACAGACAGCGCACAGTCCGAAATCCGCTGCCTCGCTCCACCCGCCATCGCGGGAACGGTGCTCCTCGCCCCGCAACTGCCAAAATGCTCCCTTGAGCTGCCGCCACGCCTCGTGGCCGCCGCTGTCGCCGCCGAAAGACCGCGAAAAGCCCGCCCATACGTCAAATCAAATGGTGGTGTGAGATATCCGGGCTAGTCCACTTGTCAGGCGAAGTGAGAAACTGCCCCCCTTCCGAATCTGAGAACTGACCCCCTCTGGGTTCGACAAGAGGAGGGACAGATGACGATAGGGACATCAGAAATCCCGGCACAGGCGATTGCTGTGCAGGGAGAAGAGATGCTTCAACCGGACGAGGTGGCCGCGATGGTGCGGTTGCATGAACTTGGCTGGGGAGCCAAGCGGCTGTCGAAGGAATTTGGCTGCGCGCGCAACACGGTGCGCCGCTACCTTCGCGCCGGGGGCGTCGTGCCGTTTGCCAAGGCACCGCGCAAGTCGGCCTTTGACGGCTTGGATGACTGGCTTCGCGAACGGTTCTTCCGGCACAACGGGAATGCCGATGTTATCCGCCAGGAGTTGGCGAGCGAGCACGGGATCGTGATCGGGCTGCGTTCTGTCGAGCTGCGGGTCCAGCCCTGGCGGCGCGAATTGAGGGCGCACAAGAAGGCGACGGTGCGCTTCGAGACTCGCCCTGGGCATCAGCTGCAGATCGACTTCGGCGACACCAGGGTCTGGATCGGCGATGAGCGGGTCAAGATCCACCTGTTCGTGGCGACGCTGGGTTACTCGCGGCGGATGCATATCCGGCCTTCGCTCCGGGAGCGGCAGGCGGACTGGTTCGAAGGGATGGAGGGCACGTTCCTGCGGTTCGGCGGCGTGCCGACCGAGGTCTTGTTCGACAATGCGCGAGCCCTGGTCGACCATCATGATGCAGCGACCCGCGAGGTTCGGTTCAATACCCGGCTCCATGCCTTCGCGCGCTACTGGGGCTTCAGTCCAAGGGCGTGCGCTCCGTATCGAGCCCGAACGAAGGGCAAGGATGAACGCGGCGTCGGCTATGTGAAGCGCAATGCCATCGCAGGCCGCCGCTTCGCGAGCTGGGGCGCGTTCGTTGCCCACCTGGATCAATGGAACCGGGAGGTTGCCGACATGCGCGTTCACGGCACCACTGGCGAACTGCCAATCGTGCGCTTTGCCGATGAGGCGAATGCCCTGCGTCCGCTCAGCGGACGCGCACCGTTCGGCCAGCTGCGCGACCTGGCCCGCAAGGTGCGCTCCGACTGCGCGATCGACCTCGACACCAACAGCTACTCGGTCCCGTGGCGTCTCGTCGGCGAGACGGTTCAGGTCGTGGTTCTGGGCGGTCGCGTCATCGTCCGTCATGCCGGCGAGGTCGTGGCCGATCATGCCCAATGCGAGGGTCGCCGGCAGCGGGTTATCGAACGGGCGCATCTGGCTGGGCTCGTCGGTGCCGCGCCCGGGCGCGCGACAATGCCGCCGGCTGCGCCGCCCGCGCTGTTGCGGCCGCTCGCCGAATACGAAGCGGTTGCGGGAGGGGCATGGTGATGGCAGTCGATCACGAGACCCTCATCGCCATGCTGGACCGGCTGAAGCTGACCGCAATCCGCGATCAGCTGGATACGCTGCTCGACGAAGCCGCACGCTCGGACATGACCTTGCGCGAAGCGCTCGCGTTCCTGGTCGGACGCGAAATCGCTCGGCGCGATGAACGGCGGATCTCCATGGCGAGCAAGATCGCCCAGTTCCCCTTCGTGCGCGAACTCGACGGCTTCGAGTTCGATGCGCAGCCTTCGCTGGATCCAGGGCAAATCCGGGAACTGGCGACGTGCCGCTGGATCGCACACGGTGACACGACGCTGTTCCTGGGGCCGCCCGGGACGGGGAAAACGCACTTGGCGGTGGCGCTGGGACGTGAGGCGATCCGGCAGAACTACTCGGTCCAGTTCGTCACGGCAGCAACGCTCGTGGCCCTTCTGGCCAAAGCCCACATGGACGGGAATCTCGATAAGCAACTCACGTTGCTGAGCCGGCCGAAACTGCTGATCATTGATGAACTCGGCTACTTGCCGTTCGAAGCCGACGCGGCTCACCTGTTCTTCCAGCTGGTATCGCGCCGTTACGAGAAGGGATCGATCCTGATCACCTCAAACCGTTCGGTCGGCGAATGGGGCAGCGTGTTCGGCGATCCGGTCGTCGCAACCGCGATCCTGGATCGCCTGCTCCACCACTCCACCGTGATCACCATCCGCGGGGACAGCTACCGACTTCGCGAAAAGCGCAGATCCGGCCTTCTGCAGAAGGCCGGATCTGCGCTCGACAACACCGCAACCGCACCGCAATGACAGGGGGTCAGTTCTTCAGTTCGCCCAAGGGGTCAAATCCTCGGTTCGCTTGACACCACTGGGAGGATAGGCAAAATACGCCCCGTCCAATCAGGATGATTTGTTGGTCATGAACGCGCAATCAGAAACCCGGTTGACCGGTCACACCGTGCGCCATGGCGCCGCGATTGCGCGAACTGGCTGTGTAACCGGGAACGGATATAGCAAATAATATGAGCAGAACCATACAGTTGTTGTAAGGTTCGGCAACCTATGGATCACGTCTCCCCGTCATCGAGAACAGGGGAAACGTCCATGCGCACAAGCACCAGCCATCCATTGCAGATCGCCGAAGTCCAGGCCGATGAAGGGCAGGGACTGATCGGGATCACGTTCTGCCCGGGCAAGAAGCAGGCGAGTGCGGCAACAGGTAGCTGGAACAGGGACCTCGCGCTCGATGTCGAGGCGATCCGGCGCTGGAACGCGGCGGCCGTGGTGACGCTGGTTGAAGAGCATGAACTGGAAAGCCTCGGCGTGCGCGATCTCGGCGCAGCGGTGGTCCAAGCACACATGGCCTGGTACCACCTGCCGATCCGCGATGCGGGCGTGCCGGGCTTTGCCTTCGAGCATGCCTGGCGCGAGAAGGGGCCTGAGCTGCGCGCGATCCTGCGCGATGGGTTCAACGTGCTGGTTCACTGCAAGGGCGGGCTGGGCCGGGCAGGGACGGTTGCCGCTCGCCTGCTGATCGAACTGGGCGTGAGCGACAGGGAAGCCAAGGACATGGTCCGCGAAGCTCGGCCCGGTGCCATCGAGACCGCGGAGCAGGGCGCGCATCTCTTCTGCCGCGAAGAAATCCCCGAGGAGGCGCCCGACCGTAGCGATGATGCGGTGCTCGACCGCGCGCGCGGCGCATTGCTCGGCCTTGCCGTCGGCGATGCCATCGGCACCACGCTCGAGTTCACCCGGCGCGACAGCCAGCCGCTGCTTACCGACATGACAGGCGGAGGCCCGTTCGGGCTCGAGCCGGGGGAGTGGACCGACGATACCGCGATGGCGCTGGCACTGGCCGAGACGTTCCAGTCCGTGGGGCCCTTCGAGGACGAGCTCATGGCGCGCTTCCTCAAGTGGTACGAGGAAGGCGAGAACTCGTGCACCGGCACCTGCTTCGATATCGGCGTGACCACCCGGCAGGCACTGCAGCGGTTCAAGGCCAGTGGTAATCCCATCGCCGGATCGACCGATCCGATGAGCGCGGGCAACGGCAGCCTGATGCGGCTGGCGCCGGTGGCGCTGCGCTACCTGTGGGATGCAGACAAGCGCCGCGACCATGCCGCGCGCCAGAGCCGCACCACGCACGGCACGCCCGAAGCGGTCGATGCCTGCGTGGCCTTCGCCGATGTGCTCGCCGAGACCATCACCGGCCACCCGCGCAGCCAGGTCCTGCGGACCCGCACCGGCCCCTATGCCGGGGCCATCGCCCCGATCATGGCGGGCTCATGGCGCGGCAAGGCGCGCGATGCCATCAAGTCCTCGGGCTATGTCGCGCATTCGCTCGAGGCAGCGCTGTGGTGCGTGGCGCGGACCGGCACTTTTGCCGATGCGGTCCTTCTTGCCGCCAACCTTGGCGACGATGCCGACACCACCGCGGCAATCACCGGCCAGCTGGCCGGTGCGCTCCATGGCCTCTCGGGCATCCCGCCGCACTGGCTCGAGCGGCTCGCCTGGAATGACCTCCTGCTCTCCACGGCCAACCTGCTCCACACCATGGCCGACATGACCGCACCGGATGGGGAGGCTGGCTAGGCAGCATGGACGATTTCAGAAGAGAGGCAGTGAATTCCGCTTTGCTGCCCACAGGTCGTGACAACAGCATTGGGGGACGGCGAAGCGGTCTACAAGCATGTGTGCCGCGCCGAATACGAGGGTCCTTATGGCCAACTTCAACAACCGTTCCGCCGATGCTCCCAACCAGGTGAAGCCCGCGCCTGATCCGAGCAGCAACGTGCTGCCGTTCAACAAAGACACCAAGCCGCCTTTCCGGCAGCTCTACACCTTCGATTGGGACGTGATCGCGCCCTATGACAAGGACGGCGTGGTCGCTTTCGTCCAGAAAGAGAAGCTCGAAAACCTGACCACGAGCCAGGTCAAGATCTTCCTGCTCGTGGTGGACGGGGTCGATGACGAGCTCCTGACGGACGCCTTCATCGCCGAGCACCTCGACATGCCGTTGAAGTCCGTGCGCAGGCACCTGCGGGTGCTGCACAAGCTGGGCTATACCAAGCTGTTGATTTCCGTTGAGAGTTGACCCGGGATTTTCATCGAGAAGTGACCCGGTTGGATGTGTGTTTCCCGCGATGAGCGGGTAGGGTCAAGCGGGTGATTGTTCCTTTCTGGTTTTGGGAGCCGCGGAGCTGGCCCGGAACCGGAAGCTGTCGTTGCCGGTTTCCAGGATGTGGCAGTGGTGGGTGAGCCGGTCGAGCAGTGCGGTGGTCATCTTGGCATCGCCGAACACGCCAGCCCATTCGCTGAAGCTGAGGTTGGTGGTGATGATCACGCTGGTCTGCTCGTAGAGCTTGGAGAGGAGGTGGAACAGCAGCGCCCCGCCTGACGGGCTGAACGGCAGGTATCCGAGCTCGTCGAGGATTACGAGGTCGAGGCGCAGCAGGCGCTCGGCAAGCTGGCCAGCCTTGTTCATGGCCTTTTCCTGTTCAAGCATGTTGACCAGGTCGACGGTGGAGAAGAACCGTGCCTTCCTGCGGTGGTGTTCCACGGCCTGTATACCCAGGGCAGTGGCCATGTGAGTCTTGCCGGTTCCAGGGCCACCGATCAGTACGACATTGTCAGCGCCATCGATGAACTCGCCACGGTGCAGTTGGCGCACCAGGGCCTCGTTCACTTCGCTGGATGCGAAGTCGAACCCGGCCAGATCCTTGTAGGCGGGGAACCGGGCGGCCTTGATCTGGTAGGCAATGGACCGGACCTCGCGTTCTGCCATCTCGGCCTTGAGCAACTGCGAGAGGATCGGCACGGCGGCATCGAAGGCCGGGGCGCCCTGGGTGATGAGATCGCTCACCGCCTGGGCCATGCCGTACATCTTGAGGCCGCGCAGCATGACCTCCACGGCAGCGCTGGCGGGATCATGACGCATGGCGCAGCCCCCGCAGATTATCATAGCGGCCGACGTCGGCGAGCGGCTCCTGGGCAAGGCGCAGGGCTTGTGGCGCGTCGATGGGTGATGCTGGCGGCGCCTTGCCGTCGGTCAGCCGATGCAGGATGTTGAGCACATGGGTCTTGGTTGGAACACCGCCCTCCAGCGCCAGTTCGACGGCGCACAGCACTGCCTGTTCGTCATGGTGCAGGACCAGCGAGAGGATCTCGACCATCTCCCGGTCGCCGCCGGGCCGCTTGAGCAGATATCCCTGCAACTGGCGGAACGCATCGGGCATCTCGGTAAACGGCGCGCCGTTGCGCAGAGCGCCAGGCTTGCGCTGGATCACCGCCAGATAGTGCCGCCAGTCATAGATGGTCCGCCCGGGAAGATGATGGCCCCGCTCGATGATCCGCTCGTGCTCACACAGGAACCGGCCCTCGGCGGCGATGACGATCCGGTCCGGGTAAATCCGCAGGCTCACCGGGCGGTTGGCGAAGGAGGCCGGCACCGAGTAACGGTTGCGCTCGAAGTTTACGAGGCAGGTCGGCGATACCCGCTTGGTATGCTCGACGAAGCCGTCGAAGGGCCGCCCCAGCGGCATCAGGCTGGCGACCTCCGCGGCATGCACATCGGCGATGCTGCCGGGCAACGCGCCATGTGCGATCTGCCCCCATTGCGCGATGCAGCGTTCTTCGAGCCAGGCATTGAGCGCATCGAGATCGGGGAAGCTGGGCATCGGCTGCCATAGCCGGCGGCGGGCATCCTGGACGTTCTTCTCGACCTGCCCCTTCTCCCACCCCGAAGCCGGATTACAGAACTCGGGCTCGAACAGGTAATGGCTGGCCATGGCCGCGAACCGGGCGTTGACCTGTCGCGCCTTGCCACTGCCGATCCGATCTACCGCGGTCTTCATGTTATCGAAGATCCCGCGCTGCGGCACACCGCCGAGCACCCGGAAGGCCTGGGTCAGCGCATCGAACAGCATCTCGTGGGTCTGGAGCAGATAGGCCCTGACGATGAACGCCCGGCTGTGCGACAGCTTGGTGTGCGCCACCTGCAGCTTGGTCTGCTTGCCGGCAATGATCGCCCAGTCCTCGCTCCAGTCGAACTGGAACGCTTCGCCTGGCTGGAACACCAGCGGCACGAAGGTCCCGCGCCCGCTGGTCTGGGAATCACGCTGCCGGTCGGCCTTCCAGTTGCGCGCAAAGGCCGCAACACGGCCGTAGGAACCATCGAAGCCCAGGGCGACGAGATCGGCGTGCATCTGCTTCACCGTGCGCCGTTGCTTGCGCGAGCGGCCAGCCTCGATCCGCAACCATCCCGCCAGCTTCTCGGCAAACGGGTCCAGCTTGCTTAGCCGGTCGGGCACCTTGAACCTGGGCTCAACCGCACCGCTGCGAAGATACTTGCGGATCGTATTACGCGAGAGACCGGTCCGTCGCTCAATCTCCCGGATCGGCATCCCATCACGGAAATGCCAGCGCCGGATTACGCTCAGTAACGCCATGTCGATCACTCCATAATCCCCCGACGCCAAAGCCAGGGGAAAGGTCAGAACATGGGTCACTTCTCAGTGGAAATTTATGCCTCTCCCGGGTCAACTCTCAACGGAAATCAACACTCCGCCGGCAACAAGTTCAAGCGCTCGGCGATCTACTACCAGACTGGCGAGCGCATGCAGGCGCACGGCTCGGCCGGGCGCGCCGCGACCTATGACAAGGCGATCACCAACTTCCTGCGCGGCATGAAGTATACCAACGAACCTGTTGAGAAGATAACCATTCCCTACGAGGGGAAGGAAATCACCGGGCTGTTCCACAAGGCTCCGGTGGAAGGCCCCGCGCCTTGCGTCGTCTATTGCAACGGCCTCGACTCGATGAAGGAGATGCTGTGGATGGGCGGCTTCCCCACTGCGCTTGCCAAGCGCGGCATCCACTCGATCTGCGTCGACCAGCCGGGCACCGGCGAAGCGCTGCGGCTGCAGGGCCTACCTGCGACGCCACACAGCGAGAAGTGGGCTTCGAAGTGGGTCGACTATCTCGAAACGCGCGACGACGTCCTGAACGACAAGATCGGCATGACCGGCATCTCGCTGGGCGGCCACTTCGCGCCGCGCGCGGTCGCTTACGAGCCGCGTTTCGCCAGCGGCGCGGCGTGGGGCGCGAACCACAACTGGCACGAAGTGCAGTACAAGCGGATGCAGCGCGAGGGTGAGAACCCCGTTCCGCACTACTGGGGCCACGTGTTCTGGGTGTTCGGCGCGAGCGACATGGACGACTTCCTCGAGAACACGAAGGACATGAACCTCAACGGTCACATGGACCGCATCAAGGTGCCGTTCCTCGTCACCCACGGCGTCCAGGACCGCCAGATCAGCAAGGACTACGCCCAGCAGGCCTACGACCAGTTGGTCAATTCGCCGCGCCGCGAGCTCAAGTGGTTCACCCCGCGCGAGGGTGGCGTCGAGCACGTCGGCGCGGATAACCACGCCTTCGCGATCGACTACATTGCCGACTGGTTCGCCGAAACGCTCGGCGGCAGGACGGCTGCCTGATATCGGGTTCGAGAGAGGAATTTATCATGGGCGATGCAACAGTCCGCCGGATCGTGACCGGGCACGACAGCGAAGGCCGCGCGATCATTCAGGAAGACGGCGCCGTGCCCCGCGTGAAGCGCATCGGCGGAGAGACCGGACCGCTGTTTCATGAGGTGTGGAACACGCAAGCCACGCCAGCGCCGATCGACGCAGCATCGGGCGAGCCGCAGGAAGATGGCATCAGGTTGGCGCCTCCGAAGAACGGCACTCGCATCCGTGTGCTCGACATTCCTCCCGATGCGCCGGAACTTGCAGGAACCACTACCGAGCAGGCGCGAGCGCATTTCGCGGAAGTGGGCGCAGCGGACGCATCTTCGCACATGCATTCCGGCGCGCGTCACGCGCACATGCATCGAACCGAAACCATCGACTACGGCATAGTTCTCGAAGGCGAACTTGTGCTCATCATGGATGAAGGCGAAACCACCGTTCGCGCGGGCGATATCGTTGTACAGCGTGGAACCAATCATGGCTGGGCCAATCGGTCTGACAAGAACTGCCGCATCTGCTTCGTGCTGATAGACGGCCGGTTCGAGGAGGATCTTCGCCCATGAAGCTGGCAACGCTGAAAGACGGATCGCCCGACGGCGTGCTTTCAGTCGTCGATCAAGCGGGTGCCCGTTTTATTGAAGTGGGCGAAGTGCCAACACTTCAGTCGTTGATGGATGACTGGAACGCCGGGCAGGCAGCCCTCCGGAAGGCCCAGGCCCGGCTTGCGGCGGGCGAGGGTGAACCATTGACGTCAGATCGCATCGCGGCACCGCTTCCTCGCGCGTGGCAATGGCTCGACGGGTCCGCGTTCTCGACACATGGCGATTTGATGCAGGTCGCCTTCGGACACGATCCGATCGAGACGGACAGACCGCTGATGTATCAAGGTATGTCCGATCGGTTCTTCGGGCCAACGGACGACATTCCATTGCCAACCACCGACCACGGTATCGATTTCGAGGGCGAGTTCGGGGTTATCGTCGATCATGTGCCGATGGGCACGAATGCCGCTGATGCAATGAAGCATATTCGGCTCATCGTGCAGATAAACGATTGGTCACTCCGCGCCATCGCACCCGTGGAGATGAAAACCGGTTTCGGCTGGGTACAGGCCAAACCGGCCTGTTCGATGGCGCCGTTCGCCGTCACGCCGGATGAACTGGGCGATGCATGGCAAAATGGGCGCGCTCATCTCGATCTAGCGATTGATTGGAACGGCAACCGTTTCGGCTCTGCCAACGGTGGAGAGATGGCCTTCGGGTTCCATGAACTTGTGGCCCATGCAGCCCTCACGCGTGATCTTGTAGCAGGGACCGTGATCGGATCCGGTACCGTATCGAACAGGAATTATGCCGATGTCGGCTCAAGCTGTATTTCCGAGGTACGCGCCATTGAAATCATTGCCCACGGCGCGCCTAAAACACCATTTATGGCATTCGGAGATTGCATCAGGATGGTCGGTCGCGCCAAGGATGGTTCAGAGCGGCACTGTCAAATGAACTGCATCGGCTAGCGAATGGGATGGGGCGAGGGTAGGGCGGGGTCATGCCCCGCGCTCGAAAACCAGCTTCGCCGTTCCGTTATTTTCACTCTTCGCCGGAGGTGATCCGGCTGGTGGTGATGCTCTATGTCCGGTTCCCGCTGAGCCTGCGGAACGTCGAGGATTTGCTGTTCGAGCGGGGCATCGACTTGTGTCACGAGACGGTCCGGCTGTGGTGGAACAGGTTCGGTCCTATGTTCGCGGCTGATATCCGGCGCCAGCGGGTGAGCCGGATGCGGGGCTTTCGGCACTGGCGGTGGCATCTGGATGAGACCTACGTGAAGATCAACGGCGAGATGCGCTACCTGTGGCGGGCTATCGATCACGAAGGCGAAGTCCTGGAATCCTATGTCACCAAGAAACGTGACAAATCCGCGGCTTTGCGGTTCCTGAAGAAGGCCCTGAAGCGGCACGGCAAGGCCGAGACGATCGTCACCGACGGGCTGCGCTCGTATCCGGCGGCCATGCATGAGCTCGGAAACGAGGGGCGCCGGGAAGTTGGTCGGCATCTGAACAACCGGGCCGAGAATTCACACTTGCCGTTCCGACGACGAGAGCGGGCGATGCAGCGCTTCCGGCGCATGAAGACGCTACAGAAATTCGCTTCGGTTCACGCCTCGGTCCACAACCATTTTTCCCAGGAACGCCACCTCGTCAGCAGGCAAGTCTACAAGGAACGACGCTCGGCGGCACTCGCCGAGTGGCAGTCCCTTATGGCCTGAGGCAGGACGCTTTCCGGGAGCCTTGCGTCCAGTGGAGAGCAGTTTTCATCCGACTGACACCACCCGTACGGGCAATCCACATCATGCCTTCGAAATACAACCGGTTGTCCTGTGCAGGGCGGCAACCGCGACCACGCTCAGGCGGCAACAACGTGCCGATGATCGCCCATTCGTCGTCCGCCAATCCAATCCGTTCGCCCAACGCCGCCTCCAAAAGTCAGCGTTGAATCAATCGGCGAGTCCGCTGTCAACCTTTGTCCACGAAACCTAGCGGAAACATACCCTCCGTTTCACGACTACCCACACCATTAGATGCCTTCTACCAACAGGATTCGAGATGCCGAAGATGCGAGGCGATGCTTGGCAACGGCAGGATATTCATCGCAATTGGCGAAATCCTGCGCGGCCTGCATGTTCGGGAATTCGAGCACGATTATTCTGCCTCCGGGCTCCGCGCCTTCCAGCGAGGTCGCCTCGCCACCCCGCACGAGGTAGCGTCCGCCATATCGCTCGATCAGCGGTTCGACGCCCTTGGGATATTCCCGGTAGCGCTCGAAGTCATGGATCGCGATCTCGATCAGGTAATAGGCCTTTGGTCCGTTCGGGTTCATCTCTGACATGGTTCCAGCGCTCGCTTGAGTTTAACGTGAACAGGGATTGCCGGGTCAATTGACGCCAGGGTATGCGCCGCCGTCGATCAGAACATTCTGTCCGGTCATGTACCCGGCGTGGGCCGAGCACAGAAACGCGCAGGTCGCACCGAATTCCGCCGGGTTGCCCAGACGGCCGGCGGGTATCTGCTTGGCCTGGGCCGCGGCGACATCTGCGGCGATCAGACCTTTCTGCGCCGCAATCCTCTCTGCCAAGGCTTCCATTCGCGCCGTTTCGAAGGCGCCGGGCAACAGGTTGTTGAGCGTGACATTCGCACTTGCAACATCGCGACTGATGCCCGCGACAAAGCCGGTTAGTCCGCTTCGGGCTGCGGTGGACAGTTCCAAGCCGGGCATTGTCATCTTGACGGCTGCAGAAGTGATGTTGACGATGCGGCCGAAGCGGCGTTCCACCATCCCATCCAGGACGGCCTGGATCATGGCGATTGCGGCCCACATGTTCGCATCGATCCCGGCAACAATTGCTTCGCGGTCAAGCTCGCGCCAGGGTTTGGGTGACGGTCCGCCGTTATTGTTTACCAGGATGTCCACCTCGCCAGCGGCTGCCAGCAGCTGCGAACGACCAGCTTCAGTCCCAACGTCGGCCACAACCGCGAGAACCTCGCCGTCAAATTCCCGCCGCAAGTCTTCCACCCGCTTGGCAAGCTTGCTCGGGTCGCGTCCATTGAGGATGATTCGTGCGCCCGCTTCCGCAAGGGATTTGGCGCAGGCGAATCCTAGTCCGTCGCTCGAGGCGCACACCAGCGCCGTCCTTCCCGAAATTCCCAGATCCATGATTCCTCCCGTAAATCGTCATAGCCGCTGGCCGAGCCTTGGGATTGCAATCGCAGGACGATGCAGATCTGCTTGATTTCGCGTGGCAGTCACGAGGTTTGAAAAATCAATTTCCCGAGGAGCGACGAGTATAGGTTCGCGAAACCAGCAATTGAGAGATCAGCCATGGCGTATCGTTCAGACAAGGTCACAACAGGCCAGTTGGCCGCCGGTGCAAGGGCGCTGTTTCGGGCGGGGGGCGTCAAAGGCAGCGACTTCGGCAAGCCGATCATCGCGGTCGCCAACAGCTTTACCGAATTCGTGCCGGGACATGTCCACCTCAACAAAATCGGCCGGATCGTATGCGATGCGATCTGGGAAGCTGGAGGAATCCCGCGCGAGTTCAATACCATCGCGATCGATGACGGTATCGCAATGGGGCATGACGGCATGCTCTATTCGCTGCCCAGTCGTGACCTCATCGCCGATTCGATCGAATATATGGTCAACGCCCACTGCGCCGATGCGCTGATCTGCATTTCCAATTGCGACAAGATCACGCCGGGGATGCTGATGGCCGGAATGCGGCTGAACCTGCCGACTGTCTATGTTTCGGGCGGTCCGATGGAAGCCGGGCGGATTGAAATCGATGGCGAATTGCAGCGGATGGATGCAACCGACACGGTCGTGGCGACGCTCAATCCCGCGCACAAACTCGGGAAGCGCATCGAAGATGTCGAGGCAAACGCCTGCCCCACCTGTGGTTCTTGTTCGGGGATGTTCACAGCCAATTCCATGAACTGCCTGGCCGAGGCGCTGGGTCTGGCCCTGCCGGGCAACGGGTCGCTCGTTGCCACCCACGCGGATCGGGGGCGGCTCTACCAGCAGGCGGGTCGGGCGATCGTCGACATTACCAAGCGCTATTATGAACAGGGCAATGACGCTGTCCTGCCACGCTCCATAGCCACGCGGGAGGCGTTCATGAACGCAATGGCGATGGACATTGCCATGGGCGGGTCAACCAACACCATCCTCCACCTGCTGGCGATTGCGGAAGAGGGCGGGGTCGATTTCAAGATGGCGGACATCGACCGCATGTCACGCGAAATTCCCTTCCTGTGCAAGGTAGCGCCGGCCACGTCCGATTACTTTATGGAAGACGTCCACAAGGCGGGCGGCGTAATCGGTATTATCGGCGAGCTTGAACGTGCGGGCAAGATCGACACGTCCGCGCGGCACCTGGCCGAACCGGATGGAACGCTGGGCGATGTGCTCGAAAAATGGGACGTCAAGCGAACCAATGATGAAGCCGTCCGCACCTGGTATTCGGCCGACGCGTCAGGTCGCACCGGCGCGCAGGCGCTGTCCCATGAAACGCGCGGAGAGCTCGATCTCGACCGGGAAGAAGGATGCCTTCGCGACATCGACCATGCGCACAGCCAGGAAGGTGGGCTTGCCATCCTGTTCGGCAATATCGCGAAGGACGGCTGCGTAGTGAAGACCGGGTCGGTCAAGCCGCATATGCTCAGGTTCGTGGGCCGGGCCCGCGTTTTCGACGCGCAGGAGCCAGCGGTGAAAGCGATACGGACCAAGGGCATAATCGCGCAAGGCGATGTTATCGTTATCCGTTACGAGGGGCCGAAGGGCGGGCCGGGAATGCAGGAAATGCTGATGCCGACGACGATCCTCAAGGGTGTTGGTTTGGCGGAAAGTTGCGCCCTGATTACCGACGGGCGGTATTCGGGCGCAACCTCGGGCCTGTCAGTCGGACATATCTCGCCTGAAGCGGCTGCCGGCGGTGCGATAGCGCTGATCGAGGAAGGCGATCAGATCGAGATCGACATTCCCAACCGCTCGATAAACCTTCTGGTCGATGACACGGAGCTCGATCGTCGCCGGGCAGAGGAGAACGCACACGCCAAGGGTTGGAAGCCCAAGGGCCTGCGCGAACGTCATGTATCCAACGCACTCAAGATCTACGCCCACTTTGCAACCAGCGCCGATCGCGGCGGGGTGCGCCTGCCGCCGGAGGACAATTGAATGGCGACGCTGAACATCGGGACAAGTCGCGCCCTTCCGTTGCCCCCCGTTACAGTGGGTGAAGACGAGCTGCGCTTCGTCTCGCCCGAAGAGGGTATCCCAGCCGATGCGGTGGCCTATCTGGCGACGGCGGTCGACCCGGTCGATGCCGCGCTGATCGAGCGGCTTCCGGCGAGCGTCGGATTGATCGCCAATCTTGGCGTCGGCTTTGACAATATCGATCGAGACGCAGCCGCACGGCGAGGCCTGATCGTGTCGAATACGCCGGTCGTGACAGAAGACACCGCCGACCTGTCATTTGCGTTGATCCTCGCTGCTGCTCGCCGTCTGGGCGAAGGCGAACGTTACCTGCGCGCCGGAAAATGGGCGGGCGGGGGGATTCCGCCGGTGGGCACACGAGTCAACGGGGCAACGCTGGGCATTGTCGGCTTCGGCGCGATCGGTCGGGCAGTGGCGCGCCGTGCCACCGGCTTCGGCATGAAGATCCTTTACATCGACCAGGCCGAAAGTCCTGCCGCGTCGCAAACAGGCGCCGAATACAGGCCCAGCCTGCATGACCTTTTAAGCCAGGCCGATATTGTGACGCTCCATGCGCCGCTGACCGTCGAGACGCACAACATGATCGATGCCGGGGCACTTGCCACGATGAAACAGGGGGCCGTGCTGGTGAATGCCGCAAGAGGTCCGCTGGTGGACGAGAACGCCTTGATAGCGGCGCTTGAGAGCGGTCATATCGCGGCGGCCGGGCTTGATGTCTTTGTCGACGAGCCCGCGGTGCCGCGGCGGCTGATGGAGATGGAGCAGGTCGTACTGACCCCGCATATCGGCAGTGCAACGGCGCAATGCCGCAGCGATATGGTGCAGCGCGGGATCGGCAATATCGTGCGCTTTCTCCGAGATGGCAGCGTGAACGATCCGGTGCCCCTGCCGCAATCAGCGGTATGATTTCCTCGCTCGGCCTGCTCGCCAGCCTGGCATTGCTGATCTGGCTTGCGCTGCGCGGCACGAATATCATCCTCGCCTCGCTGGTGTGCTCGATGCTGGTCATCGCCACCAGCGGGCTGCCGCTCGGCGATACCTTTGAAAACGGGTATTTGTTCGGAAAGCTGGGGGCGTTTGCCTTCGCGGGCAAATTCTTCACCCTTTTTCTGGCGGGCGCGATGTTCGGACGGGTCATGGGGGAAAGCGGCGCGGCAGCAGGTATCGCCATGGCGCTGGTGCGGCTTTTGGGGGCGGATCGCGCGCTGTGGATCACGGTCTTGGCCACCGCCGTTCTGACCTATGGCGGGGTGGTGGTATTCGTGGTCATCTTCGCCATGTATCCGCTGGGGTTGCGGCTGCTGGAAGAGGCAAACATTCCCAAGCGCCTGTTTTGCGCAGCGGCGTCGCTGGGCGCGGGAACGTTCACCATGACCGCCCTGCCGGGCACGCCTTCGATCCAGAATATCATTCCGACGCTGACCCTGGGAACCAACCTCTATGCCGCGCCGATGCTGGGTCTTGTCGGGGCGACGATCATGTTCGTGCTCGGCATGACCTATCTCGAATGGCAACGGCGCGAGGCCAAGGTAGCGGGTGAGGGGTTCGACCCGGCGCCGGGCGATCCGGTTTGCCGCGAGGACGCGGGGCGCGAAGTGCTGCCGCACTGGACCCTGGCCCTGCTGCCGCTGGTCACTGTCGTGGGCCTGATCGTCCTGCCTCGCCTGGGCGCTGCCGCCTTGCCCGGTGTTGTCTCGGAATTTGCCGGCGCCCAGCCGGTGTTGTGGCCGTCGCTGGCTCTGTTTGCGGGCAGCGCGCTTGGCCTGGTCTTGTTCGCAAGAGTGCGTTCGCGTCCACTTGCGGTGCTGGGAGAGGGCGCGCAGGAGGCAATCATGCCGCTGTTCGCCACATCCGTGGTGATTGGCTTTGGCGGCGTGGTGGTGCTGACGACGGGCTTCCAGAATTTTGCGGCAATGATGTTGTCGTTCAAGGAAAGCCCGCTGTTGTCGATGTTCGGCGCGGTCAGCGTTGTCTCGGGTATTGTGGGTTCGGGCTCGGGCGGGCTGCAGATTTTCATGCAGACGCTGGCCCCGCAATATCTCGCGATGGGCATTGATCCGGCAGAGATGCACCGGCTGGCCGCGATGGCCAGCGGGGGACTGGATTCGCTGCCGCACTGCGGGGCGGTGATCGCGATGCTCACCATCACTCGCCTGACCCACAGGCAGGCCTATCGCGATATCGCGGTGATTACCGTAATCATTCCGATCATCGCGACGCTCGTCTGCATTGCGCTCGCCAGCGCAACCTGAACCGAATGCACGAGGACCCGAGCATGCCTGAATCCGAGCTGGAATTCACCGCCCCCGACCTGTTCGCCGCACCGCTGGCCAATGCGGCGGGGCTGCCGCGCGTCTGGGGGTCGTGCGCACGCTATGTGCAGGGGCCGGGCGTGTTCGGGCAGATGGGGCATTATGCAAATCGCCTCGGCTTTTCGCGTTGCGGCGTGCTGCTTTCGCAGCGTAGCCACGGGGCCGAGGGCGGCGCGATCATCGCCAGCCTGGAGAGTGAAGACGTCGGCGTGGTCGCGGCGCATTTTCACGGCGAGTGCACGCGGGCTGAAATCGAGGCGCAGGCCGCCCGTTTGCGCGCCACAGAGCAGCCGGTGGACGCGGTCGTGGCGATCGGCGGGGGCAAGGTGATCGATGCGGGGCGGGCAGTGGCCCACCGGCTTGGCGTGCCCGTTATCGTGGCGCCAACGCTCGCCTCGAACGATGCACCGGGCGCTTGCCTGTCGGTGATCTACACAGAGGATGGCGCGACCGAGGATGCGGAAATCTATGACGCCAATCCCGCGCTGGTAATCATCGATTCCATTGTCGTTGCGCAGGCCGCGCCGCGTTATCTGGCGGCCGGGATCGCCGATGCGCTCGCGACCTGGTACGAAGCGCGGGCGACCCGCAATGCGCCGATGGGCGTCACCGTGTTCGGTGCCGCGCCGACGCGTACCGGTACGATCGTTGCACGCCACACGGCGGAGCTGATCTACGAGAATGGTGCGGCGGCGATGGCGGCGGTCACCAAGGGTGTGCCTGATGCGGCGCTCGAGGACATAATCGAGGCCAATACGCTGCTCAGCAGCCTGGGGGTGGAGAATGGCGGCCTCGCGCTCGCCCATGCGGTGGCGCAGGGCTATTCGCTGATCCCTGCCGTGCATGATCGGTTCCTGCATGGCGAGATGGTGGCGATGGGCATCGTCACCCAGTTGGCGGCGGAAGGTGACCGGAACGAGGCCGAGAAGGCGGCGGGCTTTCTCTCGGCGCTCGGCCTGCCGGTGTGCCTGGACGATCTGGGTCTGTCATCCGACAGCGCGGAGATCGGGACGCTCATCGCCGGGACAATGGCGTTCCCGTTCCTCGGCAACCTGCCATTCGAGATGACCGCCGAACGGACGCGTCAGGCGGTTGTCGAAGCCGACAGGATCGGTCAGGCACAGCGTGCGGCGGCGCGTCAGTCCGCCTAATCGACTGGCATTTCGCCGAAGAAATTCAGCTCCAGCAGCACGCCATTGGGTTCGTGAAAGAAGATCTGCCGCAAGTTGACCGACGGCAGTTCGTTCAGGCGATAATCGATGCCGTTCCGCTCCAGCCGTTCGACAAATCCCGCATGGCCGCTGCAGTTGAGCGCGACATGGTGGATCGCGCCCGTGACCCTGCCTGCAGGCGTTTCGCGGCCATAGGCCTGGGGCATGGCCTTGGCGTTGATGTGGAAGATCGCGCGCCCGGCATCGTCATATAGCCACTGGGCCCATTCGGGCTTGAGTGGTTCCGGACCATCGTGAACATCGAGATCGAACATCTCCGCGAAGAACCTGGCCGTGCCGGCCAGGTCATCGGTGATGATGTTCACATGATCGAGCGCATTGACCTTCATGGCTTGGGCGCCTTGGCGTCGCCGTTCCGTACCGCGAGCCAGGCCTGGTCGAGGACATAGGCACGGATCGTTTCCGCCTCGTCCGCGGTCAACTGGTCCTTAAACGAGACCATGCCGTTGCCGGACAGGATGCCTTCGCGCACCACCTGCTGCCAGACACCGCCATCGGCCGCGACCGTGCTCCAGCGAAGGTCGGGCACCACGCCCGAACTTACGGCAATCGGGCCATGGCAGACCATGCAATTCTCCGAATAGTTCTGGAACCCAGCAGCAATTTGCTGCGGCGTGCCGAAGCTCTTGGCCTTTGGAGTCTTCTCGACGGTGGATTGCATCTGAGCGCGCACGGTGCCTTTGCCGCCCAATTTGAACACGAACACCCGCCCGACGTCGGGAGCCACGGCCTCATCCCACGCAAAGCCCCAGTTTAGCGCCCATGAGCCGCCCCATCCGGTAGCGATGGCGACATATTGCTCGCCATCTATCTCATAGGTGATTGGCGCGGCCTGGATGCCACTTTTGAGGTTCATCGACCACAATTCCTTGCCCGTTGCGGCGTCATAGGCATGAAAGGTTCCCATGCTGTCGCCCTGGAAAAGCAGGTTGGTTTCGGTCGTCAGGATCCCGCCGTTGAACGGCTTGGGATAGTTCACCGTCCAGCGGGCTTCCTGCTTTACGGGGTCCCAAGCGATCAGCGATCCCTTGACCGTGGAGCGAACGCCCGCGAGCGCGCCCTTGGGATAAGTCGGCGGCAGGCCACCAGCGAAGTTGTAGCCCAGATTCCACTTCAGGGCAGCCTTCCAGCCGCCCGGACGCTCCTCGATCAGCTGCGCCATATCGTGAGCGGGGATATAGACCAGGCCGGTCTTGGGGCTGTATCCCATCGGGTTCCAGTTGTGCGCACCCGCCGGGGCCGGCTTGGCCAGGAAAGGCTTCCGGTCGAACTGGCGCATGGCCGGGTTCTCGATCGGCCGCCCATTGGCGTCGAGGCCAGTAGCCCAGGTCTGTTCGGCATAGGCCTTGCCCGAGAGGAATTTGCCTGTGGCCGCGTCCAGCACGTAGAAGAAACCGTTTTTGGGCGCATGCATGATGACCCGGCGCGTCTTTCCCCCACCGCCAACCGGAAGGTCGGCAAGAATGATCGACTGGGTGGCCGTGTAATCGAGGATATCGCGCGGCGTTTCCTGGAAATGCCACTTGTACTTGCCCGTATCGGCATCGAGCGCGACGATGGACGACAGGAAAAGATTGTCGCCGTTGCTGTGCGGATCACGGATCTTGGCGTTGTAGGGCGAGGCGTTGCCTGTTCCTACCAGTATCTGGTTGTTGACGTCGTCATAGACGATCGAATCCCAGGCCGCGCCACCCCCGCCATCGGTGGTCCATGCGCCATCATCACCCCAGCTGGCATTGGCGAACTTGGCCATGACTTCGTCCGAGGCTGCGCCATCGGGCTTCTTCTGCGGATTCGGGGTGATGTAGAAACGCCAGGCCTCGTCGCCATCATCGGCATCATAGGCCGTGACATAGCCGCGCACACCGAGTTCGGATCCGCCATTGCCGATGATGATCTTGTCCTTGAAGGCACGCGGAGCGCCGGTGATCGTGTAGGGCTTGGACCGGTCGACAGTCACCTTGCTCCACACCACCTTGCCTGTGCCCGCATCGAGAGCGACCAGGCGGCCGTCATAGGTGCCGACATAGACCTTACCCTTGTAAACGGCGACGCCGCGGTTGACCGCGTCGCAGCAGCCCTTGGCCACCCTCTCCTTGGGCACTTGGGGATCATAGACCCACTTCTCGGCGCCGGTCTTTGCATCAAGCGCGTGAACCACCGACCAGGCGCTGGTGACATAGAGAATGCCATCGACCATCAGCGGAGTGGCTTCGACGCCATGCGAGGTCTTGAGGTCGTGGCTCCATGCGATGCCGAGACTGGCGACATTGGCGGGCGTGATCTGCCCCAGCCGCGAGAAGCGTTGTTCGTCGTAGGTGCCGCCATAGGTCAGCCAGTCCTGCGGCGTGTCTTTCGCCGCCGCGATCCGCGCGGTATCGACCGAACCGGCAGGGCCGCCGTTCGCGTCGTTCCCTCCCGAACAGGCCGTCAGGGTCATGCCAAGAACGAAGGCGGGCACCCACTTCAACTGTTTCATCGCAATCATCTCCCCGGATCCTGCAACCGCCTATCGCTGGGAATTCCCGGCAATTGCGGTGCAAGGACGTAATCCACCTAAATCAGATCGAATTGCAAATGCGTTGATATTATGCAACAAGACTTGTCTCAAAATATCAATTTATGCGATGACTGTACGGGCTCAGTAGCCCCCTCGTGCCGCTCTTGGTTCTGTCCCGCGGACGGTCGCAAGCGCCCCCGCCGCACCTTGCCGCATGAAGGCGATGTCGGTCCCTGCCGATACGAAATTGAAGCCCTGATCCCGCGCCGCTTTCGCCGTCTCGGGGCTATAACCGAACAGCCCGGCGGCAATCCCAGCCCGATGTGTCGCAGCGACAATCCGCTCGATCGCAGCAGTAAAGGCCGGATTGGCGAAATCACCCGGCTTGATGCCAAGGCCAAAACACAGATCGACCGGGCCGACGAACAGCGCGTCCACACCCTCGGTCGCGGCGATGGCCTCGACATTGGCGAGCCCCTCGGCGGTTTCGATCATGGCGATGCAGGCAATCTCGCTGTTGGCAGTGGCAAGATAGGTCATGCCGTCGGTCAACAGTCCGCGCATGGGCCCGCATGAACGATTGCCCGTCGGTGGATACCGGCAGGCCGCAGCGGCCTGCGCCGCTTGTGCCGCGGTGTCGACCATCGGTACGATCACACCGTGTGCGCCTGCATCAAGGACCCGCCCGATTGCGGCAGCGCTGCTGTCGGCGACCCGCACCAGCGGGGTCGTGTCGGTGGCCGAGATCGCGGGGATCAGCGCCAGCAGGTGCGAATACGACAGCAATCCATGCTGCAAGTCGAAACACAACCAGTCGTAATCCATCCGCGCCAGCGTTTCGGCGTTGTGGAGGTCAGGCAGGTTGATCCAGGCGCCGACCGAGAATTCTCCGGTGCGCCATTGGGCGAGAGCTGCGTTCTTCATCAGGCGATCTCCTCAGGCAAAAGTGGCACTGACCAGGCCGAGCCCTTCAAACTCCGCAACAAACGTGTCGCCCGCGGCGATCGGGGCGAAGGGCACGAGCGATCCGGGCAGAACCACATCGCCTGCTTCCAGCGCGACGCCGAATGCGCCCAGCCGGTTTGCCAGCCAGGCTGCGCTGATGAAGGGTGAGCCGAGCACCGCTGCGCCAAGACCCTGCGACAGCTTGTCTCCGTTGCGGAACAGCTCGCACTTCATCGTCACCAGGTCGACCTCGCGCGGGTCGACGCGGTCCTTGCCGAGCACGAACAGGGCGCTGCTCGCGTTGTCGGCCACCGTGTCCACGATGGTGATCTTTGGGGTATCGAAGCGCGTATCGACGATCTCCAAAGAGGCGGCGGCAAATTCGGTTGCGTCCATGACCATTTCCGGCGTCACCCCGTCGGTCGGCAGGGTGGACTTCAGCACCAGGGCAATTTCCGCTTCGACCATCGGGGTCATCATGCTGTCGGCGATGGTGACCGTGCCGCCATCGGCAAATTGCATCGCATTGGTGAGGAAGCCGAAATCGGGTTCGTCCACGCCGACCATCTGCTGCACCGCCTTGGCGGTCAGGCCGATCTTCTTGCCGACAAGCCTTTCTCCATCGGCCTGTCGCCGTTCCAGCACACCGAGCGAAATCCGGTATGCCTCATCGATATCCAGTTCCGGATGTCGCGCGCTGATCAGGGGAATTGGCGCGCGGTTGCGCAGAGCGTCAAACAGTTCGTCGGATAGGCGGGAAGCAAGATCAACGGTCATGATTTGGTCCTTGGATTTGATCGGGGTCTGGCCTTCAGATTGGTCCAGGATTGGCGAAAGCACCTTACCCGGGGTCGAGGTTGCCTTCGATGTCTTCGCGGATGTCCCGGATCGCTGGGTGCTGGCGGGTGGAACTGGCGATGACCGCTTCGAAGGCGACATCGGTTTTTTGGCAATTCGCCCATCGGCGCGGTAAAGACGCCCGCGTTGCTCGAACGAACGATCCGTTAGCCGCTTGCGGGCGATCACTTCTCCAACAGCGCCGACCGGTCAACTTTGCTCGCTTGGGGAAACCCGCTGAGACCAAGAGCCGTGTTCATGTCGCCCTTGAACACTTTCAGCAGCTGTCGCAGCCCGGCTTCACCATGCGCCGCGAGGGAAAAGATCCACGGTCGCCCGATCATCACCGCCCTGGCACCCAGAGCGAGCGCCTTGACGACATCCTGGCCAGACCGGATGCCACCATCCACGATAAGCGGAAGTGCGGCGCCGACCGCATCGGCCACGCGGGGCAGCATTTCCGCGCCAGAGGCAACTCCGTCGAGCTGCCTGCCGCCGTGATTGGAGACGACCACGGCATCGGCGCCGACGGCCTGTGCCTGAAGCGCATCATTGGGATCGAGAATACCTTTCAGGATCAGTTCGCCGCTCCAATGGGTGCGCAGCCACGCAATGTCGTCCCAGTTGACAGAGGCATCGAGCTGGCTTTGAACCCATGCGGCATAGTCGGGTAGTGCGTTCGCGGCAGGGGAGTATTTCGCGATATTGCCGAACTTGTGCGGCCCGCCCTTTACCCCGACATCCAGCGCCCAGCGGGGATGGAGGGCGTAGTCGATGAAACCGCTGCGCAGCTTGCCCCAGAAGTCTGTACCGCCGAACAGCCCATTGCGGATGTCGCGATAGCGTGTACCCACCACGTTGAGATCGACCGTGAAGACCAGCTTGGTGACGCCGTGCGCCGCGGCGCGCTCCAGCATTTCCAGCACGATACCGCGATCCCTGAACATATAGAGTTGGAACCACATTGGGACTTGGGAAACTGCTGCTACTTCCTCGATCGGGCAGATCGCCATGGTTGACAGGGTGAAGGGGATACCCATGCTGTCGGCAACACGCTTGGCCTGCACTTCGGCACGGCGTGCCATCATGCCGCCCATCCCGATCGGGGCGAGGATGACGGGCATGGACAGTTTTTCGCCAAGCAGCTCGATCTCGGTGCTGGTATTCGAAATATCGCGCAGCACACGTTGGCCCAGGCGAAGCTTCTCGAAATCGGCGACATTGTCCTTTAGCGTCACTTCGGCACCGGCACCGCCATCGACATAGTCGAACAGTGTGCGCGGCAGGCGCCTCTCGGCACCAAGGCGAAAATCGCTGACGCTGGCGGGAACGAGGTTCAATGATGGCATTTTCCGGCTCCGCTTAAAGAATCGCCTCGATCAGGCGCGGCCCCTTGTGCGCCAACGCTTCGTCGAGGGCTTCGCGCAATTCGGCAACGGTCGACGCCTTGCGAGCGGGCACGCCCATGCCTAGCGAAAGCGAAACCCAGTCGAGCGCGGGATTGTGGAGATCTAGCATCGAAAGCGCCTTTGGCCCCGGATTCTGAACCCCCACGCGCATCAGTTCGATATTGAGGATCGAGTAACTGCCATTGTTGAGGATGATCGTCGTCACATCGAGCTTCTCGCGCGCCATCGTCCACAAGGCCTGGCAGGTGTACATGCCGCTGCCGTCGGCCTGCAAAGCCAGCACTTTGCGATCCGGGCAGGCGACCGCCGCGCCGGCGGCCAGCGGCAGGCCCTGGCCGATCGCGCCACCGGTAAGGGTCAGCCAGTCATGCTTCGGTGCGCCGGCGGTTGACGGGAAGATCATCAGGCCGGCCGTCGCCGCCTCGTCCGAGACAATTGCATTGGCGGGCATTTTCTCGGCGATCACGGCGCCCACGTTTGCAGGGTCGAGTTTGCCGTCTGTCACCAGGGGCAACGCGGCCTGCTGCTTGGGCGCTTCGTCTGTCGCGCCAAGCTTCTCGGCGAGACCGGTCAGCGCGGCAAGGGCATCCTCCTCCATCGAGGCAAGACGGACGAGCTTTGCGCCCGCGGGCGACAGCCAGCTCGGCTTGCCGGGATAGGCGAAGAAGGAAACCGGCGGTTCCGCGCCGCAGAAGACGATCGTCTTGAAGTCCTTCAAGTATTCTTCACCCTGCTCGCCAAAATAGGGCAGCCGCTCTACCGCCACGCGTCCGGCGCCGCGTTGGAGGCGGGCGGGGAAGGTCTCGCAGATCAGGCGTGCACCGATCTTCGCCGCGATGCGCCCGGCGTACTCCAGCGCGTCTTCGCGCAAGGCGCGGCCACCGAGGTAGATGGCGACAGCGCCGTCCGCCTGTTCAAGGGCTTCGGCAGCTTCGTCAATCGCGGCATCGGGTGTCTGAGGCACGGGCGGTGCGGTCGTGGCAGCTGCAGCCGCGCTGCCTTCGGTCCATGCATGATTGGCCGGAGCGACAACAGTTGCGATCCGTCCGGGATATGCGGTCGCGATAGCAAAGGATTCCGCCCCGACTTGCGGAAGATCGCGTTCGGAGCGAGAGGCCTTGACCCAATCGGACATCGGCCGCGCAACGCCCTGCAAATCGCTGGTCAATGGTGAATTGTACTGGAGATGATAGGTCGCATGATCGCCCACGATATTGATGATGGGCGAGCCTGCGCGACGGGCGTTGTGCAGATTGGCGAGTCCGTTGGCAAGGCCGGGGCCAAGGTGCAGAAGCGTGATCGCCGGTTTGTCCGCCATCCGGCCATACCCATCGGCGGCGCCTGTCACGACACCTTCGAACAGGCCGAGAATGGCGCGCATCCCGTGCTGGCCATCGATCGCTGCAACGAGTTGCATTTCCGATGTACCGGGATTGGCGAAGCACACGTCGACACCGCATCCTGCCATGGTTTCGATAAGGGCTTCTGCGCCGTTCACATCCATCTCTCCAGCGGTTTGGGATTCGCATGGTGCCTGCCCATGCGGATCGAGTGTTTCCGCTTAGAGTGCCGGATTGGTGCCCGAGTGACTTCTGAAGGCCGTCTTGCTTCGAAAAGTCAAATTACGGCGTTCGCCTGCGATGCCATGGGGCTTGGCTTCACGATGCCGGTTTACGTGCCAGCGGCTGCGCGGGATGGCGCCTGTTCCTTGCCGATCCGGAATAGGTCACTCCGATTGCCGGGTTATGACGCTGTGTGTGTCTGGCGCCAGAGCCGCGGAGCCATGCCTGACCGACGCGCGAAGGCTCGGGTGAAAACTGCCGATTCGGCATAACCGAGAATTCCGGCAATCTCCGAAATCGGAGTATCGGTTTCCAGCAGGTAACGTCGCCCGATCTCGTAGCGTACGTCGTCGAGGATTGCCTGGAAATTGGTGCCCTCCGCCTTCAGCCTTCGCTGGAGGACGTGCTTGCGCAATCCCATTCTGGCGGCGGCGGTTTCGATCCGGACTGTCCCGCTTTCGATGTCCTGCAAAATTAACGTGCGCACACTTGCGCTGAAATCGTCACCCATGCCTTTCTCGATCTGTGTGACGTGCTGTTCCAGGATCTTGAACAAGCCGGGGTCGGACTGGCGAAGCGGTTTGTCGAGATCCGGCGTGGCGATCTCGAGACCTGTCAGTGTCTGGCCGAACAGGACTGGACATCGGAATACGGCCTGAAATGGGCTAACGTCCCTGGGCGCCTGGTGCTCGAAATAGACTGCTTGGGGACACCAGGTCTCGCCAAGGGCCGATCGCACGAACCGGCAAGCCAGGCCGACCGCGAGCTCCGTCTGCTGGATCGCTGGCGCATCGATCACGCCGGACAATCGATGGAGCCAGAGGGCGCAATTGTCCTCCGTCTCGAGCTCGGTCATCGACCCCGTGTCGTGTGTCCGGAAATGCAAGATGAGACGCTCGATCGAAACACGCAGGTTCGGGGCATGGCGCACGAGATAGCCGACAGCACCCAGCTTCTCGAAGGCTTGCCGTTGCGACAGGAGGAGGCCAAAATGACGCAGGCCAGTGGTGATCGCCGCATGATTGAGCGCGCGTCTGTAGCATTCGGTGCTGATCACTGTGTCGGGGTCAGAGAAAATTTCGTTGTCCAGCCCTGCACGTTCAAGCACCGGCAGCGGATCGACCCCCAGTTCGAACAGGAAGCTGCGATAGCCCTCCATGCTGCCGGCACGGATCACACTGCCGCGGGCGCCTGGCGAGTCCTTTTCAGATGAGTGGGGAGAATACTTCATTGTACTGAATTGCCTACAGCCCGGCTACCCTGCCTGGACCTGCGGAATTTTCTTGGTGACATGGAGAACCAGCCGGAAAACGCGCGCGTAAAGGATGTCTGGTCGGCGTAACCGAGCAGAACAGCAATTTCTGCAATTGGCGTGCGTGTCGAGCCCAGATAGGATTCGGCTAATTTGCGTCGCTCATTCTTTATGATTTCTCGAAACTCGAGACCTTCGGCCAGAAGCCTGTTCTGCAGAGTGCGCGGATGGACCGATAATTGCTTGGCGACCATGGGCAGGTTGCATCCTCCGATTGGCAGCAACCCGCGAATTTGCGCCGCGACCTGTTCTGCCTGTCCGTCGTCAGAACAATTGGCACAACTCGCGGCGTAGATTAGCGGAGTGAGGGCCTCGTCTGAGGGTTGATGTTTACGCGGCCAGATTGCGGTGTTGCAAGCGGCGATATTCGATGGTCTGTCGCTTGATCCTTTCCCTTCGTTTGATGATAGCCGGCGCCCTGCCGAAGTAGGCATCGGCAGGCGTCACATTGTTCAGTCTCTCGTGATAACGCTGATTGTTGTAATGCTCGACGAAGGCTTCGATCGGCACTGTCAGAAGGAATGCACCGGATGGCGATAGGTACCCGGCGCGACAGCCAGCCGCGTCTTGAGGACATGATCGGTGGCGGCCCGTTCGGACTCGAGCCGGGGGAATGGACCGACGATAGCCCGAACAGCCGAACTTGCCGGCTATCGATGTGACCGCCGCCCAGCGCGACGGATGATCCTTCTCGCTGTCCAGCACCATACGGACTGCTCGCTCGCGAACCTCGGGTGAGAACTTGTTCGTCGTCTTGCTCATTGACCCTTCCTCTCAGGAGTTGGGGCCTCCGGCAATCTCGGGGCGGTTCACACCGTCGAAAGGCGCCGTAGTTCGGCGCTAACAAATTCAGCGGATTGGCTAGATGTGGCTAGGCTGCCTTGGGATATGAGCAGGCAAAGACCTGGACGGCAGGATGCGTTAGGACTGGCGCCGCAGGACGAATGAGATCGTGATTAAGGCTTGAAACCCAGCCGCAAAGGGCCCATCTAACGTTCGCTACCGGTCGAAATCGACGGTCTTAGGCTTCCAACTTCGAGAAGCTGCCTCCTTCAGTTCCGCCTCTTAGTCGCAGATCTGCCAATTATGGCATGCTGCAAGGATGTTGAAGGGAATGCCATGCCATAATTCGGCAAGGTAGACAGTCGCCAGGGCGACTAGGGCGCCGCCAAGATTGCCACAGAAAAGGGCATGAGCGCGCGTCACCTCAAAGGGTCGGACCTAGAGCAACGGGCACATGTGTCCAGCGTCGCCCAACGGTGCCAACACGAAGACCAGTAAGGTCGGCGGCGGCAAACTGGCCATCAAGCTGCAACCGCAGCAGGTGAAGTGCCGATACCACCAAGAATACTGCGCCGGCAATCAAAGCGGCCGGGTCGGGGTTAAAAAAGAAGTTTCTCGGCAGCCTTTTCGTTGTTCAAAAAGGAACTGGATCATGACGCTCGATCAATTGATCTACAATTACGAGCTGGCGAGGAGGAATGCCGATCGAGCGGGATCGGCCGATGACCGGGAGACGTATTTCGATCTCGTCGCCTACTATGAAAAGCGCATTAGGTCTGTCCGAGGCGAGGCAATCCCGTTTTGGACAAGGCCGCCACGCGATGAACTCCCCGAGGGACGGTATGAGTAGCATGGCACAACCTCCCGAAATGCCCAGTGCTGATGTCGCCTCGTCGCCGACGCGGAAATGCGGTGACGGCTCGACCGCTGGCATTCCGGGTACTGCTTTGCCCGAGGGGATCATCGCTGTCACCGTGACGCAATACCGAGTTGGTCCCTACGTCTACACTAGCCTCGACGATGCACTGGCTCAGCACCGCCGCCAGTTAAAATCTGAATGATTTACAAAATTTGTCGGAAAATAGCGCTGCGCGCGGCGCTATTTTTCTATATTGATTATTTATTGAGGCATAAACGTTATTTGCTATTGAATTATCTGGAATTATGTATATCTATAAATCGCCAGACGTCGCCTGCGACGGATTATGACTGCTCGACGTCCGTGAAAGCGCGAAGTTGGCGCCTTTTCCCTTTCATGCACAACGGCTCTGCACTGGGATACGCCCATGCGGACAATTTTTCGTGCGCAAGGAATCTGGCTTGGCGAAGGAAGAGCTCATTACGATGTAGGGCGCGATCGCCGAGATTCTGCTTGATGGGCGTTTCGCCGTCATCCTCGACAATGAGCATCGCATCATCGCCTACACGGCCGGAAAGATGCGACGTTACCGAATCCGATAGGTCGTCGGAGACCGCGTACGTGTCGAATTGACGCCATACGATCTGACCAAGGGTCGGATCGTCTTCCGCGAACGGACACCGGGGCAAGGGCCTTCAGGTGGCCGCGCACGCGGATACCGGCGCTGACACCTTTATGAAAGCGGCAGGGCGAACCTGCCGAATGCAAATACAATGGACCACTCAAAGACGAGCGGCACGCCGCGAACCACACTGTCGCTACACTACGGCGCAGAGCAATCGAAGGCAGCGAAAGCCGCAACGCCTGTCGCTGCCGTAATCCCCCCACTCGAACTGCGACGCCTGGTCGCGGCAATGGTCGACTGACACCTATTTCAACTCGCGGCCATGCATCAGCATTCCCGCCCACGCAGGAGAACTGACATGGACCTGAATCTGGAATATGCGGCGCACCAACGCGCCATGATGGGCGCAGATATTGCCGCGAACGATGACGATCGGCTTGCAAAGCTCGCCAAGGCTTCCAGGATAGCGGGGCGCATCAGCGACTTTCAGCATGGATTGGGGGCTGCGGCCGCCTGTGCCTGGAGCAAGGCGCAATTTTCGAATGCGGCCCAACTCAAAGCGGATCCACAAACAGCTGTATAAGACGGCTAGGCTGTGCTACAAAAATGCTGCTCTCGTTGAATTTCGACGGGTATCGACGGCTGGCATGAAAATCGGATTATTTCGGTTTTTCTGTCTTTCTGACGACGACCTCCTTTCAATTGACGACTTGACGCACGACACCGGCGCGCATCTCCGCGCGCCGGCCACAACCGTTTCTTGAAAGGAAGCGATCATGACGACCGGTACTGTAAAATTCTTCAATGGCGACAAGGGTTATGGCTTCATCCAGCCTGACGACGGCTCCGCGGACAGCTTTGTCCATATTTCTGCCGTCCAGGCGGCAGGCATGATGACGCTCACCAAGGATCAGCGCCTCAACTACGAGGTCGAGACAGGCCGCAATGGAAAGGCCAGCGCGGTCAATCTCAGCAACGCGAGCTGATTGGCCAGGGCCCCCGGCCGCCTTCGGCGCCCCGGGGGCCTCAGGCATTTTCAGCATAAGGAGGGTTACCCATGGCGCTTAGCTACGAATTTCTTCAGGCTAGAGCCGAGGAATCGGCGCGCGAAGCCGAGACTGCTCAGCTTGGCAACATAAAGGAAAGGGCCCTGCGTTCCGAGGCTGCATGGCGCGAGATGGCCAATCGCGCCCTCCAGATTGCGCGCGAGCGTGAAAAGGCGCAAGCTGGCCGCCTAATTTGCCAAACGTCTGAATAGACGAAATAAATTTCGATATCTCAAGTCTAAATTAGAAGAGGCTCCTTTTTTGCGATACATCGTTTCGAGAACATGTTATCAACTTGTTTATCGCGGTCATTTGCCTTGAGCTTCTGCGACTGAGAGACACATTGTGCTCCCGCTACGAAGAGGAGGCCGATGTGACCGATTTTTTCCGCACCGGATGACGTAAGCAAGCACACGCATTCCCCGAGGCTCTGTTTCTAGGAGCAGCCCTCAGGTTCTTCATCCGTTGCCGGGAAGTTAAGCCGCGATGACGGTCATTCACGAAGGCAACGCAGCCTTGGACGATGGGCTGACCTATCTTTTCATTGCAAGCGACCAAGGCTGAATACGCGCTCACGACGCGCTGGAAAAGGCCCGCGAATGGCCATCGGAACCGATTTTGAACACCTATTACAACCGAATGCAGAAGAGCCTGCAACCAGGCGACCCGAAGGGAGGCAACACATTTTTGTGATGCCGAACTCCACTTAAGGGCCTCTGCTCTCAATTGAGAGCAGAGGCCCCTTTTTGTGAGGCTCGATTGGTCAAGTGAGCCAGGAATTACGGATTTCCAACCATCTCAATTCTTCATGCTCGGTCGCATGCGATAACCTTTCGAGAGCACCTCCT
The DNA here is from genome assembly GCF_036784765.1 of Novosphingobium sp. ZN18A2. Classification (NCBI taxonomy): domain Bacteria; kingdom Pseudomonadati; phylum Pseudomonadota; class Alphaproteobacteria; order Sphingomonadales; family Sphingomonadaceae; genus Novosphingobium; species Novosphingobium sp. ZN18A2. The sequence continues at coordinate 2,438,764 of NZ_CP136651.1, read as the reverse complement.
TATGCCAGCCTCACAAAGTGCAATGCGCCAACAACCGGCAGGAACTTCAAGGCGCGGCACCAGATGACCGCAAGGCGCCGCAGGCTTGCAGTCCGCTTTGCCGAAAAACAACAAGGGAAATTACAGAATGGATGAAGCCGCGGACGCCATTCTACCGGTCGAGGTGTTGGATCGGGCCGAGATTCCCGGCGGCAGGGAATTGCACCTCATGCGTCACGGCGCAGACTTCTGGATCCAGGTTGGCGCCGATGAGCTTATGGGAAACCTCCACTTTCACTCAGAGCAGGCCCTGGCGAGAATGACGTGCGAACGCCTCTCTTCGACTGAAGGTGACGTGCTGATCGGCGGCTTGGGCATGGGATACACTCTCGCAGCAGCGCTGGACGTCTGGTCGCCCGAAGCAAGGATCGTGGTTGCCGAGCTCGTGCCCGATGTCGTGGCTTGGGCGCAGGGGCCGCTGTCCCACCTGTTCGCCGGCGCGCTCGACGACCAGCGGGTCACACTACGGATCGCCGACGTCTATGACGAGATCAGCAAAACCCGCGAAAGCTACGACGCCATTCTTCTGGATGTCGACAACGGGCCCGATGGCCTTGTGACATTGGGCAACGAACGCCTCTATTGCGCCTGGGGGTTGCGAGAAGCATATGCCGCGCTTCGCCTTGGCGGCGTGCTGGCCGTCTGGTCAGCCTATCCCGATGCGGAGTTCGTCAAACGGCTTGAGGCCGTCGGCTTCAGCGTCGACGAGATCACGCTCCCCGCCTATCCAGACAGTCGCGACGAGTGGCATACGCTCGTGTTCGCGGCAAAGTCGTCGAATCATCAGGCGCCGTCGTCGCATAATAGAGCCTCGACGGCGGCGTGATCCGGAACATGGTTCGTTGAATAAATGTCGAGACGGACTATATCGGAAAGGCTTCGTCGCAGACGACGGATCTCCGCCTCCCGCAGCAAAATTTCCGGTCTGGCCCTTCATTCTCAGGGGGCGGCGAAAGAGGAGCCCATTTCGACTTTGTCATCTCAACAGGAGTCCATCCATGTCCAAATCTGAAAATAAGCCATTTCTGATCGAGAAGGATGCGGACGGGAACTTTCGACTTACCTTGCGGAGCACGCGCTACAATTCACAGGGCTATCCGCTGGTCGATATCGAACTTCAAGAGGAGGTCTTTAGCTCGGCGGCTGCGGCCAAGGCGTTTGCCCGAGACAAGTTCAAGGCCCAGCCCGGCGAATATGCGACCAAGTAGCTCGACCTCTCCTCCGCTGCGATCCAACTCTTCTTTTGGTTGGCCTGCCGGAGCTCACGTGGGTTCTGTTATTATTCCTGTGAAGATCCTTCGGGGCCACGCTTGGCCTGCCGATCAGTCTCCTCTTGAGCGAGGGGCAAGCCTATGACGGTCACAGTGCACATCAAATGCTCGACAGCCTGACACCCGGTTCGATCCTGCTGGCAGACCGCGCCTACGATGCTGGCAATCTGCGCGCTGCCATCGCCGATAAAGGCGCTTTCGCCAACATCCCGCCCATGCCCCAGCGCGTCAGGCGATCCGCGTTCAGCCCATTCCTCTACCGATATCGCAACCTGATTGAGCGCTTCTTCAGCAAACTCAAGCATTTCAGAGCCGTGGCAACGCGCTACGACAAGCGCGACGACAACTTCCTCGCCTCCGTCCAACTCGCCTCAATCAGGATTTGGTTGCGGCATAATGAGTCGGTGACCTAGAGTGGACCTCTGCCACATGCACGAATGCCCCGCTCGGTAACGTGAGAGATCGAGCGGGGCATTCCAGCCTCTATGAAAGGCGATACCATGTCCGTAGCTTCTGCTCGAACATCCGATGGTGGCAGAAACGATCAGTGGAAGGCAATCATGTCTTCCATCATCGGCGCGAACACGCGGTAGTAGGGTGGCGAACTGACCAGGTGCTCCATCACGCCTTCATCGTGAATCTTGCGGATTTCGGGGTTCACCGCAGGCAGGGAAAGTCCGAACATCAGTGCGGTCGGATCCTGCCATTCCGTGTGAACATAGTATTCCGGGTAACCTTCGTGAGGGATGGCAACACCGTCATAGTCTTTGCCGTAGATGCCGCAAACTGTGCGCGGTTCGTCCGGCGGATTGGCGCCGAGCGTCTCGAGCGACTGCCAGACTTCCTTAGGCCCGAATTGCAGCGGGCCAAGCGCGGCTTCGCCCAGTCTCTTCATGACCATCCAGCCGATCATTCCGGGCGCTTCCTTCTTGAGCGTGTTGAGCGTCGCTACCACTCCCTTCTCAAATTCGGCCTCGGTGCCCTTCTTCAACTTATGTTCGCCGATCGCGACCAGACGCTGTAGTTGGAGACGTGCCTTGGGCACGGGTTGCTGCTTGGCGAATGCGGCGCCCATCTGTGCGGGCAAATCCACCATCGCATCAATCGGCGGCATGTCCGACGCGACAACTTCGAAGACCGGTTCCTGAGGTCCCTCGACGACCATGGTCAGGCAGTCTGAGCATAGCTCGAAGATGCGCTCGAAATTTTCCGCGTGCATCTTCTCGTGCGCGTCGGGATTGTTCCAGACCGTGTACTGCCACAGCTTCAATGGATTGATGTTGATTGCAGAGGGGTCGTCCATGATCGCCTGCAGGCTGTCGGCGTTGACGACCTTTGCGCCGCCGAACCTTCCGCCGACGGGGTGCGAACCCACCTCAATGAGGGCATAGAAGCCAAGAAAATCGGGCGAGTTGGCCGTGGTGATACAAACGCGCGGCCCCACCTTCTGCATCTGGGCGAACGATTCGGGGCGATTGACGATCGATGTCTGGTTGATTGCGATCGCGACGCCGTTTTTCATTCCGCGGGGCATCAATTTTTCCTTTCGCCGGGACGTGGCGTCCCAGTCGACTTGTTTTCGGAGTGGCCATTCAAGGTCTTGGGGGTGTGTCTGCCGCGTCAGGCGGCGACCTTCTCCTGCAGCAACTCGGCGAAATCGAGCCCCCATGAGGGCACCTTGCCGTGCCGCATGAAGAACAGGTTGCGGTATTCCTGCTTCAGGAAATAGGCGGTGTGGCCCATCTTGAGCACTTGCGTGTCGCCGCCGAACCAACTGTTCGACCGGATGTAGAAGGCCTTGTTGTCGCCCATGTCGCCGATACAATAGACTACCGGTTGTAAATGACTGGCAGCTTTTTCACCGCTTATCTTGCCAATGTCCTTGGCGATCTGCTTCGCCGCGATATCGCACTGTTGATGCCCAATCGCGCCCAGCTTGGGCACAGTCACCGCCGCGCAGTCGCCAACCGCGAAGACATCCGGGTAGTCGGGATTGCGCATGAACAGGTCGGTCTTGATGAAGCCCATGTTGTCGCTGATGGGCAGATCTTTAAGAAAATCGTGTGCGACCCAGTCGGGGAAGATGATCTTCACTTCCGCATCAATTGACGTTCCGCTTGCCAGTTCCACGCCATCAGCGGTCAAGCGCACGATATCCTTACCCTTGTTGACATAGTTGAAGCCCATGCCGCCGGCGATATCTAGGAGTTGCTTGACTACCTTCTCGCCCGCGTCTTCGGCAATCAGGTCGGCTGGCGTGAACACGGTCACCTTTTCGGGACCGCCCTGGTCGTGGTTCTTGAGCCAAGTTGCGGCCGAGAGCATGACTTCAACTGGTGGACCTTCGCAAGCGGCCGTGGCGCGGGGGATTTTGCCACCGGGATAGGGCTCCAGCCCGTCGGCGCCATCTCCTTGGTTGAATCGGGCTGAGCCAATCGCAATCGGACCGCCTTTGTACTCTTCTTCCAGGTAACGGCGCAGGCGGTTCCCGTGATAGAGGTCGGCTACCGTGTGGCCGTGCTCGGCAAAGCCGTCGATCCGGTCGAAGGCCAGTCGGTTGCCAACTGCGACTACGAGATAGTCGTAGCCCATCGTCTCGTCTTCTGCACCAGGTCGCTCTGCCGGAGTGAAGCGTATAGACTTGGTATCGACGTCGATTTGCTTCACGTCGCCGTGAATGAAATCTATCTTATCGCGGGTGAGCGTGTCGACCAAATCCATGCGTTGGGCCAGAGCGGGATCGCGTCCCTCGAATACGTCACCCGGGATGTTGGGCACGAACAGGAGGTAGGTCTTGCGGTCCATCACGGTGATGCGAACGTCGTCACCGGCATATTCGCGAATCTTCTGCGCGGCGCCGAGGCCGGCGAAGTTGCCACCAAGGACAAGGATATGCGGAGTTGCTTTGGTCATGTGGTGCTCCTTATGCGGCTCACATTAGACCAAGCCTTGCAAGCGCCATCCGTTCCGGCACGGCGACGTTAAATTTGGTTCAGGTTCCCTGAAATTGGCGGCGAGATGCGCATTCAATCTAGCCGGAATTTGGTCCGGTTTGACAGCAACTCAGTGAGGTATGCTGCCTCTTTAGGGGATAAGGATGTTCAATCCGGGCCTTGCGCCTCAAACCAAACCTGACCGTTCGGAAAGTCGGTCACGATCCGGAAATGCCGGAGGATTGAAACTCCGATATTCGCCGGTTCCTGCATGTTGCCGGAAACATGCGCACGAACATTGTAAAACGTCTTGCCGGCTATAGCCAGTTGCGGAACGAAAACGACCAGACGGTCTGCCGCGCCACCAATTCCTCCGCCCGGTTCAACTCCTACGGGGGCAAGCTTCAGTTGCTTGGCAAGATCTGCAGAAATGAGAAGGCCCGTACCATTGCCGAGATCGAAATCCGCGTTCACTTCGGTGCTTGGCCCAAATCGAACGGTGATCGTCTCGATGCCGTTTG